>DBQJ01000017.1 GCA_002305205.1 candidate division WWE3 bacterium UBA1397 | reverse complement strand
GATAATATTAACCGATAAAGATACAAAGAAGCAAAAAGAATTTTTGAATAAAGAAAAAACTTATATTACGGATATTGGATTTGGAATTTATACAGACACGTATGATCTGGAATTTATCCCAGAAGTAGTAATAACGTCGGAGGATAATTGGAATAACCTAAGAGAAAAATTATCATCAAGTAGTTTATCGGATATTTTCAAAAGTTTTATAGGTAATATCAAACAAAAAGCTCCTATATATTCTGCCTTGAGTATAAAAGGACAAAGATTATATAAATTAGCCAGGAAAGGAATAAAAGCTAGTGAAATAAATCTTCCTGAAAGGGATATTAAAATATATGATATCAAATTACTCAAATACTATAATAAGGATATCGAAACAGATGCGGGGTTAAAAACCATCCCGTGTATTCAAATATCAGTTAGATGCTCTTCTGGTACTTATATAAGATCGTTAATCGGAGATATTGCTCAAAAGATAGGTACAGAAGCAGTATCTTTGTCCATAATAAGAACTAGTATAGGTGAATACAATATTTCCACTTCTTTAGATATTGATTCTATCTAACTAGTTATTCCTCATGTTCATGCTGCATGGCAATTTCTTTTGTTTCATGAACTGTTTTATCCGGATGATGAGCGGGGCTGTATATTGTATACATCTTTAATTCCTTATCTTCTGATGTATTTAATATATTATGCATAGTACCTGCTGGTATGACTACGCAATACCCGTCTTTAAGAATATATTCTGTATCATTTAATATTGCTTTTCCCTCTCCCTCATCTACTCTGAAGAACTGATCTTCCTTATCGTGAACCTCCATACCTATATCTTCTCTTGGTTTTAGACACATAAGTACAAGCTGGCTGTGGGGAGCTGTATATAGTACTTTTCTAAAATAATTATTATCTTTAGTAGCTTTTTCTAGATCTATAGAAAATCCTGTCATTTTCTATCCTTTCCGGCTTAGAAGCCAAATATTTATGGTGGGCGGTAATGGGATCGAACCAATGACCTCCACAATGTCAATGTGGCGCTCTAACCATCTGAGCTAACCGCCCCTTTATATTTATACTATTTAGAACTTCCCTTCTTAGGATTTAATACCTTATCAATAATTCCATACTCGACTGATTCCTTTGCATCCATCCAATGATCTCTATCAATATCCTTTTTTACTTTATCGTATTTTTGTCCCGTTTCTTCAGAAATTATATGCGCATACTGCTCTTTAAGCTTTATCATATGTTTTGCAACTATTTCTACATCAGTTGCCTGCCCTTCCGCACCTCCTAATACTTGGTGAATCATTGTATATGCTCCTGGCAGTGAGTATCTTTTTCCCTTAGTACCTCCGCATAATATCATCGCTCCTGCTGATGCTGCTAACCCTACATTTATAGTAACTATGTCGTTTTTAACATGCTTCATTGTGTCATACATTGCTCTACCGGCATATACCTCACCACCGGGTGAATTAACATATACACTAATATCTCTATCCGGATCCTGACTTTGTAAAAATAATAGCTGAGCAATAAAAGTATTTGCCACAGCCATGTCTATAGGACCTGTAACAAATACTATAAAATCCTTAAGAAGCCTGGAATATATATCGTACGATCTCTCCATTCCACTTGCTTCTTTTTCAACAACAATAGGAACTAATGTATTATTTATGTTCTTCTTAATGTTCATGTTTTTCTCCTTCCGTTTCTTCAATTAATTTACTAATAAGCTTATTTTTCTGCAGAATACTTTTTATGTAAAGTCTTTGAATAGGATCCTCAAAATGCTTTCTTGTAGTTTCATCTCCTATGGCAGATATCATATCGTTTACTTCTTTTTCTTCAACATCTATTTTCTCCTTTTCTACTAAGTGATTAAGTATAAATTCTGCTTTTATATTATTCTCAGCAGCCTTTTCATACTCTTTTCTTAGTTGTTCTGATGTCTTATTCTGTGATTTTAGATAGGTATCCATGGATAAATTAACAGCTTGTATTTGATTTACTAATCTAGAAATTAACCTGTCTGTTTCCTCTTCAATTAATAAGTCTGATACCTCTACTTCCGATGATGTTAAAAGAGCTTCAATGATTTCGTTTGACCCCATGTGTATATGTGAATCATCCAGTTTTTCTCCTTTTTTTAACCTCTCTTCGTTCTCTTTCTTTCTTCTCTCTTTATATTCTGTGTATTTATGATCTATTTCCTTTTTATAATCACCTATTTTTATTTCGGGTTTTACTGCAACAAGTGCGGTAAATTCCAAGTCTTTATTCATATCGAATTCCTTTATCTCTACTTTTGGGTTAGATACAGGATATATATGGTTTTCTTTTAATGCCTGCGGATAGCTTATTTTAAGAAGAGCATCTAGGGTATTACCCAGAAGGTTTGATTCCCCTACTTTGTTTATTACCATTTCTTTAGGAGCAGTTCCCTTTCTAAATCCATCTATCTCTGTTTCTTTTATTGCTTCACCTACGACCTTCTCATACTCCTCCTTAACCTTACTATTCTCTATAGAGATAGTTATTTTTATTGTATTTTTGGGTTCCTTTTCTATTTTTATCTGCATAATTCAATCATTTTAACATAAACTGGTGGGTGCGGAGGGACTTGAACCCTCACCTCTTTTGGAGATACGGTTCTAAGCCGTACGCGTATACCAATTCCGCCACGCACCCATAATTAAATAAATAAAGCATGTAGATTATACAAATATTACGGAAATAAAGCATTAAAAAGCCCCGGTTACCCAGGGCCTTCTTATTATTCAAATTGTTTTAATATCTCAAGCATCATTCGAATCATTATTATCAGATATATTTTCTATACTGTTCATGAAGTATGTTACGCCATTTAACCAATTTACATGGTTTGGAGGTGTGTAAACCGGTGCTATCTTCTGAGGTGTGTCAAACCCTCTACTTAAATAATTATCTTTTAATCCTTTTCCTACTGTTTCGATAGCTTCATCATAGTCCTCAAAATAGATAGCATTTGTACCGTATATACCCCAGCCAAATGGATTATATGAACCTTCAATAAGATATTTTCCGCAAGATGATTCCATACAGGATATTGCAGGCAATAGTCTGTAGTCTAATCCATATTTTTCAGCTACCTCAACAAATGTCTCAGAATGATTTACTAAGGGAGAATTGTTTTTCTTAAAAAATTTTTCTAAATTTACTACCTTTTCTACTTTCTGTGATCTTATTAACTCTTTGGCAAAGGCGTCACTATAGACATTATCACCAACCTTATTAGCAGTTATATTTAACGCTATGGCCGCCAATAAAGGCAGTATATTTGATTGTAGGAAGACTGATTTAATACGCATAAACAGGGATTATACAGTAATTCCGTTCTGTATGCAAGTACTATAGGTTACTTGATAATTCGGCGGGTGTTTTAAAATTTTGAAATATTTCAGCAAAATGACCTACTCCCTGACACCAGGATCCATTGGATGGAGGTGTGTATGTTTTCATTATTTCACATAAATCAGTTATATTTTTTGAATAAAACTTATTTTTGAAGTATTCTGATACTGTTTCAATTCCCCTGGCCCAGTTATCAAATGTATGTACTGTATCGCCATATACTCCCCAACCCCAAGCGTTGTAAGATTCCTCTCCATCAATTTTAGGAGTGTTTTTACCGCAGCTTGATTCTTGGAAAGCTACAGAGGCTGTAAGCCACCATGGTATATCGTATTTATCTGCTTCCCTAACAAATACCTCCCCCATACCTTCTAATGGACAATTATATATTTTAAATACCTCATTTATTTTTTGAGATCTGGAATCCTGTGCATAAATACTTTGTTCTGATATATCAAGCGTGAGTGGTTTGGCTGAGAATATAGAGTATTGCCCCTTGTCTATACTTATACTATTTGCTCTTTTATACGATGAATATAATACAATAGTTATTGTGGTGAATATAAGGGTCATTGATAAATAAAAGAACGATCTGGATTTATATATATCGCTTAATGATATATACATGTTTTTTAATACTTCCTTTACATTTTTCTTGGGTAGGGGTGTATCGAAGATTCCGTCATACAAGGAAGAGATCTTCTCATTTCTAATTGAATATAAAGAACTTACTGTCTTTAATGCCTTTCCGTTTTGTTTGAAATATATTCTCTGACGTAGAGTGTTCATAATATGTATTTTTAAACTTACATGATATCTAAACTAGTTGCAAGTTTCATATATTGTCATTTCAATATTAATATACTAGTAATTATTTATCAAAGTTTTAAAATTTATACATGGGTTTTGACAAATTTACCAATCTATCACCCGAGGATGTATTGAAATATTTTAAAGTTGATATAGAAAACGGACTGGAC
>DBQJ01000006.1 GCA_002305205.1 candidate division WWE3 bacterium UBA1397 | reverse complement strand
GTTGATATAGAAAACGGACTGGACAATGAGACAGTTAAATCACTGTTAAGAAAATACGGTAGAAATATTCTAGAAAGAAATAATAATACTATTACTAGTATTTTTCTAAGACAATTTAAATCAGCCTTCATTTACTTATTAATAGTTGCTTCAATAATAACTTTTATCTTAGGCGAATATTTGGATACAATATTTATATTATTTTTTGTATTCATTAATGTATTCCTCGGTTTTTATCAGGAATATAAATCCGAACAAACAATTAAATATCTAAATATATTCGCCAATAAAAGAGCTACTGTTATTAGGCAAGGAAAAGAAGCAACTATTGATGCAGGAGAACTGGTACCGGGTGATATTGTTGTACTGGAAACAGGTGATATTATACCTGCAGATATAAGAATAGTTAGAAATAATAATATTACTGTTAATGAATCTACACTAACGGGTGAATCTATAGACATAAGAAAAGAAGACAGGCAACTTAGAATTTCTGGAAATGATATATATAAGGCAAATAATATATTATTCTCCGGAACCACAGTAGTAGAGGGTAAAGCACTCGGTGTAGTAATATTTACGGGAAAAAATACACAGCTTGGTAACATATCAAAACTGGCAACTCAGATTGAAGAAATCAGTCCTTTTGAAGTTCAGATAAACAAGTTTTCTAAATTCATCCTATTTTTAACTGTAATAACACTATTACTTGTGTTTATTGTTCATCTAATATTTAAAGATACATTATCAATATTTGATCTAATTATATATTCTATTGCATTGGCTGTAGGAGTTATACCCGAAGCAATGCCTCTTGTTACTACCTTTTCACTATCTTTAGGAGCTAAAAAACTAGCTCAGAAAAAGGTTATTGTTAAAAGACTATCTGCTATAGAGGACTTGGGGGATATTTCAGTATTATGTACGGATAAAACAGGAACTATTACTCAGAATAAACTTACTGTTTCAAATATTTATTCTAGTAACAACACAGAATTGCTAGAGTTAGGTATCAATGCATGTTCATCTTTAGATACTCAGGGAACACCAAATAATTCCTTTGATATAGCAATTCTAAATAAAATAGGTAGTGAGAATATGGATAGGATTAAAAATATTAAAAGAATATTTGAAATACCTTTTGACCCCAACAGAAGAAGAAATAGCGTATTGATTAAGGATAAAGATAAAAATACTCTAATCATACGCGGATCTGCTGAATCCATACTCCCCCATATAAGGAATTTATCATCAGCTGAAAATGAAAAAATAATGAAATGGATAATAAAAGAGGGTACGGAAGGAAAAAGAGTACTAGCCATAGCAAAGAAAGATATATTAAATAATACATATACAGTTAACGAGGAGGAAAACAATCCTAACTTTGTGGGATTAATATCCTTTGAAGATCCTATTAAAGAAAGTACATATGATGCACTAAGTAAGGCAAAATATCTTGGTATAAGTACAAAAATTATTACCGGTGACAGCTTAGAGGTAGCATTGGCAGTAGGAAGTAAACTTGGATTAGTTAAGAATAATAATGATGGGATTACAGGCGATGAATTTGAAAAATTAAGTATAGAAGATCAGAAAAATACTGCTAAGGAATTAAATGTGTTTGCTCGAATGTCTCCTGTTCAAAAATATAATTTTATAAAGATTCTGCAGGAAAATGCTAAGGTCGGATTTCTGGGCGAAGGTATAAATGACAGCCCGGCTTTAAAAGCTTCCGGTGTATCAATAGTAGTTGATAAAGCATCGGATGTATCACGTGAAGTTGCAGATATAATTTTACTGGAACCTGACTTAAAATCTATTATTGACGGAATAGAATTAGGAAGAAAAACATTTATTAATGTTACTAACTATATAAAGGCTACGCTAGCTTCTAATTTTGGCAATTTTTATGCAATGGCTTTTGTAACTTTAATTATTGATTACTTACCCATGCTTCCTGTACAAATACTTTTGGTTAATCTTCTTTCTGATTTTCCTATGATATCGATAGCAACTGATAATGTAGATCAGGAAGATATAAAAAACCCTAAGAAATCTTCTATAAAAGATATTCTTTTAATGGCCACTGTTTTAGGGTTAATCAGTACTATATTTGATTTTGTATTCTTTAGTATATTTAGAAGTGAAGGGGAAAAATCCTTACAAACATATTGGTTTATAGGAAGTATATTAACTGAATTAATTCTAATATACTCAATAAGAACTAAAAAATGGCTTTTTAAAGTTAAAAATATGCCCTCATCCTCTATCATATTCTTAACAATAATAGCTGCCTTAGCAACAATATTTATACCTTTCACAACTCTAGGGACGCAATTATTTCAATTTATAGTACCTTCTTTTGATAAATTGCTATTAGTATTACTTGTTCTTATTGGATATTTAATTAGTACAGAACTAGCTAAAAGAATGTATATTAAATACCTGTCTGTTGTAAGATGATTTTGGATAATTTAATGGTCGACTATAGCAGACGACGTTTGCAACTATTTTATCACCTGCAAAGAACTGGTTTATATACCTGATTATGCTTAATTCTTCAAAGCATATGCACTGTTACTTATAACAATGAGATATATTAGCTATAATATAAACATGCAAACAGGTGAAAGTATTAGCACACTAGTTCCCCAAGAAGAATCGTTGCCCGGGAATAATTTTCAGATAAACGATACTGAATGGAAGGTCGCCGCAGAAAAACTTCAAGGAGCTAAGGTGTTTATTGAGGGAGCTCTATCGGGAAGGGATATGAAAACTTCTAGTCTTTCGCTGTGCACTTATTTATCACGTAACTCTGCTTTGTTTGAAACTGCTCTATCGGATAGCACCCTATTTCCAGAATATGCTGACTTACTTGGCAAGGTTGTTGAAAGCAAGTTGTTTGAAAATAGCAGTCAGATGCAAGATTTAATTCTGGATATTCTTGAAACGGATAAGACCTTCATATATGAGAAATATGAAATGTTAGTAAACTTCATACCAGCTGAAGTAGCTAATGTGCTGTTATTATCGGATACCTTGTATCAATATGGAGACACAAAAACGTCTGAAGAGGCTTATAGAGTGTGGTTGCACAGCTGTAGCACTCTGCCGTCTTCAAGTGCCTTTAGATATTCAAAGGGTATGTATTTAAACGCTCTTAATTCCAATGAGACCCCCGCCCCTATCATTAAGTCCCTATTAAGTGAATTAGGTGAGCATCTTGATATCGAAAAAAACTTTACTGATTTGAATCTCCTAGATTATTACCTCGAAGGCTTGGATTCCGGTGTCTGGTTATCTAGAATAAGAGCTCTTTTTCCAGACATAGCTGAAATTCCTGATATGGTATTGAGTACATGGTATAGAACTATATTTAGTACAGGTGAAACGTCAAAAAACTTAATGCGAAATGTTACTTGCCTGAGAGATATAGGGGTAGAAAGTGCACTGCAGTTACATAACCAGTTTGGAATTTGCTGTTATGGTAGATACCCTGTTGAAATGCTTACGAGGCAATTACATTATCCACCTGAAACACGAGATTCCGTATGGATAATAAATGGTTTAATTGATGAAGTGGGTGCCTTTTATGAGGATATGGAGTTCTACGGTGAACTTTTTCATAAATTTGAAGATGCTTCTTTCACTATATACGAAGCAGGTAGTTGTTATGACTTATTACGTTACATTACACGAAACACTAACTCAGGAGTTTCGTCAAAGCCTGCTGTTGTATTCTTAGGTGGGCATGGGACGCGTTCTTCTATACGATTGTCAAACAAGGCATTTCTAGGGGCTTTAACACCGAATGTTTTAACGGATTCTGTTGTTGAAAAGGGTATAAAACCTTTATTATCCGATGACACTACTATTATTCTTAACTCTTGCTCCACAGGTAAAACTACAGAAGATGCTGCGCAGTCGGATATTTTTGATTTCTCTATTGGCGAAGAATTACACAGGCGTTTAGGTGTTAGGGTTATAGCTCCCAAAGAAAGAATATATGGTCTGCGTTTAAGCAACTTGTCCTTAAGAAATCTAGATGTGAAATTTAAAGGTAAGCATGGTCAGAACGCCTCTAGAGTTATATACGAGTAAAACCGATCTCTTGTGTCCTGGCTTAGTTGAGGTTACAATTTAATCATGCCAAATACATTTTCAGAATCAAATAGAGGATATGAAACTGGGAGGTACCCGATAAACTAGA
>DBQJ01000025.1 GCA_002305205.1 candidate division WWE3 bacterium UBA1397 | reverse complement strand
CGGGGTTCGAGTCCCCGTGGGGTCACCATAAGAGACGCCTTGTGTATCAAAGGCAAAAATAGCTTGATACATTGGGTTTAATTGGTGGTTCAATGTACCGTCCTGGTGGTAAGAGAGCCCCGAAGGGAAGATTGAACCAAATAACGCTTTTACTTGAGGTACAGTAGATCTTTTATACGTTTCTCCTAAATCTGAAAGAGTTTCTTTTATAAAATCTGCCAACTTGCGAATGTCGTATTTCTCTAATGTTGAGTCAGCCTTAGCAACTTCAGCCGTGGCTAATTTTTTCTCGATAAGCGCATTTTGTTCCATAAAGATCTCGTCGGTATAGATACCCATCATGTTTTTCTCTACCAACACTTTTCTCATATCTTTGAGTCTCTGAATTTCACTATCTGCTGCATTTTTAGCCTTCTTCAGGTTCTTGAGTCTATTCTCGTATTCATCGATAACATACTGAGTAAACAACTCTAAACACTCTTTCTTGGGAGTAATTGAACGTAGTAATTCCACAACTTCTTCATCCAGCTTCTCTGCTCGAATAGAAGTCCCTTTACAGCCGTGTGCACAGCGGTAGTACGGATATCTTTGGCTTCGACCCTTGCTCCACCCGGCAGTTAATCCCGTGCCACATTCAGCGCATTTAACAATCCTTCGCAAAGGGAATGTTTCATTATTTCTAGATTTTTTAACACTTACTTTGCTTTTACTGACACACCTGCCCTCTAAGATGTTTTGAACCCGATAGAACTGCTCCGTTGTTATCATGGGAGTATGTTGACCTTTTACCTCTTCCTTATATGTGGGAGATGTTAAAATACCAGCATAAAATTTATTTCTAAATATCTTATGTGCCGTCTGAGTTCTGAGCTTATATGATTTTCCGCGAGAGATTGTCCTTAAGCCCATTTTGTTCATGATTATTGCTATCTCCCTTAGGCTTTTCGTGCCGGTTGCCATCAAATCCCATGCTTGTTTTACCCTGTCCCAAGATTCTAAATCTTTAACAGGTATTTTCTGTTCGTTCATTTTGTAACCTAGTGGAGGTTTGCGAGTAATGAGACCCGACATGTAACGGGCGTGCATACCGTTTTTAGTACGCTCGCTTCTGACATCATTATCATGCTGGGCAAAACTAGCTAGTATGGTTTCCAGGAGAGTATCAGTAGGTGAAGTGCCAGTAGGCTCTGATGCAGAAATAAGCTGAATTTGATAGCTTATAAGACTTTTTCTAATGGATAAATAATCTGCAGTCTTTCTTGATAGTCTATCGAGGCGGTAAACAAACACTGCCCCTAATGTTTTTTTATTCTGGCGACAGAACTTAAGCATCTCAACCAACTCAGGTCTCCCGTTGATAGTTTTGGCTGATTTGCCTTCTTCCCGGAAAATTTTTACAATCTTCATCCCCATCCGAGAAGCTTCTTTGCGACAAATTTCCTCCTGAGTACCCAGGGAAAAGTTATCTACCTGTTCCTCAGTAGAAACTCTTAAATAAAGTACGGCTTCTTTTTTATTATTAAGCTTATGGGCAGCGTTATTCATATCTTTCTTGATTTAACAACTCATTAATTGTTTTACCGTTAAAAACAATCTTTTCATAGTCATCAAGCCAGGTTATTGCGAGAAATTTCATTTCTGAAACAATGTCTTTTTGATCTTGTTGAGGTGGTGTTGGGAAGTCGGAACTATTTACCCTATCCTGAGTCTTCGTATCACAAGTTTTCGTCTGATTTTTTAGTATTTGTTTATCCATATCCAAATCTTATGAACTATCCCTATATGGTTAGTATATATACATATACGGATAGTTGTCAAGTGAAATCCTTCACTAAATTGCAGCTCTATAGGACTTACTGTATACTCCAAAGTAATCCTGCCTAGTAAGGCTGGATAATGATCAACTTAGAACAGATACTATTAAGCTACAAACTAAATGCTCAACACTTTCTTTCTAATCTTTCTTTTCTCCTGCCTCTCTTGACCTACTTGCTGATTTTTACCCTTCTATTTATCGTTATCTACCATGCTTTCCGCCTGTTGTTGTTATATCGGGCATCAAAAGAACCACAAACGCTTTTGGAAGTTCAACCTTTACGAGTAACGGAACAAAACCCATATACTACCGAGCAATTATTTTCAGTTATTCATGGACTTGCTAGACAACAAACATTGTTATTACGACTGTTTAATGTAGCCAAAAATTATGCTTTCGAAATAGTTTCGACCAAAGAAGACGGGATTAAATATCTAGTTCGGGTTGGTGCAGACGATGCAGAACTGCTTAAAAAGACTCTTTTATCGTATTTACCCGGGTTAAGTGTAACAAAAATAGACGACTATTTACCTTTGGACAACCATGCTAAATTTGCTAAAACCGTCGAATTTGCTTTATCTAAGCATTTTGCTTTTCCATTAAGAAAACAGGCTGCTCTTGATAAACATGATCCTATCGCATATTTAACTGGCAGTATGACCAAACTTGATGAGAGTGAGTTGGTAGGCTTTCAGTTAGTTCTTTCACCTCTTAACAAGTCCAAGAAGCCGGAAATAGGCTACATCTCGAGTTTGATTTACTCCGGGAAGGATCTGTCGACAAACATAAGTAACCTATTACACAAACCCCTCCTACAGCGATTTAGTTGGCTTATTAAGCCTCTGCTTCAGTTACTACTACTGCCTGTTGGCTTATTTGTTTTTATAGCCTCAGGAGGCAACGAGGGACCACTTTTAAACCTAAGCCAAACGACAAAGGATATAACCAGCAATCCTTATCAGCAAGAGTTAGAACAACTGATTAAACATAAACTAGATCAGCCGTTATTTGCTGCCTCCATGAGGTTGATTTTGACAGGCAATAATGCCCAAGAAATTAAACGCCGTGAGCGTGGCTTCATATCAGCTCTTTCGTCATTTGCCAATGCTGAGTACCAATCAATCAGGTTAGTCAAACATGCACGACTAAGGATACTTCATACCTTTGAGCATTGGCTATTTATGAACCGCTTTCTTGGACCACTCAATATATCAATTCTTTCGACCTCGGAAATATCGGATTTGTTTCACTTTCCCTATACCAAAACAACTAAGACTGAAGACTTATTAAAACAACACAGCAAAGAGCTACCTGCACCATTGTCTCTTAAAAAGACAGGATCTTTGGATATTGTATTTGCGGAAAACAAATACGGAGGCACAACCACACCCATAGGTCTTTCTTTAGATGAACGACGCCGCCACGTATATATCTTGGGGGCAACCGGTACCGGCAAATCGACCATGCTGTTGTCGATGATTAAGCAAGACTTGGAGAACAACAAAGGTCTGTGTTTAATTGATCCTCATGGTGATTTAACCGATCAGGTCTTATCAATAATTCCTGATAACAGAATAGAAGATGTTGTTTACTTTAATCCGGATGATATTGGTCATCCGATGGGAATTAATCTGTTGGAGCTTACTCCCGGCTTAACGGACGACGAAGCGATTCGGGAGAAAGAGTTTATCGCCGAAAGCATTATTTCTATCTTCCACAAGATCTACACTGACCGGTATTCCGGACCTCGTATGGAGTACATCTTAAGAAACACCATCCACACGGCTTTTATAGAACCGGATGCCACCTTATTTACCGTTTATAAACTGCTAATAAACACTTCATATAGAAAGTCTGTTATTCGACATTTAACCGATGAGAACCTCAAAGACTTTTGGAAATATGAGTTTGCTAAGGCAGGAGACTATCAAAAGGTAAAGATGATTTCCCCAATTACTAATAAGATAGGAAGGTTTTTGTTCTCGCCAACGGCCAAAAGGATTTTAGAACAACCTAAATCCACGGTAAATTTCGATGACGTGCTTAACAACGGTAAAATCCTGTTATGCAATCTTTCAAAGGGTAAGATCGGTGAGGATAATTCCAGTGTCTTTGGGGTTTTGGTTATGGCCAAAATTCAACTGGCTTCACTAAAACGAGCCAGGATGCCGCAAGATCAAAGAAAGGACTTTTATCTTTATGTTGATGAGTTCCAAAACTTTGCCACACCGGCATTTGCCCAGATCCTGTCAGAAGCCCGTAAATACCGCTTAAATGCCATTCTTGCTCATCAGACTACCTCGCAGCTGGAAGAAACGTCACTAGTAAATGTTACGCTCGCTAATACTGGCACGGTTATTTGTTTTAGGACGGCAAACCCTGAGGATGAAAGGATGATACTACCCCAATTCAGACCATATGTAGAGCAGGGTGAAATTGCCAGCCTTCCTTCATATCACTTCTATATGCGTCTTGGAGCCTTAAACCCAGAAGAACCATTCTCAGGTGTGACTGTTCCCGTCAATGTACTAGTAAGTTCAGATAAAACAAAAAAGGTGATCGCTTCCTCACGAAAGCTTTACGCTCATGAATGGAAAGAAAAATCAAACCAACCGGAAAACATCTCACGAAATTCCTCTAAGACATCAATTAAGAGATCGGAAAATCCTGGGGCACTATTACCCTAGCCGGTTGGGGTAAACATACATATATAATAGGTCTATACATCGGCATTTCGTGTTTTCTCTTTTACCTACATACCCTTATAAATAAGGGGAGGAGTGATATAATCTCGTCAGGTTTGATATTTCCTGCCACAAGCTAAAAAGCTATGGCGCCTAAAGTTACACCAAAACAACTTGAAATCCTTATCTATCTCTATCGATTCCGCTTCTTAAACCGTTCTCACATTCAACAACTTCTTCATCATAAAGATTCCAAAACAATCAATGTCTGGCTTAAAGACCTCACTGACAAAAATATTATCGGGCGCCAGTACTCCACCAAGCTCAAGGAAAACACCAAACCTGCTATTTATTATCTGATTGCAAAAAGCAGGCAGATCATCACCGGAGAGTCCGGAGTTGATGAAAAGCTTCTGAAGAAAAGAATTTATCGAGAAAAGACCCGGTCCCTACGGTTTATAGATCACTGTCTCACGCTGGCCGACTTCTACCTTAAGCTTTTAAATGCTTCTGATAAGGAGAGACTGTACTTTTTCACTAAAACCGACCTGTCCACCCATTATTATTTGCCCTACAACCGCCCAGACGCCTATATTGCCAAAGAAAAGGGAAAAACTATCAAGCGTTACTTTTTAGATATTGTTGATGAGGGTACACCCCGGTTTATTTTAAGAAAACGCATCGAGCAATTTATAGAGTATTACGACTCGAACCGCTGGCAGGAGGAAACAGGCCACCCGTTTCCGTCAATATTATTACTTTGTCCTAACGAAGAAATGAAAGCCTATTTACAAAAATATATTTCTCAAAAACTGGAAGAAGAAATACAGGCTGATATTGATTTTTATTTAACCATTACCGGGTCAAATCTTTGGGTTAATGCACTAGAAGACACAGAAACAACCCCAGAGGGCTAATATCTGAGGTTGTTTACTGTTTAGTTTTTGGCGTGTGGCGCTACTTCGCTTATCCGCTTTTCTCCAAAATATAAATCTCGCTCAATCCCTAATCCAAACCTACCGCGATAGCCTTCCAACTCTGCTAATGAGAAATAACCCCACTCATCGTTCCAGTCTCCAAATATTGAGACAAAACCAAAAAACATCTTGCTTTCCGGATCATATTCCGTAGCATACCAAGTACCGGCTCCGGTTGGATTAAAAAACTTAGCCACCACTACCGGATCAATAATATCTTCCTGCCTGCCCACTTCTGCGAATCTTTTTAATAATGTTTTGGTTAAGAGCTGCATGTTCGTTTCACCTCCTTTTCTGGTCTTCCCGGAAAATTAATTTTGGGAAGCATGCTCATGCTTCCCATACCTGGTGAAACCAAAGGCGGGGTGAAGTTTTGCAAGGGCAAGCGCAGCGCAGTTTATTGAAGTGAAACGTAAACCCTTGCAAAATGAGGGGTAAGACCCCTTTTTATTGCTATACTTTATCTATATGCTCGAAGCTATCAGGCCAAGTCTACCTATATTACTTGTTTCAATTGGATTTCTTTTAGTAGTTGTTATATTGAAAACATTATTAGAGAAACGTTCTCAGAAGCAACTTCCTTATAAAAAGAAAGATTCAATACTAACTCCCCATGAACAACAGTATTTTCGACAATTGGAACAGCAATATGGAACAAACCACTATATTTTCTGCCAAGTTGCGTTAGATAGAATAATCAATACTACAGATCAGAAAAACTTTTATACCTATTGGAATAAGATAAATAAGAAAACGATCGATTTCGTGTTGGTGGATAGACAAACATTACAAACAGTAAAGCTAATTGAATTAAACGACAGGACTCACAATTATAAAACTCGTGTCGATCGTGATAATTTCTTAAAGCAGGTTTGTGAAACCGCTGGTATTGATGTGGAGTTCGTGAAATAAACCTAACCCCTGAAAAATATAGTAACTTATTATTGATAAAACCAATCCCATCCTGGATTATCAACTTCAAGAATATAGCTCTCTAGCATTTTATATACCCCATCCTCTTTTATTGTTGTCCATGTTCCCTCATAGTAATGATAATTAACCTCACCATTATTCCAATTTTTAGTTGAGAATTTTACAAAAGCAGTATCACTCGTGTTTTCATGCGGCTTAGCAGTGATTACATTAACATCAAGAATATCTGTAAACCTGTTTGTCCATTCTTCAAAATTGGTTTTTTTGAGGTACTCACGACTTAAAAGCGAAAATCCTTCTTCCATACGTCTTGCCTTTAGATAAGTATAAAAAGCTTCCACGGCGGCCTCCGGTGAAAGAGTAGGATCGACTTTAATTTTTGAAATATTCTGATCAGTAAAATCCGGAACAATTGTCTTTGCCCAGTCTGCATTAATAAATAGGGATAACCCAGCAAGGCTGATAGTATTAATTCCTACTACCTGTCCACATTGGTCTACCAACGGCCCTCCGCTCATACCCTTAACCAAACTTATATCTGTTTGAATATACCCGATAGGCATTTGAGACGATTTACGAAAATCGATAAATCTACCTTTTAAAACAGTTGCTTTACCTGTCAGATCGGTTCCCAAAGGATATCCAGCCGAAATTAATGGTTCGTCTTCACGAAATCCAATTCTATCTGGTAAAGGCATAACTAAATTAGGATATTTTCTTTCGGTGTAAAGTACTGCCAAGTCGACTTCTTTATTTCCAACAATTTTTACCGGTGTTACAAAATCACCATCAGGAAATATGATTTTGGGGCTGGGTTCGTCTGCAATAACATGGAAGTTGGTAATCACTTGATCGGGAGCAATAAAAAAGCCTGTTCCCTCGGAGTAGCCTCCAACTACCCGTACAACAGAGTTTTGAATGTTTTCTCGTACACCAAATGAACATAAAAACTTATCATAAAATCCATATTGAGTCCGTAAGTAATCTGCAATTACAAAAAGTGAAGCAACCATATAAATGGTTACCGCAGAAATAAAAATAGCTTTGAGAAAATTTTTAAGACTTTTGAAAGGGAAGATGATAGAGTCTATGATGACCTTAATCAAAGCTATAACAAACTTTATCGAAAAATTAACAATATAATATGCAGTGTAAGTAACTAATTTGACGGGAAAAAAGTAAACGGGGAACAAAAGTTTTTTAAAATAAGCCTTAAACCTTGATTTTAAATTTTTCCACTTACTTGTTATCTTTGAAGCTAATTTTCCGAAGTAATCCATGTTGTTAGAAAAGCTTAGGCTTATAATTTGCTTCACATTCACTCCTGGCAGTGGAATATGAGCAGTAGTCACAATCTTGTCCGGGTTCAGGTATTTTCTCGCTATCTAAACACGCCTTTATATCACTAAGCGTCTTTTCAATCCAAGAGTCGTTGCCTTCGTAAGGAATGAGTGTGACCTCGAACTCTAATTTTGCGTCAAATGCTCTATCATCAGTTATTCCATTGCAGTACACAAAATAACCCGTGTTTGATACTTTGAAGCCGTTTTGGCGGAGCAGCCACTGATACACTTCCATCTGTCGCTTATATCCCTCCTGCCAATCCTTATCCAGCTCGGTAATTTGCTCATTCTTGCTTGTAGATTTGTAATCGACAACAATATATTCATCTTTGGAGTTTTGCCAAAGATCATCGATTGCACCAAACACCAACAGGTTGGTAGGTTTATGTAAAAACTGAACACCCACAAAATTCTCGCGCCATTCGTCCAGTTTTTCATGAGCAACCGGATGAGCATCGATTCCATACTTTTCTATAAGTGGATGATTCTTGCCATTTGACCTATGGATATCAAATTCTTGCTTTAAAAGCTTGTCTACAGCGCTATTCAGCGCAAAGGGAAACCCGGGTGGCCTACTTGTACCAAGGACACGATCAATATAAAAACAACGGGGACATTCTAAAAAGAGATCAATTTTAGACCGACTCAGTTTAAAAGGTTGCTTTGAGCCTTTTTGGTAACAATATTTTGTTGATCTATTTGAGTTATAGTAATCACTCATTTTTATAGTTTATCCATTAATTCAATAATTTTATTGGCTAGTTCACGCTTTTCAATCATAAATTCGGCATATTTCGACCTATCTGGATTGTTTAGTCCTACTGTAAACACTCGGTTACCATCTTTCTTGGCATCGTTATACGTTAATTTAAGAAAATCGGGTGCTGGTACACAAAATACCTGATCAAATAGATCACCTTCAGATAAGTCAAAATAAACAAATACAATCAACATCCTCTCTTTGTTTACAATAGTCTTTTCTTTTACAGCAGAAACAAAGCCTCTGTCTTTATAACCATATGTCGACTTCACCTGAACATAGACAACATCGAGTTTTCCACGTCGTTTGACGATAATATCGATGCCTTCATCATCGCTGATTGGTCTATAGCAGGATAACCCTTCATCGCCATATAAGGTAATTAATTCAGCTACTCTAGCCTCAGCAATATCTCCTTTTTGTTTAGTGGTTAAGTTCTTATTAACTGTATGTTTCACAATTCTGGTTTTTGCTGTAACAGTCTTTGTTTGCGTAACTTTTTGCCTGAGAATAAAATGTCCTGGATCAGACCTTTCAAAAATTGATCCTTCACCCTTGTTTTTAATATCCATAGCTAACTGCGCATTCATAGTAGCCCAAGGAGTTTTCCCATCGGAATCAATTAAGCCCTCGTCAATTGCTCTTTTCGTAATTTCTCTATAGTGCAAAGGGCTGTCTGACTTTTCGAGTATTATTCTCGCTGCTTCTTTAAAAGATTTCATATTTTACACGCTGTTAGCTTTATTAATTCTATTCCACACTAATCTACAAACCGCACGGTATACGTCCTTTCTTTCTTCTTCACTAAGACCAATTGCATCAAAAACTATATTGTCTAATTCAGCTCTATCTGGTAATGGTTTAGGATCCTGTTTTTCAATAGGAATATCGGATTTAGGATCAATTCCACACTCTTCAAATACAGATTTCCCCACAAAAGTTTTAGACACTACTACAGATTTTGATGATATAAGTTTCGGGTCAATTAACAGTATTCTTTTTGCTTCGTAAACAGCCGTATCAAGAACACCCTCACCCATATTAGAACGACCCTCAATTTCTTTGAACATATAAAGTATTGAGTTGTTTAACATTATTGCCTTTATATCGTTACTTATGTTTTCTTTGAAAAGGACCTCATATAATCTTTGATCTACAAAAGCATTACAGGCAAGTACTGATTGAAGGTGATTGATATTTACGGATTTTACCCATATTGCTTGGGAGTATTCGTGTATCCCAAGGTCGTACCATAGTGAACGTGTTTTTGTTGTTTCAAGGTTTTGGTAGCCCTTAACTGTTTGACCTTTATTTCCTCCTTGCTTAATAACAATTTTCTCATGTTCTCCCCATTCAATATATTTAGCTGCATTTGATCCTTCCAGTTCTTTTTTGGTTTTATTACATACAAATACTTGTGTTTCTAAATCATTAATACTTATGAATAACGACTTACATTCTTGTGGTGATTTCACTACTGGTTCCAAATATTCCGTTTCAATTTTCCAATGATTAATTACATCCTTAGATGGATAAAAAAAGTCATTAGCTCCTGTAGTGAAGCCCCTTCTTAAATGAGCAACATCACTAAATCGTATAAATTTACTTCTGTTTTTTAAAATAACCTTCCAGTAAATATCTGGTGCGCGCAGATATTTTCCACCCCACTTATCACCAACATAACTCCCCGTTTGAATTGTTTTACCTTCCTCAAAATCAGTTCCAGCATTCTTTAGCTCTTCGTTGTTTATTGGATAAACTCGAAATGTTTCGTTAGTAGTGACTTCGTTCGCGTTCTCAATATCAATAAGATTCTCAGTAAAAATTGCACTCTCAAAAGGTTTTTTGAAAGCTATAAACTTTGTGAGGTGATTGTCGTCAACTTTTTTCTGAGGAGCGTGGATTATTGAAATTATGGTATTAACATCAGCAGCTTCAAAACTTCGCTTTGCCTGATTATCAATAATTAATTCAACAGGACACCTAGCCAACAAAAACTCTTGTAACCATACGCCATAACCCACATCAAGCCAGGAATTAGAACAGATAAAGGTGTGAATACCTTGGGGGTTAAGAAGCCGTAGTGCCCGGATGTAAAAATAAGTATATAAGTCTGATTGAGCATTGATTTTCGTTTTTGGTCCAAAGTAATCGGGAAAATCCATTTTCACCATGTCCTGCAAATAGCCTTTGTATAATTTCTTATCCTTAATTTTGCCTAATGGATCTGCAATATCTTCTTGTCTAACATAAGGAGGGTTGCCAATTACAACATCAAAGCCCCCTTTTTCTCCGAAAACATCAGCAAATTCGATGCTCCATACTAGTGGTTTACCACCGTTTCTAAGCATTTTTTTCTGCTCTTGAAGCTCTCTAATTTCGTTTTCAAGTCTTTGTACTTTTTCTTGGTCAAGTGGTAATTCAGCTTGTTCAATTTCATGTTGATCATCACCAAATAGGGACTGGGTTATTGCTGGTTTTGAATTTTTAAGTATGCGCAACTCCTTTCCTTTATCACTTATTTCGCTTGTAAGAATTTCCTCATATACGCCGAGCTCTCGCTCCTTAAGCTCCCAATCCTTAAATTCCGATTTATTATCAAAATATTGAAGCTTTAGATTTTTTAATTTGGTAATTTTATCTTTAACAGACTTACTCATAGCAATGTTATGTCCCGAAACAGGGAATGCCTTTGAACCAACCCTTTGAATAAGGGAGTCGCCCTGTCGGACTTTGAAATCAAGGCTTGGTAGGATAGGGTCTAGGGACTGTTTAAGCTCGTCGGGAGCGTCTACAAAAAGCGATAACCAAAGTCTCAATTGACATATCCAAACGGCCCACTCTTTTATCTCTACGCCGTAAAGGGAACTTTTAATAATTTCTTTCTTTCTCTCGAACAAGTTCTTGCCGTTTAACTGGTAGCGTTTACGAAGTGACTGCTCAACACCATCCAGTACTTGCATCATACCTACAAGGAAAGCACCCGAACCTACAGCCGGGTCGCAGATAGATAAATCTTCGAGTTTTTCGAGTATATGTTCTGCCTCTTTTTGAGAAAAACTACCTTCTTTCTGATCTTCTTCTTTTTCACTTTCCCTGAAAAATAACTCATACAGGTTTTCGGGTCGTATGTTATCTTCTGAGTTCTTCTGAAGCCATTTAACCAAACTCAATCTGCACATCAAATCAACTTCTGGTCTTGGGGTATAAACAGCCCCATCAGCCTTATTAACTAGTCTTTCAAAAATTATTCCTAAAAACTCCGGGTTTAGTTGTAAATCTTCATCCTCAAGAGAATTTTCTTCTATTGTAAAGCTGTGTGAGAATAAAAAGTTAAAAAATGTCTCAACAGACGAATCAGATATTAACCATCCATTATTATCGTAGCCCTGCTTTTGCCTGAAAAGTCCTCCATTGAGAAATGGAGCCATTTGAAGTTTTTCTTCAGTTTCTCTTGAAAACTCGTTATCTCCATATGCGACTTTTCTTCCCGGTGAAGAATTAAGAGCCTCAAAAAATAAAGGAGACAACCATCGTTTATAAAATTCATTTTCGCCAGAATACTTATCTTTATATTCTTGATAAAAACTTTGAATGAATTTTTCGTCATTACCAATCCATTTCTTCTTTTGAATAAAACCTAAAAATATCGTCCTGATAGTAAAAAGCAAAACAAAGTCCCGTGCTGTATTATCATCTTCAATATTATTAATTTGTTTTGTTTCGTTTACGATGTTGTCATATATTTTGAAAAACTCGTCGTAAAAAAGATTTGTAACGGCAGTAATAGAGAATGCAGCTTTTATTTCTTCAAGGCTGGTAAAGTCTTTGGTACCAATTTGTTTCAAGAATGTTTTATTTGTAAACTCACGACTTACAAAATAAGTAAATCTTCTGAAATTGTTCCATTGTCTTCTAATCCCTAAAGACTCGGGATAAACGAGGGAAAATCGGAAATTGCCGGATAAATCATAAAAAATAAAAATGCCACCAGAATATTTTTGATTACTTGTGGTTTTAAGGATACCTTTAGCTTTTTCGTATTGAGCTTTTTTCCCGGCTCTTTCAGATAAATCTTTGGTGACTTGAAAAGTACAAACAAGGAGACTGTCTGTTTCATTAAAGTTAATTTCACCTAGTTTGGTCCCATTTACAAAATTATCATCGTTAAAGTTAAAGAAATCTTCCTCACGAGGCAAAAACTTTTGACTTTTTTCACGGAAGAATCGAGTAAATTTTTCAGTAGAGAAATCATATATTAGTTCATCAAGGATTTGTTTTGCATCATTCATAGCTTTTTATTTTCAATTGCAATGATTATTTCCTTCTTCTGGTCCTTAATTCTCCCTTTTTCTTTAATAAGGTAATCCTCACCTAATTCATCAATTAAAGTCTGAATTTCTGATACTTGAGACTGTTTAAAGTTCATAATCCTACGAAGTGTGTATTCTGGAAGTGTCGCGTATCCAATAATATCCGCTTTAAGCGTTCTTAAGAAATCTTTATAGGGCATCAATTGATCAGTTTTATCTTTTATGAGGCTGTCTAGTTTATTTAATGCTTTTTGCTCGAGACTTTGTTCGCTCACACTACCTGGGCGAAAGTCTCTGAAGTCACGTATTGTTTGATAGGTTTTCCAAAATTGATCTGTGTTCCAATTAAGAGTTTTTTCATCATATTCACAAGATATCTTTTCAAAAACGTCTTCAAAAACTGAATAGTAAGGATTAATGTCTTCCTGATCAGTTTTAGCACAAGTTACGTAAAGTCTTCCCTTTGTAAAGAAGACTAGTAATTCGTTTTCGTTACTTTGCTTGGCTACCTTTATACGTGGTGGATAATTATTAATGTTTTCTATAAGTTCAGGGTGGTCGGATTTAATTTTAGTAAAAGCTTTGAGTGCTTTTGTGTAGAAACTTTCTTCTTCTAAGGAATCGGGGTTCTGTTGGATACGTCTAAATAATGCAGAAGGTGTCGGCTCTTCATCTACATCAAATATCTTTGAATCTTCTCCAAGAGCGGTATGAATTAAAAACATCTTATTTGCTGCAATTTCGTGGGATTTAACAAACTCTGCGCCCTTCTCGGTCGGGAAAAAGTTTACGATATAAAGCTCATCAAATACTTTCTTGCTAATACGATTAATACGCCCCAGCCTCTGTATGACACGAACGGGATTCCAAGGAATATCGTAATTAATAACCATCCCAGCTCGGTTGAGATTGAACCCTTCTGAAATTTTATCTGACGTAAGTAGAAGGTCGTAATCGTTCTCAGGATCTTTATACGAAGCATCAAAGTTGGCATTGATTTTTGCAATTTTTGAGGTGGGTAAGTCACCAGCTACTACAAGCAATTTGTCTTTGTATTGCTCTCTTAGGACAGGTTCAAGGTAGTTAACTGTATCTACATATTCTGTAAATATGATTATTTTTCGCTTTGGCTCTCCGTTGTGAAGAGGTTTTGAGAATTCCTGCTCCAGATTCTTTAACAAACAGGCAGTTTTGGGATCGTTTTTAACAAGGTTTAAACTATTAAGTTTTAATAATATTTCTGTAAACAAATTTATATCGTTTTGTATATCACTTAAAAACTCATCTTTATCTTTAAAATCAGCTATTAAATACCGTTTATGAGTTTTAGGATATTCACCCTTACTTATCTTCTCCTCATACTCGACTAGGCACTTCTCAATTTCGTCTGTATCGAATTCATAAATTTTTTCAAGAAGAGACCTATCAAGAATATATTCGCCAGTATTTTTTATAAAAATCTGACATTTTTCAGTGACCCTTTTAAAATTATTAATGCTTTGCTCAAACGAACCGAACGAGCTTTCAAATCTCTTTACTAGTAATCTCCTCATAAAATCAAATAAGTTTCTTTGTTGTTGGAAGGCCCTGTTGTCGTCCTGGTTTAATTTTTCTTCAGCCTCACTGGAATTAAGCGCGCGTAATCCCTTCTCGTATTCAAAGGGTCTATAGATGGCTCCTTTGAACTTTCCACCTTCACTTGGATCTCCAAAATAACTTTCTAATACTTCAGAATAAAATTCAGATTGCTCAGGGCTTAACTCAAAAAACCATTCTTTGGGGTCAGCTACTTTAGATAACTCCTTAACTTCTTCTTTGTAATTAGGGTGATTTTGCAAATCTAACCGGTTTCGTCTAATTGTGACTGGTTCAATTACATTTCTGATTTGTTTTGCTAAGTACCTTGCTCTATCGGATACCTTACCTAAATCAATCTTGTCATCCTCAAACAATGCTTTGTAATAATTTTGTGCCTTTATCCTTTTAGCTTCGTTAGTAGAGTTCCAATTCTTTCTTATATAACCCAGCCTATCAAACATACCTTTAAAACCTTTAAATTGATCTACCAAGTTACTCTCTAAGGTTATTGAAGACTGTTTCGGGGTAATAAACATCTTGAGAAGTGAAAGAATATCCCCAGGTCGATTGTTAAAAGGGGTTGCTGTAAGCAAGATAACTTGCTTTTCTCGGCAAATGTTTTTGAGAAGCTCATAGTTTTCGGTGTCCTGATTTCTAAACCAGTGAACCTCGTCTATAATTACAGCTTCAATGTCTTTATTTTTTCTTACAAACTTAAGAGCTCCTTTAAGATCGCCTCTGGAGTAAGGTTCCCAATCATATAGTCCAAACTCTCCCAGATACTTTCTCCAACCGGAACTTCTTCCTTTATCCCCAACAAGACCTGGAGGACAAACTACAATACCACGTTTCTTTAGTTGCTTAGCAATGCTTGAAGCAATAATAGATTTGCCAAGACCGACAACATCCGCAATAATTACTCCGTTATTTTTTTCAATGATAGATAATGCTTGTTTTACAGCATCTAATTGGTATTGATACGGTGTATAGCCGTGGTTTTGGAGTGTTTTAATCAAGGATTCACTAATTTCCTTTTCTTCAAATGAATTAAGATAAGTCTTTAAAACTAAACAAAAAGCTTCAAACGGAGTTATATCTTTAATTAAAGTCTCCTTCTCAATAACTTCTATTAACTTCTTTTTAATTTCTTCAAATTCAGTAATTTTTACTGCTTCACCCCAAAGCTTCTCAAAATAGTCTTGAGCTTCAGAAAAGCCATAGCTGCTAATTTCAACATTGAATTCGTTTTGAGTAGTCAAACCAGCTTTTGTTAAGTTACTGCTGCCTGTAATAAAAAGTTCTTTAACTGCCTGTTCTTGTTCCAATTTAAAAAGATAAAGCTTTGAATGATTTGGCTTATATGTTTTACGTATAACTAGCCGATCTTTAGCAATAAGCTCAACGAAGAAACGTACCTGTTCATAAAATTCTTTTGTATCGAAGTCTTCTGTGTTTAATGATCTCTTTATCGACTCAAAAAACTTATATACCTTTTCCTCATCTGTTGCGTCTTCATCACTACCAGATTCAATTAAACCAAAATTAAGTTTATCTATATTTAATCCCACTAGAACCTTAACTTTTGTATCGGGATTAGATTTTAGACCATCGTAAAGCTCTCTTATCCCTGAAAAGTAGAAGAAGCCAACCAGAAATTTAAGTTCCTCACTTTTCTTAATTAATTCCACTAAACGGTGTTTTAAGTCGGTCGTTTCGTTATTAGTTATAAAATTAGACATATTATTTTCTACTTTCAGTAATAAACTTTTCTAAGTCTTCCTTTTTATATCTTCTAACTTTTTTAACTCCTATCCGCACAGCTTTTAAGATGCCTTTATTGTCCCACTGGCGCAATGTATTGGGATGGACCTTTAGAATTTCGCAAGCTTCTTGTAGAGTAAGAAGCTTTGATATTTCCTCGTTTTTGTCTTCAACCATAGCACTACCTCACATTTTATAACATTTGCTAATATTTCGCCAAGAACTTAAACCAGATTAAAATAATGTTTCCTCAAGGTACATCGTTGACTTTCTGCGCTTCTTTTATATAATCAAGTACAAGAATTGTGCAAATAATTCTTGACCTGGCTGCCTCACGGCGGCTTTTTTTGTAAATTTTCTGCCCTATTATTTATTCACTTTCGAGAGGGGGTGGAAATGAAAAAGTTAATAGTCACACAAACAGCATTTATTGCCTTTTTACTAATTGCTTCTCCGGTCTATGCCCAGTCTGCGGATGTTTCCAAGATCCAGACCTTTATTCAAAGTATTATCCAAGTTCTCGTGACCCTGTCCGGCTTAGTTGCAGCCGGCTTTTTTGTATGGGGTGGGGTTGGGTATATCACCAGTTCCGGTAACCCGGAAGCATTGGATAAGTCTAAAAAGACTATTTTGTACTCTGCCATCGGCCTGACAGTTGTTTTGGGAGCATTTGTACTGTCAAACGTTGTTTCCCAACTGGCCACTTCTGCCTTCGGTGCCGGGCAATAATTTACTCCTGCCTGAAATAAAATAGATGCACAGACCAAAGCTATTATTGGCAATATTATTAACGTTCTTCATTTTCCCAACTCCGGTATTGGCTCAAGAAACCAGCCCTGAAATAGTTAACTTCACCAATAACACCTTACAAATCATCACGCTCATAGCGGCCGCAGCAGCGGTCTTTTTTTTAATTAAATCCGGCTATACCTACATCACTTCAACCGGAAAGCCTGAAGCGTTAGAGTCTGCCAAAAATACCTTTAGAAATGCGTTGATCGGCTTAGTACTGGTACTGTCAGCCAATGTTGTCGTATCAGTTTTTAAAAGCTCACTTAATCCAACCGATTTGGGAAGTAATCAGCAAGCAGTAGAAGTCATTAATATTAATACAGCCGAGCCGAGTGAAGGATTAACCCAAGTTTTAATTGACGCTATCGGTGGGTTTATTCAAAACATCGTCGAAAGCGCCACTGAACCTATTGTTAACGGAGTTATTGGCTTTTTAACTACCACACCATCGCTTCTCAACAATTCGGTCATCAAAAACTTCTGGCTGGTCAGTGTGGGTATTGTCGACACTTTATTCGTGCTAGTCGTTGCCTTAACAGGCTTACAGGTTATGAGTGCGACTACTTTTGGTTTTGACGAGGTAGACCTTAAGCAAATTCTTCCGCGGTTAGGACTAGCATTTCTTGCAGCCAACACCTCACTATTTTTATTCGATTATGTCGTAGTTGCCTGTAATGCCTTGGTGAAGGCAGTTCTGGACTCTACAGGGGGTCTTAACCGGGCGTTTATCGTGGATGCGATCAATCCTTCTACTTTCATATCCGGGGCTACTCCCATGATTATTCTCATATTCTTAGTTCTATTTCTGATCGTGACAGTGGTACTACTGCTTATGTATATCAGTCGGTTGATTTGCATTGCCTTGGGGGCGGTTCTATCACCCTTTATTTTTCTACTCTGGTCACTACCTCGTTTTGCCGATTTTGCCTCAATTGCCATCAAAACTTATTTTGTGAGTGTATTCATAGTATTTATCCACGTAGTCATGATCCAGCTAGCCGGATCATTTTTAGCCCTGCCAGATCACTCCGAAAATTCGTTGGTGTCTATAGCTGTAGCCATTGGTTTGTTCTTTACGCTAATTAAAACTCCAGCATTGATGATGCAGATGGTCATGTATACCTCACATAACGGATCATTTAGAAAGTTGGGAACACAAATTATTAATGTTATAAGTACTGACAACTCTTCTAAAGCTGCCAAAAATTCTGCCACAAAAGAAGCGGTTAAAACTCCCAGAAAGGTGGTCAACGCATGAGAACACAGATTATCCCCGCACAAATAACAACCGTTGAAGATAGAATTGCCGGAAATTTCAGTTTGACGCAAATACTGATTCTGCTAGCTCCGGTATTTTTCGCCACCATTGTTTTTGTGGTGTTACCGCCAACAATGATACTCACCTGGGTTAAAGTTGTTTTAATTTTTACCTTTGGGATTATCTCAACCACTCTCGCTATCCGGGTTAAAGGAAAACTCGTGGTTCATTGGATTGTGATCTTACTTAAATACAACATTCGCCCCAAATACTATGTGTTTAATAAAAACGACGTTAGTTACCGTGACCTTGCCATAACCGTTAAAGAGAAAAACGAAGTGTCTAAGGTCGATAAAGCGCAAAACTCCTCGGACGAATTGAAACCCAGTATTTCGATTCCCATGCTTATTCAGCTTGAAGAACTAATCCATAACAAAGATTTTGATGTTAGGTTTAGAACCGACAAGAAAGGAGGGCTCAATGTGGCTTTTGAAAAAATCACTAAATAAAGTCAGTTCCCGCAAACAGATTGCCATAAAAGAAGTTAGGGATAGGATTTTAGTCTTGCCAAACAATGAATACCGGATGGTGCTGGAGACATCTTCGGTCAACTTTGAATTGAAAAGTGAAGATGAACAGGATGTCATGATCGAGTCGTTTCAAAACTTTCTAAACTCACTAACTACCAAACTGCAAATATTGATCCGGGTCCGTGAGGTTGATATTGACAATTATGTGGCAGATATCGCTAAAACCAAAAACAAAGAAAATGAAGCAGTCTATAAAAATCAGATCGATAACTACTGCGAGTTTATTCAGAACCTGGTTTCCGGCAATAAAATTCTTTCCAGACGTTTTTATATTGTAATTCCCTATACAGCCGAGGAAGACAACGACTTTGGCTTGGTTAAAGAACAATTAGCATTAAACCGGGACCTAATCATTAAAGGTATAGAACGGCTGGGTATGAAAGCCAGACAGCTTGAAAGTATAGAAATACTTGATCTATTCTACAGCTTCTACAACCGGTCGCAAATTAAAACACAGGAGCTTAAGGGTCAAACAATAGAGCTTTTAATTAATGAAAATTATGTCTAAGAAAATGCAATTGAATTTAAAAAAATTAAAGACGCTTCGCCGCAGGCGAAGAAAAAAGACTAACGGAATTAAAAAGTCCATCGGGTTTAGCTTTGGCGAACAGGACCAGATAGACTTAATTTCTTATTCAGGTTTATCCGAAGAAGCAACCTACCTACAAATCGGTGATCGGTTTGTTCGAACCTTATTTATCTCCGGTTATCCCTATGTGGCTTCAGTTGGGTGGCTCAACATACTCATCAACTTCTCCCACGACATTGATATCTCTTATCACATTGAGCAGGTGGATCCGTTGTTGGCACTACCTAAACTCAACCGGAAGATTACTGAGCTGGAATCAACCAAGCGCACCATGCTTAAAGCCGGTAAGGTCATAGGCTCGGAAATTACCGATCCTTTAGAATCGGCCATTGAACTCAAAGACAAGATCCAGCGGGGACAGGAAAAACTCTTTCAGGTATCAATCTATATGACCTTGATGGCAGATAGTCTAACTGAGCTGGATAAAACTACGAAGATCTTAGAAACGGTTATGTCTTCGCGGCTGTTTTATACCAAAGTAGCTGTTTTTCAACAACTTGAAGGGTTGCAATCCATATTACCCCGCGGCGACAACCAACTTGCCCAGAAAAGAAACCTAGATAGCTCATCGGCTGCCCTAACATTTCCTTTCGTGTCATCTGAACTAGTCCAGGAATCAGGAATTTTATACGGGATTAATAAATCAAATAATTCACTGGTTATTGTAGATAGGTTTTCATTAAACAACGCCAACTCGATTATCTTCGCCCAATCTGGAAGCGGTAAAAGCTATACAGCTAAAGTTGAAATACTGCGCCAGCTCATGCAGCAAACAAAAGTTATAGTGATTGATCCGGAGCGGGAATATAAACAGTTGGCCTCATCGGTTAAAGGCACCTATATCAGGCTTTCATCGACCTCAAAAGAAAAGATTAATCCTTTTGATTTTTCAATAAAGACATTCAATGGTAACAACTCACTTGCCGAGCACATTCAGGACCTGACCGAGATAATTTCTCTGATGGTAGGATCGCTATCTGATGAAGAACGGGCAGTAGTCGATAAAGCATTAATTCAGACATATAAACAATTTGGATATAGCACTAGAAAGAGAAAATACGACGACAACTTGAATTTTCCAATATTGTCTGATTTCTATAAAGAACTTAAGAAAATAAAACAAAAAGATCTCTGTAACCGGCTTGAAAGATTTACAACCGGCTCACTGGGTACAGTATTAAACGCTCAAACAAACGTCGAGCTTAAAAATCGTCTGGTTGTATTTGACCTCAAAGACTTAGACGAATCTCTCCGACAGATCATGATGTTAGTTGTTGCCAACTTTGTCCATGCTCAGGTCAAGCTTAACCCACAAAAAAGAATCTTAGTAATTGATGAAGGCTGGATGTTATTACAGCATGAAGAAAGCGCCAGGTTTATCTCGGCACTGGTAAGAAGAGCCAGAAAACATTACTTGGGGGTTACGTTAATTTCCCAGCAGGCCAATGACTTTCTTCACCAAGAATATGGCAGGGCTATCGCTTCACAATCAGCTTTAAGAATACTGATGCGGCAGGATACTACCACAATAAAAAATGTTGCACAGGAATTCAACTTGAGTGAATACGAGCAACATTTCCTACTTACCTGCGAGAGGGGCGAAGCGTTAATAATTGCTGATCAGAACCACGTAGCTTTGAAAATAATAGCCTCAGAAAAAGAACATCCCCTGCTGACCACAGATCCGCGGGAGATCTATCGCTAGTTCCATGAACCCCATATTTCAGGCATTTACGATTTGGTCGTACCGAAAAGAACTTAAGTACGTATTCTTTGTCTTCTTAGTGGTACTATCGCTGCCCTTGGTAGCTGTGATTATCCTGACTCATACGGGAATAAATATTGTGTCGGATGCTTTGGTAAACGTTGATTCCAACACCCGTACGATTGAAGTTCTAAATCCGGCAGATGGATCCGTAGTCACTGAATTGCATAAACCGATTGCATGGCCGGTGACTGGAGTAATAACACTAAGATTTGGTGAGAGTAGTTTATATCAAATATTTCACACAGGAATAGATATTGCTAATCCGGTGGGAAAAATCGGGGATCCTATCACACCATTCATGGATGGAACAGTAATTTATGCCGGAGAAACATTTTTAGGATATGGCAAACACATAATAATTGATCATGGAGATAATATCACTTCAGTGTATGCCCACTTAGACAGGATTTATGTATATAAAGGACAAGAAGTTCACATTGGTGATACCATCGGCACAATGGGCGAAACAGGTTGGGCTACCGGACCACACTTACATTTTGAAGTTAGGGTTTATGGGATACCCGTGAATCCCGAGCATTTTTTAAATAATCTATCCATAAGAGGATAGAAATATAGTAAAATCCAGTCATGAAAATTAATTCTTTGAAAATAAAGAATTTCAGGTGCTTTAAAGACGATGACATAGTGTTTAGTTCACCTGATGGTGTTCATAAAGGGAGCGGATTGAATATTTTTATTGGAGAGAACGGAACTGGCAAGACAACCGTTTTGGAGTCTATTTCATTTTTAACTCAAAGTAGATTAAAAACCAAAAATAACTTGGGAATTAACGACTTTAGCGATATTAACAGTGAAATTATTGTTGAAGCTGAAACAGATACGTTTCAAGTTGATCATGTTTATGGGAGACGAAAATTCAACTGTCATGGTTTGACTTTCAAAGCTAAAACAAGGGATAGAAGTGTATCGTCCCTCTCTAATCAAGTTGTTTTTGATAACTACGTTCTTCCATCCACCGGAGAAACCCCGAAAGACTATGAACTCCGCACTGACGTTACTATGCCATGGGGTAATTCTCGATTACCTAATATTGAAGTGGTTTTTTTCGATAAAAATAGGACACGCCATATAACAAAAGGAATGTTTAATACAAAATTCGACAGCGTTATAGAAGACTTGAACTATAAAGTACTTTCCAAAATACAGTCACTTGATGACGAGAACGAGGCAGAACTAGAAATGAAACAGAAGCTATTGGGTGTTAACAATGAAATAATGAGTAATTACTACAACGATCTCGACAATGACTTACTTGTTAAAATTAATAAAGATTGTAAAACATTTTTTGATAACAATATCCAACTTGATATTTTCAATAATCTAGAGCCTTATATAAATTCGTTCTTTTCAGCACCTATCGACGGAAGTGTACAACAAATTCCGGTATCAAAACTTGGCTCTGGATTTGAAACTATTATTAGTATTATTTTTCTCTACCACTATTTTTGTATTGAGGGAACTAATTTAATCATCCTCATTGACGAGCCTGAATTGCATCTACATCCTTCATGGCAAAAGAAATTGATTGATTACTTGGTCGATATTTCAAAAAATACACAAGTATTTGTATCTACACACTCTCCATATATTTATAAAAATTGTTTAACAACAAATGCAGCCTTGCATGTATTTTCAAAGGACAACCAATCCGGTGAAATCTCAATTGATAATGCTGCGGATACCAATATCAGCCATTTTCCCTGGAGCCCTTCATGGGGAGAAATAAACTATTATGCTTTCAATTTGCCAACAATTGAATTCCATAATGAATTATATGGATATCTTCAATTCAAGAATTCAGCCAACAGTGAATCCCAAATGGAAACACTCTTAACATCTAAGGGAATTGTTGCAGACATAGACTATATAAAAGTAAATCAAGACGGCTCCACAACTGGTCCGTATAAAGTAACCTTGTGTACTTATATCAGGAATTTAATCCACCATCCTGAAAACACCAATAACAATAGTTTTACTGATGCAATGTTGAAGACTTCTGTAGAAACCTTATTAAGTTGTTTATAAAATACTTACCAACGACTTATAATATAGACATGGGCTCACAAAAACAATTTGGCAAAAACATAAGAATAGTTCGTACAAAGGCAGGACTAACGCAACAGCAAATAGCCGATAAAGCTAAGATGCACGTCAACTACTATGCTCGCATTGAGCGCGGTGAAGAAAATCCGTCTTTCGATACTTTGGAAAAAATAATAAAGGCTCTGGGTGTTAAATCTAAAGAAGTGATGCCGTTCTAATCTGTCTTTCGGGTTACTTTACCCGTTTCATCAATTTTTACCTTCCCGGTTTTCAAATCCTCGTCAATCCTGTCTATAACGCTGCCGGCCATCTGCTTCATACTCTCGATCACCTTAATCGCATTTTCTCTGGTCGCTTTTGAGGGATCAGATTCTTCTAACATTTTTATAACTTTTTCGATTTCTGCTTCAGTGATCTTTTTGATCATAATTTGCTCCTGTGACACAGAAAGTGTATCACAAATTTATATAAACCTCTCAAGACGTAAGAAATTTATCATCTCTTGAGCGTACACCTTGCCCTTAAGGCGCCTCATAATCTCACGACTTTTATTCTGTGAGAGAATATTCAGACTGCCTTCCCAAAGTATTGTCCTATCTATCACAGCAAGTTTTCGATGATGATTACCGGTGCAAATGAGTGTCTGGATTCCAACCTTCTCAAAATACTGAATCACCTGCTCAGATTCGCTTGCGTGTGGTTCCTGGTGTTCCGCCGGGTCCCTGGTGAATACGTAGATCTTTATGCCCTGTTCAACTAATTTTTTCAATACCGGAATTAGAGTGTTAACCCGATCAACGGTAATAAAAGGACTTTCAATAATTACTTCGCGCTGCGCGCCAAGTAAATCTCTGGTAAACTTTGCGTAGAAGGTGAACTCGTCAAACAGTGAGGAATTAATCATCGTTTTCCTCCTGTTCTGATGTCTCATACATGAGCCTGAGTTGCTCAAAATGAGCTAAAAGCGGTTCAAACCAGTTCCCCTTAGGGTCACCATTATTATTTATACTTTTCGGTATTCACCCTGAATATCTTAAAAAATTCAAGCCAGATGTAACAAAGAAGAGACATGAATAATACTATTAATATATCTTTCATATCTAAAGGAGAGAAATGAAATAGATTATTAAAGAATGGTATACCAAGAAATATACCCATGAGTAATACAGCGCCTACTGATATAAAATAGAATGCTTTATTTCTATGTAAACTGAATTTCTGCAGCACAGAAGTATTTGATAAATCGGCTAATATTAAAGATAGATTACACATAACCAGAGTAGCAAATGTTATTGATCTGATACTATTTTCTTCTAAACCCATCTTATGTGTAATGAAAAAAACTATAGATGTTGTTAAGAGTATTGTAAAACCATGGAGAAAAGCTATTAATATATGGTTCTTTCCAAACAACTGGTTATTTAAATTTCTGGGTTTTCTACTCATTATTTCATTTTCAGAATGTTCCGATTCAAATACTGTTGAGCATGCGGGATCAATAATTAATTCCAGAAAGGCAATATGTATAGGATAAAATATAGCAGGCAAATTAAAGAAAGTAGGAATAAGAGCAAGCCCGGCTATAGGTATATGTATGGAAAATATATATGAGACAGCTTTTTGCAAATTATCATATATTCTTCTCCCCATCTTTATTGCAGATACAATAGAAGTAAAATTATCATCCAAAAGAACAATATCAGACGCCTCTCTGGCTACGTCCGTGCCTCTCTCACCCATAGCTACGCCAATGTGTGCAGATTTAAGAGCAGGTCCGTCATTTATTCCATCTCCGGTCATAGCTACAATTTCCCCGTTGGATTTTAAAGCATCAATAATAGTTAGTTTTTGTTCCGGAACTACTCTGGCAAATATATTTACCTCTTTGATCTTCTCTCTTAATTCCTCATCCGTTAGTTTATTTAACTCATCTCCGGTGATGCATTGGTCATAATTTTTAATACCTGCCTGGGATGCAATATATTTGGCGGTGCCCGGATAATCTCCTGTTATCATGATTACTTTGATTCCTGCTTTGTAGCATTCTTGTACTGAGTTTCCAACGGTAGGTCTAATTGGATCGGCAAAGCCTATCAAACCTAGATAATTAAATGAAAGATTAGTTATATTTTCAGGATATGAAGTACTGTTTGAATTCTTAGGAATATTATATTCAGCCTTTGCTACAGCTAATACTCTCTGTCCCCGGTCCGACATATCAGCTACATACTTCATTATCTTTTTTCTGTTCTCATTATCTAATGCACACAAGTTAATAATGGCTTCCGGTGCCCCCTTTGAAGCTATTAAGTATGTATCTTCTGTTTTGCCATTTTGTGTTTCGGGAGTTTCCCATATTCTTGTTTTAGCAAATAATTCTTTTGTAATAGGATATTCTTTTTTAAGATGACAATCTTTTAATGAAAAATGAGAGGAAGGGAATATTTTCTCAAATGCATTATTTATTTCTTTTTCCAACGGATCAAAAGCATTCCTCTTTCCTGCTAATTTGGCATAGAATAGAATCTCCTCCTCTATGGGAGATAGATTATTATTTTTTTCTATACTAACTATCCCATTACCCGATACGATAGATACCAGTTCCATCTTATTGAAAGTTAGAGTACCTGTTTTATCTACACAAAGAACAGATGTAGCCCCCAATGTTTCTATTGCTTGATTATTTCTGGTCAATACATTCTTTTTAGATAATCTCCATGCACCCAAAGTTAGAAAGATCAGCAGTACAACAGGAAATTCTTCCGGAAGCATGGCCATAGATAATGTAATTCCTGCTAAAAATGCATTGAGAATATGCTGATTTACTGCATAGTGAAATATTATCAGAGTTATGCATGAAATAAGGCCAAGAATACCGAATATCTTTACCACCTGATCAATCTCTTTTTTAAGAAGTGAGTTTTCTTTTTTAACAGATTGAAGTATTTTACCAATCTTTCCCAGCTCAGTTTTTACACCTATATTGAAAACTACTGCTACCCCGGACCCTTGTGATATTAGAGTTCCCGAATAAGCAATACAGCTTTTATCTATATCCCCTATCGTTTTCCTATCTAAATAGTATTTTTCTCCCATCTCTGAGGAATTCTTTTTTACAGGTAGAGATTCACCTGTTAAAAGAGACTCATCTATATATAGATTTTGTTCGGAGATTATTAATGCATCAGCCGGAACTCTATCTCCTTCTTGAAGAAGTACAACATCTTCCTTAACAACTTCTTTTCCCGCTATCCTGATTTGTTCCCCATTTCTAACTACTAATGCTCTGGGACTTGATAGATCTCTGAGTGCTTTTAATGCATTTTCGGTTTTATTCTCCTGATATAGAGTAATTCCTATAACAACAAAAATTGATACACCAAGGATAAACGCGTCTTTAGGTTCTCCCAGAAAAAAGTAAATTAATCCCCCTGCAATCAACAAAAGAATCATTGGTTCTTTAACTACAGAGAAGATTAGGGATAATATACTTTTGGGTTTTTGAGTAGGAAGTTCATTTAATCCAAATTTATTTCTTTTTTCATTTACTTCTGATTCAGAAAGTCCTGAGTATCTTTCCATTAAATAATTTTACCTGAATAAATCAGACAATCCTATCTAGAGGAATTTAAAAGTATTCAGTATCTCGTCAACTTTCAGATCAAATTCCTGACCCGATACATTTTTTACAGCAATAGTCATTATATAATTTTCCCCGATTTTTAATGCATTTCTTTCTGGATCTGATAAATCAACAAATATATAAGTAATATCTCTCCAGGAATAATTTTTAAACATGATACCTTTTTTGGTTCCTACGTTTATTTCAATTTCCTGGGGATTGGGATTACTTCCTTTAACTACTAAATAATCATCTGTTAATTTCTTCCTATTTTTTTCCAAAAATTTATTAAAATCTTCCCCTATTTTGTTATTTGTTTGATATATATAAACACCTATCCCATCAAAATTATCTTTATCTACATAAGTATTTCCATCCGCTAATACAGTAAGCTTTTCTCCAAATTCATCTTTTATTCCGGGTATATTACAACAGTTCGGATCAAATTTAGGATGTTGAAATGATATTTTATATTTCTCATTTGTATATAAATCGTAGGGAAGGGCAGGTTTAACATTCTCAGGATAAAACTCTACTGATTCAATAATCTCTTGAGTTGTTGCTTTATTAAGTTGTTTATAACCTAAATCTCCTTCGTACACTTGTTCGATAGAATAAAATACTCCAAATTTCTTTAGATAGTGGATTGTATAATCCCTTCCGCAGTTTTTAACATCAAAAGTCAGAGTAGGCGTTTTATAAATTCCCAGACCTAAAGATCCCTTGTAAGTTTCAGAGAATACTGCTGTATCCGGGCATTCTGATTTCAATCCTTCTTTTTTTACTTTAACTACTTCCTGTAGATCAATTATATTTGTAGTAAAAGTAGATATTCTGAATATATANNATCTTTCTCAGAATAAACAATCTCCAGTTTCTTTGTTTGTCCCTGCGTTTCCCAGATATCTATGATAACTGCTTCTTTGGGGTACTCTAAAGATAATTTAAGATTATCGCTTTTATAATGTATTTTCTTTTCCGCAACAATGGGAGGTTGTTCTACAATAGGTATTTGTATATCTGTATTGGGATCGGTTTCCCTATGGACTACCTGTGTTCTTGGAGAAAGATATTTTTTATATACAAGAAAAAGAATAACGGAACCAAGAAGAATAGAGATGATTATTATTAATAATCTCATGCCCCTAAAAAATCTTTTCTTCTTTTCTTCTATTAATATTTCTTTATCATGCTGTTCTGAATTAATAGAAGAATTTTGTTGTACTTCGGATGTGTTGTCTTTATCCATGATAATAAAATAATATCATGAAATTATTATTATAATCCTAGAATTTTCCTTGAATCGGAATCGTTTTCTTTCTTTAACTGGGGAAAAGGCACTCCCTCTCTTGCCGGTACATTTTCAAGAAACCAAAATACTCTTTCGGAGTGCCCGTATCCGAATGTAGGGGGCATACCATACTCAAGCATTTCTACGAAATCAGTATCCAAAAATTGAGCTTCCTTGTCTCCTTTATCTCTCATTTTCTGTTGTTCAACGAATCTTTTTAACTGATCTTGAGGATCGTTAAGTTCAGAGAATCCATTTCCCAGTTCGGAACCCGCAATTATGGGATGAAATCTTAATGTTAAATTATCATTTTCCGGATCGGTTTTAGCTAACGGGGATAAAAATTTGGGTTCATGAATTACCATAGCAGGTCCCCTTATTTCTTTCCTGGCTATTTTCCAAAGATCATCGATGGCTCTGTTCACAGTTATACCCTTTTTTATCTTTGCATTTTCCTTCTCAAGAGCTGATTTTACTTCCTTAAGATCCGTATCAAATATGTTGATACCAAATCTTTTTTTCAAAATATCGGAGTATTCTATTGTTTCCCATTCTTGAGAGAGGTCAAATTCAAATCCTCTGGTTTTAAATAAACCTGTGTTATAAACACTTTCTGCAACATATCTAAATAGGGATATTATAAAATCCATGCCTTTTTTCCAATCAGCATAAGCCCAATAAAACTCCATAGCTATATGTTCGGGGAGATGTTCATCGGAATAACCTTCATTCCTAAACCTCGGCCCTATTTCATATACCTTTTCATAACCACCGCCTATTAATCTTTTTAAATACAGTTCCTGGGATATTCTCAGGTAGAAATCCTGATCCAATACATCCATATGTGTAATAAAAGGATTTGCATCTGCTCCTCCCGGAGTATTTTCCAATATAGGAATATTTATTTCCAAAAAACCCTCTTTTTTGAAATACTCTCTGTGTGCTTCCCAAAATTTAGCTCTTCTGATAAATCTTTGGAATACTTCAGAGTTAATATTTGTATCTATGTACCTCTTTCTTAAACGTGTTTCCTTATCTTTTAATCCATCCCACTGATCGGGCAATGGTCTCAATGTTTTTGTCAGTATTTTAATATAATTTGCCTCTATGCTTATTTCCCCTCTTTTTGTTTTAAATACTTTTCCCCCGGCTTCCAGAAAATCTCCGGTGTCAAGAAGTTCGATATCTAAAAATCCAAGCTGCCCCTTCTTTCTATCCGGAGACACTAGATTTTGTTCTTTTATATACACCTGTATTTTTCCGGAAGCGTCTTTAAGATCAATAAATACTAATCCCCCATGTGATCTTATGGATGTGATTCTTCCGGATACAGCTATCTCTTTTCCTTCATAATCAGGGTATTTAATATGAATTTCTTCATTACTGCAAGTTTTCTTTGAATAAGGAGGGTAGGGATCTATACCAAGTTTTTTTAATTTCTTTAATTTTTCAAGGCGGAATTTTCTTAAATCTATAAGAGAGGTCATTACCTGATTAAAGCACGATGATTATTAATATTCAATCTTCAATACTGTATAGGTCAATTTTCCAACAGGAGCCTCGACTTCAATTTTATCTCCAACCTTTTTCCCAACTAAAGCAGATCCTAAGGGTGATTCATGAGATATTTTCTTTTCTAGGGGATTTGCTTCCATAGCTCCAACAATATGAAATTTCTCATCTTCCCCTTCAACATGAACCGTAACAACGCATCCTACACCTATACTATCTTTACCTTTAGGTTCGGATATTTTCGCGTTTTTAATTATTTCTTCTAGTTCTTCTATTCTACCTTCAATGAATGATTGTTCTTGTCTGGCTGAATCATATTCTGAATTCTCTGATATATCTCCCATTTCTCTTGCTTCCTTTATTCTTTTTGCTATTTCAGGTCTTTTTATTTCAACTAAATTCTTGAGCTCACTTTTAAGAGACTCCAAGCCTTCTTTTGTTACATATAAGTTATTATCTTTTGGCATAATATTTTCCGTTGGCTAAAAAAAAGACCTTCCGGTTTGTTAGGAAGGGAATTTCAATAGTCAAGCAGAGGTATATTTAACAGCATAATTGTATTAATGTCAAATAGCGTATATTGCAATAAATTGCGTTATTACAACATAAATTGTCAGAAATGATATAATTTTACCTATGCCTAAAGTTAAAGATATAAAAACAGAGTGGGATTTATCATGTTTGATGAATGAGGATGATCTCAAAAATAAAGACAAAGAGCTTAATAAATATACTAGAGATAATAAATACTTTGTTAATAAATGGAAGAGTAGAAATGATTATTTAGAAAGTCCCGGTATTCTGAAAGAAGCATTAGATGAGTATGAAATGTTAATTAGAAAATATTTGGGGGGAGGTGTATCCGGATATTATTTTATTTTAAAAAGTTTTATTGATCAGAATAATGCCAGTATAAAAGCAGAGTTAAATAAGATACAGGATGTAGTAATCAGAAATACTAATGAGATTGAATTTTTTATAAATCGTTTGTCAAAAATTACAAAGGATAAACAAAAAAAGTTTCTTAACGCAGAGATATTAAAACCATATAAACACTATCTAGAAATATTATTTAAGAACTCATCTTATCTTCTGAGTGAACCCGAAGAAAAAATATTAAACATCTTTTCCCCCATCTCCTATGATAACTGGGTAAAGATGACTTCCGATATTTTATCAAGAGAAAAGAGA
>DBQJ01000011.1:62647-62890 GCA_002305205.1 candidate division WWE3 bacterium UBA1397 | reverse complement strand
CATTCCTAGTACGAGAGGACCGGAATGACACAACCTCTGGTGTACCAGTTGTTCCGCCAGGAGCATTGCTGGGTATCTACGTTTGGACTTGATAAGCGCTGAAAGCATATAAGCGCGAAGCAAACCTCAATACTAAAGCATTTCTGCTTTAAGCAGACGCAAATCCTAGGAGACTACTAGGTTGATAGGTCACAGGTGGAAGTACAGCAATGTATGCAGCCGAGTGATACTAATTATTTGCGC
>DBQJ01000011.1:28910-62596 GCA_002305205.1 candidate division WWE3 bacterium UBA1397 | reverse complement strand
CATCCTGGTGGCGATAGCGATGGGGTAACACCTCTTCCCATTCCGAACAGAGAAGTTAAGACCATCAGCGCCGAAAATACTAACTGTAATTTTTGGGAAGATAGGTCGCCGCCGGGGTATTATCTCCTAGTATTTTTTTAATAATTCATACAATATATCTTATTGCCACGCCCACAATCCTAATATATAATCCCTGTTGTCCTACTAGGACAGAAAGGGGGTTTTGTTATAAGGATATCTGGTATAAAGATTTCTGAAGTAACAAAGTCCGTAAATGTCAAAAGCAAAAAAAGTACATAAAGAAAATTCTGCAATGTCAAAGCTTTTAAAAGAGAAAGATTTGCAGATGAAGGAATTAAAACCGGGAGAATTAATAGAAGGATATGTAATATCCGTAACTCATGGAGAGATATTAGTTGATGTTGGAGCTAAATCCGAAGGAATAATCACAGGGGCTGAGTTGGAAGAAACAGATGGCGTTTATAAGGGATTAAAGGCTGGGGATCATATTACAGCAAAGATAGTACAACCGGAGAACATGCAAGGATACATTGTTCTATCTCTTAGGAAAGCAGAAAAAGATAGGAAATGGAAAGACGCAGAGGAAGCTTATTCCAGTGGTGCTTCTCTGGATGCAACTATCATTGAATATAATAAGGGGGGTTTATTATGCGATTGCCTTAATCTCAGAGGATTTATTCCTCTTTCTCACTTGGACAGATCCCACTTTGCCAATGATATCGCTAAATTTGCAGCAGGAAGTGAATCTGAACTTAAAGATTCTTTAAAAGTATTAGCAGGAAAGATTCTGAAAGTTAAAGTAATTGAGCTGGACCCGGAAAAGAATAGATTTGTATTATCAGAGAAAGATGCTTTATCCAACTATAGTGATGAATCAAAAGAAAAGAAACTTGCTGAAATAGAGCCGGGCAAAACATTGGAGGGAATAGTAACGGGTATAATGCCATTCGGAGTATTTGTAGATTTGGGAGGTGTTGAAGGGTTGGTTCATATCAGTGAAATAGCATGGGAAAAGGTAAACCATCCTTCTCATTACTTTAAAGTAGGTCAGACAGTATCTGTAATGGTTTTGGGAGTAGACGAACAGTCTAAAAAATTAGCCCTGAGTGTTAAAAGATTAACTCCTAATCCTTGGGAAACTGTTGATAGTAAATACCCCGTAGGTACTAAAATTAAGGGTTTAGTGTCAAAAATAGTTCCTTTTGGAGCATTTGTTACCATAGAAAAGGGTTTAGACGGATTAATACATATATCTGAAGCGGGGACTCCGCTTAAAGAAGGGCAGGAGGTTGAAGCTGTTGTTATTCAGGTAGATGGTGCTAACCAGAAACTTGCCCTCAGTACCAGAACTGAAAACTAAGCTAATACTCTAAAAAATGGTTACAGATAGACTTACCGAAAGAGCTAAGAAGGTGATCATCTCCCTTCCCAGGAAAGAACGCCTTTCTAGTAAAATAATTATCACAGCTATAAAGAAAGAAGAGGGTATGGGTAATATTCTTCTTCAGAACGATATTTATAACCGTATTCCCAAAGATAAATTAATAAATATATCTAAATTGATACATGAATCCTACTCTCAGGCATATACTTTAAATCATGTTTACGTGGGAACAGAGCATTTACTTCTGGCGTTGTTAAAGATTGTTAAATCCCCTGATTTTGACATAGTAAAAAAAGAATTAATTAAGATAAATATCTTTCCCGGAGGATTAAATATAACGGAATCAACACAAACACCCCTTTTAGATTCATTTGGAGAAAGCTATGTAAGAAGAGCAATAAGGAATTTAAACCGTAACTTTATACACAGAAATGTATATGATTTGTTTATATCAGCGCTGCTGTTAAAAAATACACAAAATGTACTACTTATAGGGGAGAACGGAGTGGGAAAGAGAACATTGATGGAAATGTTGTCCAGAAATATCTTTTTACTTAATGTACCAAGGGGCATAGCAGGCTACAAAGTAATAGATTTCGATCTGATATCCTTTATGACAGGGGTATTTAGCAAAGGAAATATGGAATCAGCCCTTGTACAGCTATCGGATGAACTTAAAACCTTGGGAAAAACTATTCTATTCATCAGGAATTTTCAAAATATATTTTTTTCTTCACCTTCGGGTGTTTCTGTTCCTATGTTTTACCCTTTATTTAAAACGGCTGTATCTCAATCAGGATCTAAGATAGTTGCCGTGATGAACTCTAATGTTTATGAGAAAGTATTTTCGGATAATGAACAAATGCTATCTGACTATGCCGTTATTTCAGTTCCGGAAACTGAGGAAAGAGAAACACTTGGTGTAATGGAGGAGGAAGCTAAGGAACTAAGTCTTCATCATGATGTAATTATTCCTCATACATTAATAAAAGAGATATATAAAAAGGCTAAAGAAATAGAAAGCGGGGTCAAATTTCCCAGAAAGGGAGTGGATTTTATGGACTTTTGCTGTACTTATGCGTCTGTAGGAAAAACACAGATACCGTCTCATTATATTGAAATGGTAGATAGAGGTATAGATTTAATAACAAAAATTGAATTAGATATTGTTTCCGGCAAATATCAGGAAGCTGTAAATCTAAGGAATAAATTTAGAAAATGCGAAGAAAAAATATCTAAAGAACAGGAAGGTATGATATTAAAAAAACATAATAGAGCTGTAATGAGTATAAAAGATATAAAAGATGCATTTGTTGCATTTAAAGAGGAGGGTAAGGGAGAGTCTTTATCTGGAGATGCATTAAGATTATCTACAGTAGCTGAGAAGATAAGAAAAAGGATTATTGGGCAGGATACAGCAGTTGATAATGTGGTCAGATCTTTAATCAGATCTGAGCTTGGTTTAAGAGCCAAGAAAAGACCATTGGGTAATTTTTTATTCTTAGGACCGACCGGTGTGGGAAAAACAGAATTGGCTAAAGTATTAGCGGAAGAATATTTCGGAGATAGATCGTTGATCAGATTGGATATGAGTGATTTTTCTGAGAAACACACAGTAGCTCGTCTAGTCGGAGCACCTCCGGGGTATGTGGGGTATGGAGAGGGGGGAGAGCTTACCTCAAAAATTGAATCTAATCCCAGTAGCGTTGTTCTTTTTGATGAGATAGAAAAAGCTCATCCTGATGTGCTGAATATTCTGCTTCAGATAATGGAGGAGGCGGAATTAACCGATGCAAAGGGGTCTACTTTTGATTTTTCAAAGTCTGTAGTAATTCTGACTAGTAATCTGGGTACAGAAATACTACATAATAGTAGTATTGGTTTTGAACAAAGCATGCTGACAGACAAGAAAGTGGAAGATAGACTAAAGGGAAACCTAAAAAAGATATTAAAACCCGAACTTCTTAACCGTTTGGATGAAGTTGTGGTTTTCAAAAGACTGGGAAAAGAAGAACAGAAGAAAATATTAAATATATTGATGGATGAGATATCCAACTCTCTTAGAAAACAAAGTATATCCTTAGATTTAAACAATGAAATAATAAGGATATTATTAAGGAAAGGTTATTCTGATGAATTCGGAGCACGTTCATTAAGAAGAACTGTAGAAAAAGAGCTTCTTGATCCCATAGCTTCTTTTCTACTCAAAAATGAAAAAAGACCTCTCCGTATTCTTGCGGAGATAAAAGGAGATGCTATTGTTATTAAAAATGGAAAGCAGAGAAGCAAATAATTATACCTATGTCTAAATTAAAAACTATATTTGTCTGTCAATCCTGCGGATATACTTCTACAAATTGGGTAGGACAGTGCCCCCAATGTCAGGAATGGAACTCTTTCTTGGAGGATGTTATCTCCCCATCTTTAAACAGAGGAAAGCAGAATATTCCCGGCAGTTCAAGAATGAAAAGTACTGCCCGTTCTAAAACCGTATCTTTATCTTCAGTATCAATTAAACCGCCAAAAAGACTTTCAACAAATATCTCTGAGTTTGATAGAGTATTAGGGGGAGGTTTTGTTCCCGGTCAGGTTGTACTGCTATCCGGTGAACCCGGTATTGGTAAAAGCACTCTTCTTACTGAAATATGCCGTGAATTAAAAGATAATCCCATTCTTTATATTTGTGGAGAGGAGAATATTGAACAGATAAAGCTTAGGGTTTCCAGACTAAATTATAAAGGAGATAATCTTTCCCTTTTACCCGAAACATCCATAGAAATGATAGATACTGCAGTAAGAGAGTCTTTTTCAGATGAACGGCCTAAGAATAAAAGATATTCTCTTCTAATAATTGATTCCATACAAACTTTATACTCAAATGATTTAGGAGGGCTTCCCGGATCATTAGTTCAAGTCAGAGGATGTACACAGCTTTTGACTAATATGGCCAAGGAATTAGATATACCCGTTGTATTAGTAGGGCATGTAACAAAAGAAGGGGTAGTAGCGGGACCTAAAGTATTAGAACACATTGTGGATACAGTATTATTCCTGGAAGGGGATTCTCAGCATATGTTTAGAATATTAAAAACTACAAAAAATAGATTTGGACCGGTTTCTGAGGTCGGGATATTTGAAATGTTTAGTGATGGAATCAAAGAAGTTAAAAATCCTTCCCAAGTATTCTTAGAACAAAGAATGGAAAAATCTCCGGGATCTTGTGTTGGAGTAACAATGGAGGGATACAGACCTATTCTTTTTGAAGTACAGGCATTAACAACTAAAACTTCATTCGGATATCCTAAAAGAACCGCCAGCGGGTTTAATGTAAATAGATTACAGGTTTTACTGGCTATTTTAGAGAAGAGAGTAGGACTGCCTACAGGAAGTTATGATGTATATATAAATATTGCAGGAGGTTTTAAAGTTAATGAATATGCATCTGATTTAGCTGTTTGTCTTGCAGTAGTGTCTGCTTTAAAAGATATTCCTATAAAATCTAAAACCGTTGTATTTGGGGAATGCGGTTTAAGCGGTGAGATAAGAAAAGTTGTACATCAGGAAAAAAGACAAAAAGAAGCATCCCGTTTGGGTTTTACTAATGTTATTGGATATGACAGGTGCAAATCAATTCTTAATGCTATAAAACAAGCATTTTAATTCCTTCCCAATAGTCTAAAATTATATATATATGGATAATAAATCAAAAACAAATGGGGGAACAGGCCGCCAGGTACTTTTACCCGCACCAAAGGAATCAAATACAGGAAAAAAGGCAAGTATAAACATAGTCTGGAGAATTGTCTTTTGTATATTATTTTTTATACTGGGTTTTAATTTCTCCTTATCTGCTTTTTTTAGTCAGCTCCCGTGGTTTGGGTATCATACAATAATTGAGGTGTTAATTTCATCAGTAGCAGGTTTATTTGGCTATTTCATATTTCCTATTCTTCTTATCAAAACAAGACAGTGGATAGAGAATTTAATTACAGATGTGGTAAGGAATATAGTATCTGCTTTCTGGGAACAGCAGTCTAAAAGGATACAGGAAGCAAGAAGAGTTAAGCAAAAATCAAAAGCAGAAGAAGAGGAAAGAAACCTTAGAAAAGAGCTTGAGAATGCTGTTGTCATAGACACGTCTGTTCTAATAGACGGACGTATAACTGACTTACTTAAGACGGGGTTTTTTGACAGAACATTAGTAATACCCCAGGAAGTAATCAATGAACTTCATATTGTTTCCGATAGTAAAGATACCATTAAAAGACAGAGGGGGAGAAGAGGATTAGATGTTGTAAAGGAGGTAAAGAAATACTCCAAGGTGTTATTTCCCCAGATAAAATCAAAAGAAAAGGAGGTAGATAAACAGTTGGTAATATTTGCTAAAGAACATAAGTTAAAACTAATGACTTTGGATTTTAATCTAAATAAAGTAGCTTCTGTATCGGGGATAAAGGTATTGAACATAAATGATCTGATTAATGCACTTAAAAGTATATTTCTTCCGGGAGAGGTAGTGAGGATTAAAATAATACAAGAAGGNNGAGGCAAAAAGCAGGGTAGGAGAAGAGATTGATGCGAAAGTAGTAAAAACTATACAGTCTTCTGCAGGAAGGATAATATTTTGTGAAAGTGTACCAGCCAAGATCTAGCAAGATTTATTTATAAAGCCATTTCATTTTGATTTCATTTCAGTTTTGTATATTAAAACAAGTAAATTGCGAAAATTAACACTTGAAAATACACGTACGTTTATGTACATTAATGTACATGTCTAAAGTTAATGCCACTAATTTTCGCAAGGATATGTTTAATTATTTAAATAAAATCTTTGTGAATAATGAGAGCATGATAATAGAAAAGGGAGGTATTCCTATTGCCAAGATAGTACCTTTTTATCTAAACAGGGATACAAAAGGGAAGACGTTGGAGGAGATACTAGATTCAGCCAGAGGCTCATGGGCAGATGATAAAGAATGGGAGAAGGATGAAGAGAGAAGAAGGAAGATAGAGCTTGAACAAACAAAGAAAAACAGAGCAAATTGATTATTTTAGATACCTCAATTCTCATAGACTATATAAGACAGAATAACAAAGGGAGAAAAACTTTGTTTGATAAAGTGATTCAGTTAGAAGGTAGTTTTAGTTTGGGAATCTCAGCGGTAACTGTCCAGGAATTGTACCAGGGGAAAAGCACAAGAATCAGAGATAAGGAGGAAGAAATGCTGGATGTTCTAGGGCTTTTGAGAATCTATGTATACGATGAGAGTGTTGCGGCAACTGCCGGAAAGATTGTAAGAGATTGGAGTCCTAACATGGGTTTTGCAGATGCAGCCATTGCAGCGACAGCTATTAATGAAGAATGTAGTTTATTTACTCTTAATACCAGAGATTTTTCCAATGTTCCAAGTTTAAAATTTTATTATTTAAGATAGGAAATAGGGAAGTAAAGGATTTGCCCTGCTTTTGTTTACTAATCGCAAAAAAAACGCTCCACAAGGAGCGACATACAAAGCGGCGGCCGCAGAGCGTTTTTTTATAGAAGCGTGTCCACCCTTCCGGATGGTATAAGACCATGCTCCCGAGCAGGCGAAACATGACTACGATCACTTTATAACGGTGGGGAAATTTAACAAGCGATGTATGTTGGTCTCTCGTCCATTGAATCCCGCTGTTCTGCATAAATTATTTATGAATTCCAATCGGCGTTGCTATTAACTAAATATTTACATAATTACGTATTTACGTGTATGATCGAATAAGAAGATTCCGCGTGCAACCTATAAGGTACTAATTGCGTGTGGATAACTTTTATTTTTGTGGATAATTTTTTTGGAGGATGTTTATGGAGAACAAAAGCGAGAAAGTTAAGGCGACTATTTTAATAGACAAGACACTTAAGAAGCTTGCTCAAGTACACGCAATTCAAAATGACATGAGTTTTGGTGAACTCATAGAGACAGCTTTGAGAGAGAAGTTACTTGGTAAGAACTAAATATTTGTTAATGCATCTGTTTTAGATGCTTTTTTGAATTTGACACCGGGTGTGGTTGATGTATTATCTACTGTCCTTTGAAAAATCAACCCCCGCGCTAGCTATCCTATAGTATTGACTTTTGTAAGCTTGTTTGGTAGAATCCTGTGACTGAAAGAAAGGAAGGGCGGTACGTTGAGTTATCTCCGTAATAAAGAAATGAAGGTTATAGACTGTTGTTTTGTGAACCTGAGTGGGTTTACAGATTAGCAGTTTATCTGCTGAACTTTGACAATTGGTGTGGGTAAATAAAAATCCTTCTTGAGGGTTATTTTGGATTGATGGGATCTCTTGCACCCCTTTTGTACACATCTTTTAGGTTGTTGGTAAGTGTTGGGTGGATGTGCACAGTAGGGGTGTGGGAGTAAAATCCCTTTTAAATCTAAACTCTCTGGGTAACCGGAGAATATTCTCTATGGGCAGCCAAGCCCGACCTTAAAGGAGGTAAAAATGGCAAAAGTGTATGTTCTAAGTGATTTAGATGGGTTGTTTAGTACCCTAGGGGGTCCCTCGCCACATTTGGCAGGGATTACCTTGGAGCAGGTTGCGAAGGTGTGTGTCGCCCTGGGTATGTCGGAGCCCCAAAATTGGGATGAAACCCGCGATCTGTTTTCGGGTTTGGGTCCAATGCTCTTAACCCAGGTCGAGAAGGACGAGGTACTCGGGATTTTGAATGCTCCCGATCCCGCCGTTCCCGCGCCGGCTGCTGTTGCAGACCCGGATCCCGCTGACCCCGCTCCTGCTCGCAAGAGCAGCAATTGGACTTTGTGGCTTTTGAGAGGGGTGGTGCTGGTCGCCCTGGCGATCTTTGCGGTAATCGTCTTGAAGACTTTGCTCGGCTTCGCCGACAAGTCCTCGAATCTGCCAGCCGCGACCCCAACAGCGCCCGTCCCAGCGACCGCAGTACCTGTGGTTGCCGTGCCGACTTTGGCCCCGACCCTGGCACCGACTCTGGCCCCCACGGCCATGCCGACCCCGGTTGTCGCTGCCCCCGCAGCTCCCGCAGAAGTCGTTTTTGACGGCACAACCGTCACGGCCGATTTTAAAGGGGGTTTGCCCGGGTATTTGGATCTACGGGTAGCGAATCGTATGCCTGGTGATGAATCTATGTATAAAATCAACCTGGCGGCCGACTTTGCTCGTATTGGCGTTCTTAGGCTGGTGTGTGACGATCTATGTATCGTTGCAACTTACTATCCTTCCGCCACTGCTCAGGGTATTGATCTTCTGCCCCTTCTGAAAATGGGCAAGGTAGATACCAAAATCCCTGAAGATCAGGAACTTCGTGCTTACATGAAGGCACACGGAGTGAATGTAACAGAAGGCGAAATCCTGGACCAAAATTATGCGACAGTTTTTCTTGGTTCAGTAAAGGCCTCAGATGGTGCCTTCATAGTTATCCGGATGAAAGATGACCCAACTAAGCAGGTTAATAACGGTGGGTTGATTTCTTTCAGTTCGGATACGGAACCGTTTACAGTTAACCTGGACGGTTCAGTCGTCGCAAATCCAACCTTCATTCTGGAGCCATAATCCCACACCCGGATCCAGATTAAGGAACCATGAGCGGATAGGAGTTGAAAAAGAAGACACACCCGTGTTCTCCTGATTCATCCTATCCGCTCTCAATTTAAGCTTCTCTTTATAAGGGAATCTTGGATTGGGACATGTAATATTTTCTTGAAACTAACTTCCACTAACCCGGAAGTTTTTTTGTGCCTATTTTCCCCGATTTATTGTATTCTATTAGTAATGCCCAAACTGTCCCTTGTAATACCAGCAAAGAATGAAGAGAAGAGAATATCGAAGACACTTAGTGTTTATGGCTCTTTTTTTGACTCAAGAAGCAAGTCCATTTCTGTAGAAATAATTGTTGTAGTGAGTGACTCGGAGGACAGAACAGCCGCAATAGTAGACCGTTATTCAAAAGAGTTCCCATTTATTAAAAAGATAGAAACTAATTACTCCTCCGGCAAGGGAGGGGCTGTTTCGTTGGGTTTTAAGAACGCTACAGGCGATTTTGTGGGGTTTGTTGATGCGGATGGGGCAGTTTCAGGTCAGGAGATATTAAAGCTCTTTGAATTCATTGAGGAAACCCCCTGGCTTGACGGTGTAGTGGGTGTTAGGGATCTTTCAAGAACCGAAGTTAGTTTTAAAAGAAGAATATTAATGAAATCTTTCAATCTTTATGCCAAATTATTCTTTAACCTTCCTTATAAAGATACGCAATGCGGAGCAAAAATTTTCAGGAAAAACGCTGCAGATTTGGTTGCATCAAAACTTTCCAATACAGGATGGGCATTTGACGTAAATATTTTGCTTGTTGCCAAGTATCTGAACCTTAGAATAATGGAGCATCCGGTAATTTGGCTTGAAAAAGAGGGATCCAAGTTTTCCGTATTTACCGGATTGGTTAAGATTCCACTGGAATTTATAAAGCTAAAACTTTTAGAAATTGACCATGGTTTGGAAAATTTTCTTGATAGAGTTTTTCCTGCAAGCATTGAGGATTTTTCAAATCATAAAAGAATTTTGATTTTTGCATGGAGAGATATTAAAAATCAACAATGGGGAGGTTCGGAAGTATACGTTCACGAAATTGCTAAAAGATTATCAAAGAAACATACAGTTACTTTATTTACATCAAAACCAAAAGGTTTATCTTCCAAAGACGTTATAGATGGGGTGAGGGTAATAAGAAAAGGAGGTATATTCTCCGTTTATTTATGGGCAATGCTTTATTACCTTATTTATCTTAGAAAAAGAACCGATTTTATCATTGATGTTCAAAATGGAATCCCTTTTTTTACCCCGTTTTATTCAAATAAACCAAAAATTATGGTTTTACACCATGTTCATAAAGGACAGTGGTTTATTCAATTTAATCCCATTGTAGCAGCTGTAGGTTACCTTATTGAATCTACACTAATGCCTCTGGCGTATAAAAATATACCGGTTATAACCGTGTCACCATCTAGTATGAAGGATCTTAAAAAGCTGGGATTTGTCGATAGGGATATTTTTATTGCATATAATTCCATCCACAACATTATTTACGGGGTTAATTATGAAAAATCCAGATTACCTATGGCGGCTTATGTGGGGCGTGTGAAGGCCTATAAACGTTTGGAAATAGCTTTGGATGTATTCAAACATATACTGAAAAAGATACCGGAAGCGAAATTTGTTATTGGAGGAGATGGGGATAATCTTAATAAACTAAAATTGAAAGCCAAAAAATTGGGTATTGATGAGAGCGTTGAGTTTTTAGGTTTTGTTTCAGATAGAAAAAAATGGGAAATTATGCAAAAAGCTTGGGTGTTTTTAATGCCTTCAGTTAAAGAGGGGTGGGGGATAACCATAATTGAAGCAGCCATGTCCGGCACCCCGTGTGTTGGATTTGATGTTCCCGGAGTTAGAGACTCAATTGTGAACGGTAAAACAGGTTATTTAGCGGAAAGTCCAAGGGATTATTATAAAAAGACCCTGGATCTTCTTGAAGATAAAGATCTTAGAAATAATTTAAGTAGAAATTGTGAAAAATGGGCTTCCATATTTTCTTGGGATAAATCAACAGAAGCTTTTGATAAAGTAATTGATAGTTATAACAACAGATATAAACTTCTTGAAAATAAGCTTTATCCTTGGGATTTGGATTTACGTTCAGAAGCAGAAAAACTTCTTAGGTAAGAAATTACCAGTATTAATAAGACCGTGCCCGCTGAAACACCTGAAATAACCGCCCCTTTTTGGAAGTACTCTTGGGGTTTGTACTCTACTATGTAGGTTCCTGCCTTAATGTTATCAAACTCCCACCCATTAATATAACCGTTAACAATACCCGCCTCCTTTTTTTGTGGTTTTAATATCCAGTTTTTGTTGTAGGGTTTTGAAAATGACAGCACACTTTTACCTGGAACATCATTGAATACAGTCAATTCATATTTTGTGGGGTTGATCTGTTTTGTTTTAACAGTCAGGGAACTATTTTTTTCCTCCTGTATAGAACTAAAATCTGTTTGAGATACAGTATTTGTTGTTTCCAAAGATTCTAACTCGCTTAGAAATACAAATGCATTTATAGAGTTAAAACCGTTAATATTAGAGATTGAAATACTAACATCTTTGTTGCTATTATCTACTTTTCCCAAATATACCCATTCGTATCTATCATTTCTTGTTGTCTCAGGTGTTTTTGTTTCGATATCAAAGGAGTCACTTCCTATTTTTATCTGTAATTTACCTCCTATAGTGCTCTTTAAAAGCCTTACGTATACGTTGCATAAATTTCCATCACATCCAGTATTTTCACTGAACAAAATTGATATTGGCTTAACCTCTTTTGAAATGTCTTTTAGAATAAAGTTTTTAAGTTCATACGAGTAGCTTTGATCGATATCTGTAGACACAGTCCAAATACTAAAAACCGCTGTTTCAGAACCCTCAGGTATCTTAACAACGTTTTCCATAAGACCACGTTCATTCTGATACATCGGAATAATGCCGGTAATAGCGTCTCCCTCACCGTAAAAAGTAAATTTATAATGAGGGATAAGATCATCGGATATATCTGAGTTGAATCTTACACCCAAAGCGGTTTTACCTAACACATCAAATCTATCAGATTTGATTATGTTCCAGTAGTAGATAAAGTCCTCTAGTCTTGAATTATATCTTAGGTCCTTTCCATTAAATACAACATTAGGGTGCGCAGAGAACATTGTCTCAACAGGGTTCCCCTGATTAAATAACTTCCCACTCATCTGCCACCCATCCCTGGCGATTATTACCCCTCTACCAAAATCAAACTGTTTGATATTTAACCCAAGATTGTTTAAAAAGAAATCCACCTCAGCATGATTAATGTTTTCCAATGAACCGGTTTTCCAAAAACCCGGATTTCCATCTTCTTTTTTGTGACTGTAAATAGAAGGATATATGAATCTATCTGAGTATTTATTCAGAACAAAATCCAAAGGAGCTTCAGGGTTATATTGATAATATTTATTTTCTGTATTAAAGCCCGAAGGTCTATCTGTAAAATCAACATATGGTTTTTGTTTTTTCAGTATTTCTGCGGCATTGCTTTTTAGGAAGTTAAGTCCTGCATTGGTTTCAATTTTTGAATTGTAGATCTTCGAGAGGCCTGTATATGCTTTATTTTCATATATTGTAAGAAGTTCATCCGAGTATATTAAATTGATAGATGTTTGAGTGTTCAGAAGATCATCTATTCTTCCGGGTTTAAAAATTGATTCGTCTTTCCTAATTATCAAATACTTAACCCCAATAAGGTCAAGAGCCTCTCCAATATCTACTGAGTAGATATTTTCCAGATTAAAAAGATAGTTAGCATAATTTATATACTCCGATCGCGTAGTTACTGAAGGCTTTGGGGATATTAGGTTTGAAAATGTATATCTCACCTCCTCACTATTTGCCCAGAAAGGTTTGGGATTTCCGGGATACCACAAAATGTTAGACTCTTCAGGGTCACTGGATAGAAGAGAGATGCTTTTGGAATAACTATCCGGAATCATTACTGGTTGATAATATGCTTCCAATGTACTGTTAAGAAAAGCCAAGTTTGTAATTATTATTAATGCTATAGGAAATAAAGCAATAATAAATAAACGAGCTTTTCTTATTGCGTACCTTAGGATTATTGATATTGACAGGGAATATACAAATGAAAGTATTAATCCAAACTTATCGTATTCTCTGAATAACCAAGCAAAATTACGAAAGGGTGAATCAAACATCATTTTAAAGTAAACGATGTTAGTGTAAGACTCGCATGTTGATAAGAAGGCTCCTGTTAGGAATAAAATTAGTATAGTTAATAATACTTGGCGTTGCTTTTTTGTTCTTAGTGCAAGGAAAGTAAAACCCAAAAATAATAGGGGTATGTAAGGAACGGAAATCATAAATCCTTTTATAGGATAATCTGTAGGGTTTGTTAGCCAGTATCCCATTAATCCGAGAGAATTTTCCAGTGTTGCATTTCTACCTATAAGTTCCACAATCGTTTCTGACACTTCAGCATCTGGTTTAGAGTTAGAAGCAAGGTAGGGAAGTATCCAATGCATGTTTACTAGTAAAGTTATAATTAAAAAAATTATGAAATGCCATAATAGAGTAAATATTTTATCCTTAGTGTGGTCCCTTGTTATTAAATAGGAGAATAAAATGGATGCAAATAATACAATTTCAAATAGAACAGTATGCGGAGTAGCTGTAAGTAACCCCAAAATTATTGAAAGAATAACTAGCTTCTTTAAATCTTTTTTTTCGGAAAAAAAATAGTCAAACAAAAAATAGAATACTATGGGTATTGTGACAGTGCTGAAGAATAAACCAAAATGTGCAATTCTGTTTGTAAACCAAAAATTGGTTGTATAAAATAAAGCACCTATAACTGCAGGTACTATGGAAACAAAAGAGTATTTAGTTAAAACCTCATTTTGGAATACGTGTTTATTGATAAATTTTTTAGTTGTTAGCAAAAAGGCTATAAAAGAGGAAGTAAAAAGAAAAATAATTTTTATTTTTATGTATAGATCATCTCCAAACCCAAGATTTTCAAATATTTTGTATATAGACAATATGGTAAAAAATAGGGGGATTCGCGCCTTTTCTGCCAAAGACTCCCCGATATCATTGCTGTATGTGTAGATGTACCTTTTAAAAAGGTTTGATATGTCAACAGACTCAGTAACATCCCGAAAATATATGTACCCCGGGATGGATATAGTTCTTAGTACTACCGCTAGTATGAACAACAATGGTCCTATAACGAATAACAGGTAGTAAAACTTCCTCATATAGAAGGATTTTAACATTTTATACCTGCATATTAGAATGCCTATCTATTTTGAATAATTAGATATTCCAAGTACCGCTCATAAATATAAACCCTATAGTATTGACAAATAATGGATTATGCCCTATAATATCAATATTAGGGTTAGATTTAACCCTATTCTGCTTGTTATTACAATAAAAGAATTGATAAAGCAAGCAGTATTTTATTTAGTTTTTCCTTGCCCCAGAGTCAATAAAACCACTAATATGCTGTTAAAGCAGTATACTGGTATAAGGTTCTTGCTGACATTTGGTGTCAAGAGGATTATAGGAAAAATATGAAAAAATATTTAACTGTCAAAATCATAATATCCTTCTTAGTCGCCGTAACCCTTTTGGCATCGGTTGACAGAGGGAAAGTATTTGCAGAGTATTGTGAACCCATATACGGTGGGGGAGAGAATTGTTACTACAATAAAAGATTTGAGATAGATAAAGACGTTAGATTAGAAGGTGGTGATGATTGGGAAGAGGACAAAATCACTGATGTTTCTAAAGATGATGTAATTGAGTTTAGAGTTAAGATTAAAAACAGAAGTGATGAGGAATCTAATTCTTTTGATGATATGAAGATGGAAGACTTCTTACCTGATGAATTAATAAGAGAAGGAGGTTCAGGTCTAACTGAATACTGGGATGATTTTGAACCCGGAGAAACAAAAACCTTTGTGATAAAAGCCGTAATCGATGAAGATGAGTTTGATAGAGACGATAACTTTGAGAAATGTGTAGTAAATAAGGCAGAGGTAAGATGGGATGACAACTTTGAAGGTTCTGACACAGCTACAGTATGCTATGGAAATGGAGAACCTACTGAATTACCTAAAACAGGATTTGTATCTAACTTAGGTATATTAGGGATAGGTCTTTTAGTAGCCGGACTGGCTGTTAGAATATCCAAAAAGTTATCATAATTATTTGAGAAGCCCGGAACGTTCGGTTCCGGGCATTCTCTTGAGTAATAACAAGAAGATAATCTTTAGACAAGGTATAGATCGGTTGGGTTTGGCCTAATCCTTACGCGACCGATCTGTATCTTGCCTAAATATATATTATTCATTTCTGATATAAATTCCTACTTTTTAATATGAAAAGCTTAATAAATTCAAAAAAATTATATAAATACATTGCCATATTATCAGTAATAATATGTATATTAGGGTATACTATATACTCAAAATATATAGGTAATGGATTATTTGGAAAAAGTAATAAAAATGCAGTAGAAATAAATAATACTGGAGAAGAAGCAACAGCTTTTGCAAAAGCAATGGAACCTATATACGCAAATCCAAAAAGAATACTAATACCATCAGTGAGCGTAGATGCGGAAATTATACCTGTAGGTGTATCTGAAGACGGATCTCTGGAAACTCCTGAGAAATGGGAAATGGCAGGTTGGTATAAAAAAGGATTTAAACCCGGAGAAAAGGGAAATATGATTATTAATGCTCATTACGATAATAATTATGGAGGGCCTGCTGCATTTTGGATGTTGAAAAATACAAAAGCAGGTGATACAGTCATAGTGGTAGATGAATATGGGAGGAGATACGAATATTTGGTAAAGGACTATCAGCTTATTGAAATTGACAACCCCGACCGTTTAGATGTTTTAAAAAGTGCAGATAAAATTGAGTTAACATTGATAACATGCGGGGGAGTATGGATTCCTGGTCAAGCTACATATGATAAAAGATTAGTGATAAAAGGAGAACTTATCCAATAAGTTTTAGGATGAGACTTGAAGTTGGGAGGTAGTTCGGGGCAGTAACTATCTCCCATCTTCAGGTGAGTGCAAATAGGTAAATTAGATATACATGAATTTACATAATTTCTACTCTCATCATAAGTACATAATTTTCATTAGATATATATAAATATGCCTGTAAAAAAACAAACAAGCAGCAGACAGAGTAATAATTTAGGGAGTAATAATACAGTTTCGCCACATCCTGCAAACAATACGGGATCATCGGATATTGCCCCCGGAGATAGTGGAAAGAGCACATATACAGTAAATATGTCAGCAGGAAACGGACAGTATAGTCAATTAACTAACGGAGGGGGCTCAAATCCATCTTCAGGATATCAAAGACAAACATACAATCAGCAAAACGATGATACTCAATATTACACCGGAGAAACAGTACAGGTTGATGGTTTATTAGAAGTTCTTCCGGACTATGGAGTTATAAGACAAAAGCAAAGATCTGAAGACTCACTTCCTAGGGATGTATATATTAGCCATTCTCAGATAAAAAGATTTTCATTAAGAAGAGGTGATAATGTTGTTGGGTTAGCCAGACCTCCTAAAGAGGGGGAAAGATATCTTTCTCTGATTAAAATTGAAAAGATTGACGGTCTTGATCCAGAAAAGGCCAGAAAAAGACCCCAGTTTACTGACTTAACACCGATATTTCCCAAGGAATGGATGAGATTGGAGACTAAGTCAGACATTTTATCAACTCGTTTGATTGATTTAGTAGCACCTATAGGAAAAGGACAAAGAGCTATGATTGTTGCACCCCCTAAGGCAGGTAAAACGTTCCTTCTTAGAGACGTAGCAAATGGAATAACCGACAATTACCCTGAGATTATTCTGTTGGTTGCTCTTATTGGAGAAAGACCGGAAGAAGTAACTCATTTCAGCAGAAGCGTTAAAGGTGAGGTGTATGCCAGTAATTTTGATGAAAGAGCAGAGGATCAGACCAGAGTCTCGGAACTATGTTTAGAAAGAGCAAAGAGATTAGTTGAATCAGGAAAGGATGTGGTTATCCTTATGGATTCAATTACACGTCTTGCCAGGGCATATAACATGGTAGCCCCTCCTTCAGGAAGAACTCTTACAGGAGGTTTTGATCCCGCCGCTTTATACCCCGCAAAACATTTTTTCGGTGCAGCCAGAAAATTAGAAGAAGGGGGAAGTCTTACTATCATTGCTACAGCTTTAGTAGATACGGGATCCAGAATGGATGATGTCATATTTGAAGAATTTAAAGGTACAGGAAACATGGAGTTAAGATTAGACAGATCTTTATATGAAAGAAGAATATTCCCTACATTTGATATTAAAGCAAGCGGAACAAGACATGAAGAGCAATTATTTGACAAAGATACCCTAGAGAAGATTTTTCGTTTAAGAAGAATGGTGGATCTTTTAGATGACAGAGAAGCTACTCCTTTAGTATTAGAGCGACTAAAGAAAACTAAAAACAACAAAGAATTCTTGGAAACTCTTCATACCGGAGTATAAATTTCTACCCATTTGCTCTAATATTTTCTCGTTGGTACAATAACAAATGCATGTGCTGGCAGACGTTGTTATAGATATGCTCTATACATAAACATGCATCATTATATGGAATTACATTGGAAAAAAATAAAAAGACAGTTATTACCACCCTTAAGATCCCAGTATCCCAGAGAGAAAAGTGGTACACTATTTACTTTAAAAAAATCATCTTCTAAAAGGTTTTTTCAACATAGTTTTGAGGGATTCAGACCTCAAGGGAGAAATGCTTTCGAACAGTTTTTTAACAGCTGGAAAGAGTTCATCGGTACATTAATAAAATACATAATTAAAAAGATAATTATGTTTTTATCCTTGCTAAGCAGTATTCTGTCATTATTATTTAAACTTCCTAAGTTAATAAAAGACTTCATAGTAACTAAATTAATATGGTCCAGAGGTAAGCTGGCAAAACCGATTATTTCAGGTATTGTTATGGGAGCATCATTTGCTGTATTCACATTTGGTGAGATATTCTCAGGGTCCACTTTAGTAGTAGATCAGCCTGTCAGTGCTGATTATATGGTAAATACAAACGATATAATCCCTAAGAGGGAAATGGCATTAACAACTATTCCGGAAGCAAGAAAGAGATCGGAGTCCTTTATATATAAAGTGGTTCCCGGGGATACATTATTTAGTATTGGAGAAAGATTCAAAATATCTATTGATGCTTTAAACTATGTTAATGGTTTAACTGATGGAGCTATATTATCCGTAGGGCAGGAGATTACAGTTCCTCCTGCTGCGGGTTTAATTCATAAGGTTGAATCAGGGGATACACTTACCTCTATTGCAGAGAAATATGATGTTCCTGTGCAGGCAATAGCTGATTTTAATTATCTTCTTGACACTTCAACATTAGCACTGGGTACAGAGTTGGTTATTCCGGGAGGAAAAGTACCAAAATATGTACCTCCTGTTTATGTGTATGAACCTACAGGACCTTCTTCTGTAGGACAGGGACAAGCATCTCCTAATAAATCTATGTGTGTATGGCCTACTACAGTAAGATATATAACACAATATTTCAGCTGGTATCACAATGGACTTGATATCGCATCCCCTATAGGATCATCAATGCCTCCTTTGCTTGCATGTATGGATGGTGTGGTAGTAAGGGCAGGTTGGGATCCCTGGGGGTTGGGTTTACATGTAAGAATTGACCATGGAAACGGATATGAGACTGTTTACGGGCACATGAGCCGTTTAGATGTTAGTTATGGAGATAATGTTGACAGGGGGGAAATTATAGGTTTAATGGGAAGTACAGGAAGGTCTACAGGACCTCATGTACACTACATGGTTAAGTATAATGGTGCAGCACAGGATCCTCTTGGTTTTACGCAATAATATTATTTAAAGATAGGAATATTAAATGATTGATATAGCATACATAAAAATTAAAGGGGGAAAAGGTGGTGACGGCTCCGTTTCTTTTAGACATGAAAAGTATATTTCAAAAGGGGGGCCTGACGGTGGAGATGGAGGTAAAGGCGGGGATGTATATTTTATAGCTGATGATAATTTGGGAACACTAAAAGACTTTAAATCTAAGGAAGTATTCAAAGGAACTGATGGTAAGCCGGGAGGAAAGAAGAAGATGTTTGGATCTGATGGAGAAGATGCAGTTATTAAAGTACCCACAGGAACATTAGTCTATGAAGTAAAGGATTCAAGAGAAATATTGATAGGCGATTTATCTGAGAATGGAATGAAAATGATTGTGGCAAAAGGAGGTATGGGAGGAAGAGGAAACCATAGGTTTAAAAGTTCGATTAATCAGTCCCCCCTCCAATATACAGAAGGGATATTAGGAGAAGAAAAGAAGATAAAATTGGAAATAAGATTAGTTGCTGATGTAGGTTTAATAGGGATGCCAAACGCAGGTAAAAGTACACTAATCAATAGATTAACTAATTCTAATGCCAGGGTGGCAGGCTATCCTTTTACAACACTGGCTCCTAATTTAGGAATATGTAGATTAAAAGATGGATCAAACATAGTATTATCCGATATACCCGGTTTGATAGAAGGAGCTTCTGAAGGAAAAGGACTGGGGTATGAATTTTTAAGACATGTACAAAGAACTAGAGTATTAATTCACCTAGTAGACATTACAGATATGACAGATAATGATAATGCTTCAGATATATTTATTAATAGATACCAAGCATTAAGAAAGGAACTTAAGAATTATAAGGGAGGTTTGGAGAATAAAAATGAAATAGTGGTTTTAAATAAAATAGATGTTACAGAAGTAAAAGAGTCATTTATTAACATTAAAAACACTTTCAAAAAGAAATACCCCTCAATAAATATGTTAGGTATATCAGCAGTTACAGGGGAGGGGATAGAGGAGATGCTGGAAGAGGTTCGGAAAGTATTAAAAAATACCCCTAAGGTAATATTTGAAGCTGCAGTTCCTGTGAAATTATACACAATAGATACCCTTCCTAATAAAAAAGCAGTATTTAAAGAAAGAAGAGTAGTTGAATTAGTAAGACCAAAGCATTAACCTGATCACTTTGATATAATCATCTCTGATCTTTGTATTTGGGCCGTTAGCTTAGTTGGTAGAGCGCTTCCATGGCATGGAAGAGGTCAGCGGTTCGAATCCGCTACGGTCCACCATCTGGTTATCTCAATTAAATTTGAATACTTAAAAAGAACCCTCGGTTAAACGAGGGTTCTTCTATGTTTCTTAAGTGATGCGTATTTATTGATTCTCTTCAGGTTTTGGAAGACTCCCTAAATCAATATTCTCGTTCACTGCTTTAGGTGTTTCTCCTGCATTAATTAAAGGTTCCTGGGAAGCAGACTGTACTTGCTCTCCCACTAATTGTTCTACAGTAGGTTTTACTTCTTCCGTAGAGGCTCCGGCAACTTGAGGAGTTTGAAGAGTAGCAATTAGATCATCAACTACTTTTCTGTCCGGAGAGTCCTGAGGTATTAGATTTCTCGTTGTATTTAATGCAGAAAGAGCATTCTGATAATCTTTAAGCTGTATTAAAGAATTAGCAAAATTATAGTAGGCATTAGCATAATCACCCTTTAAAGCATAAGCTTGTCTGAATTGATTAGCTGCAGATAAGAAATCTCCCATTGAGTAGTACATTCCGCCGAGTTCAACTCTTAACCTTGGATTGGAAGGATCAAGCTGAATAGCTGTATTGTATGATCCTACAGCCCAATCAGTTGCGTTCTGAGCGATGTTTATTAAGCTTCTGTATACAAGAGACCTTACTTCCCAGTTAGCAGGATTAATAGGTCCTACAACTTCTGTAGCTACTCTTGCACTTCTAATAGATTGAGCTATTAAATTTTGTATAGTCTCTCTATCTGTATCTGTAAGATTCTCATTGGAAGCAAGACTGTTAGCTATTGCTAAGTTTGTTTGAGCATAGGTTGTATGGTAAGTATCTCTGGTGGGATTGATGGTTAAGGCTGTTCTTTGTAGATCATAAGTAGCTTTTCCATCATTTCTGGCTGCGGCCATTAGGGATTTTCTCATATAGAACTCACCCATATAGTTTCTATAAGCAAGATATCCGGCATAAAGAGTAGCTGCTAGTATTGGAAGGCACAATATAAATCTAAAGTATTCTTTTTTAATCACACTTGCTTCAGTAACTCCTGCAATAGAGGATAAGGCATCTGCCTCTACAGATACTGATTCTGAAATGTTTCCCTGTTTATCGGAAAGAGCGTGTATAGCAACAAGCATTCCCATTACTATTATCACGTAGAACATAGTAGCTATGGTAGCAAAGGTAAATAAATGCCCCACTATAAGAGAAATCATTGCTGCGCTCAATATTTTTGATATACCTGTATCATCCTGTCCTTTCCTTGATGCTCCAATTAGTTTCAGCATCCTGGCTAAAAGGAATATGGATGCTAATACTCCTACCAGACCAAGAGTGCCCATTATGTTAAAGAATTCATTCTTTGGCATATCAAATCTCATTCCCCAGTTTTCCCCAGTATTCATAGAAAGAGGTCTGTATCTGGAGAAATTTAAGTAATAAGTAGAAGGACCTGTAGCCAACAGTGGGTAATTTTGTATTATAGTTGATGAAATAAGCCAGCTCTCTTTTACTGACAGTGTGCTTTCCTTTGGAAAATTTTTGCTTATTAAAATGTCCTTTGTTCCGGGAAGAATGGTCAGTAGTGTTATAAGGATCAGAAGTAGGGAAGCAATTCCATAGAAAAACTTTGATCCCGAGACTTTGTTTAAATCCATATAAACTAATAATCCGAATACACCTGCGGCAGCTGATATAAATCCAATAGGAAGGCCAATTACAAGAATAAGCATGTAGTTAATGAAAGCAGAAGCAATTAATAGAATTTTGAAAGGCAGATTTTTAGCGTAGCCAATAAAACCAAGCGATGCTACTAAGGCTATAGCAGCTACAAACACAGTATCCGTTACGGATCCCAGAAGGTTAAAACTTTGAATCTTAGAAAAAGCTGTGTTTAACAAATAGATGTTGTAATAAGAAAACAAAGATACTAATGAACATATTGTTGTAGAAAATAGCATGGCCATAAAGGACATCTTCACAAGTTTAATATCCTTTAAAAGAGGTGTGGAAAGGAAGAAATATATCAAGAAAGCGGCAAATGAAAATAAACCCGCCCATCTTCCCTGGCTTCCGTAAACACTATCTACCTTGCTTATTGAGAAAAATGTTGCCAAAGTTGCTACAAAGAAATAAGTTAGTAGAGGAAGATCTAGAATGGACTTGGTGAAATTCATTTTTTGACCAAGCATCATCTTTACAGCCCAATATATGATTAAAAGAATAGAAGCTATGATAACAAGGAATATCTTATTGAAAGCATAGAATTCCAAAGTTATAGGAAGGAAGAAAATTGGTACGAGAAAGGCTAGTGAGACCGGTATAAGTTTGACTAAGCTATCCAGGATAGCAAGTCTATTAGAATTAATATTATTTTCGTTCATGCAAAAATTGTAGATTAATTAAAGAACGTATGTCAATAGGTAATTTCTCGTTACGGGAATTTTAAATAATATGTTGATAATTAAGCAAATAGTTTAATTGGACACCCACCAGTTAAAATCTACGTTAGAAGATACAGGGGCGTCAAGACTTAAAACAAATCCCGAACCATTTATGATTTCAGAGATCCAGTATCTTGATGCAGGTGAGTAATTCTTATTGAAGGTCACCAATATTTTTAACCCCTCTTTGGCATAGTCAGTCTTAACAAAAATAACATTTTGGTTTTTGGGTACAAATGCTGTTCCATTATCTAATATTTGGATTGGAGAATCTATTTCACTAACAACCGCTGTGTTTAATACACTTTTGTGAGAACCCAGATTTATTACTTCTAATTCATTGGCAAATATTAATAATAAAAGAGCAAAAATAACGTATATTAATAACTGGCTTCTTGATTCCTTGGTATTGAAGATGTTGATAATATTCTGTAGTTTATTTTTTAAAACAATACGTCTCTTAATGTCCTCATTTGACGCATTTCTTGACTTAAGTTTTTCAATCATAATCAAGTAAGATAAAGCCCAGTCGGGGTAATGCCCTTTAATATTTCCTCTATCGTCTGTTTTTCTTACCATATGCGGTAACCATCCAATTTTTGTATAATATCTAAGCCTGTTGTAAGGATCACCGCGTCCGAAATCAATGCCTTTTTTCTTTGCTGATTCTATGAGATTATCGATACTTATTAGATTATCCATTGCACGAATTATATCAAACAAAGCAATATCTAATTAGAATAGAGCATGATGTATTGTTTAATACTTCTCTCGGGAGTATTTTCAAGAACATGAACGGGGCCTTAGAGATTGATGATGATTTGTATCCAGCAATTTTAAAGACTATTCCGGATCCCCCGAAAATTCTATATTGGAGAGGGAGTTTAAGCAAAAATATATTTGACAACTGCTTGTCTGTAGTAGGATCCAGGAAAATAACCGCTTACGGGGAGAGAGTAGTGGAGAAGATATTCTTCGATCTCCTGCCTAATACTACAGTAGTATCCGGTTTTATGTATGGTGTTGATTCTAAGGCCCACGTTCAGGCATTAAGGAGAGGCCTAAAAACAATTGCAGTTCTTCCTTTTGGACTCAACTATTGTTTTACACCGGAACAAAAAACTTTACATGATGAAATTATAGCTTCAGGGGGATTAATTATCTCCGAATATATTAATTCTTCGGGTCCTAAAACTTGGACCTTTCTAAAAAGAAATAGAATAGTTGCAGGGTTAGGACGAGTATTATTGGTGATAGAGGCATTAGAAAGGAGCGGATCTATGTATACTGCGGAATACGCCCATAAGATTGAAAGGGAGGTGTGTGCGGTACCGGGCAACATATTTTGTGATACATCAAAAGGATGCACGCAGTTGCTAAAGACATATGCTAATATCGTATCTTCCGGTCTTGATATAAACAATATAATGCATAAAGATAAAATTCAGTTGCCTTTTGAGGAAAATATTGAAAAAATTAACCTAAAAGAGGGAAAAGAGAAAAATATACTCCGTGCGTTATCTATTTCACCAAAAACAATACATGAAATGTCAGATACGCTGTCAATTCCTATAAAAATAATTAGAAATATTGTTATGCTGTTATCTCTAGAAGGTTATATTTATGAGAAAGAGGGGGTTTACCACATAAGAACATAAGGCCTGTATATTATTAATGACATAGTACTTGAATTGTAATAATTATTGTTGTATATTCCCAACCATGATGTTAGAAAAAGTAGCAAAAGCCCTTTCAGATAAAAATAGATTGAAGATACTACAGTATCTTGGAGATGGCCAAAAGAATGTAACCGAAGTGGCAGACAGGTTAAACGTAGAGGAAAATTTAGCCTCCCACCATCTTAGAGTATTATGTGCTTTAGGTTTTCTTAAGAATGACAAAAAGGGAAGGGAAGTATTTTACAAAATCAATGATACAAAGGTAATTTCACTTATCAAGGATTTAAAAAGAAACCCTGCATTTAAAGATCTTCTAATTAAGGCATTAAACGAGAAGTAGAAAATATCTCTTATACCCCATATTTCCTGAAATATTTAACATATGCAGTTGTATCTTTGCCAAATCTATCTTCCATATGCGTTATATATGCGGTAAATATATATAATATATCTTTAATATAGGCACCAATAATATATTATGGTGCGTTAATAATGCGTTAAATATATTCTCCAACAGAAATAGATAATACTGTCTTTAAAATAAACGGATCATTGTTTAAATTCCCATTATGTATAGGATTATTTTTGATAAAATATCAAGTTTGGTTAAGAAAAATAAATTAGTTTTAATTATCTTAGCAGTATTAGTAGCAATATATATCATATATTATCTTATATCAGGAGATCCGTTATTTTTGTCAAAGAATATCGTTTTGGAGATCGAAGGGGAAGATGGGCAGGGTAAAAATATCAATGATGCATTAATACAGGAAGACGTAAAAAATAATAAATACATTGTGATTGATATTTCCGGAGCTGTGAAATATCCGGGTATATATAAACTAGAAGATGGTTCAAGAGTAGGGGATGCTGTTAAAACCGCTGGTGGTTTGTTAAATGAATCTTCAATTAAATATGTATCAAAGAATTTAAATTTAGCCCAAAAAATTGAAGATGGGGAAAAGATATATATACCTTATGAATGGGATTATATTGAAGAAGGGAGTCTGCAGGTAAATGAGTTAGTTATTCCTGCCGTTGTAAGTTTATCTAACAATAGCAAAGATGAAGAGAAAACATCGGGAAGCAGTCAAGGGGAAAGCCAATCTACAGATGATAGTAATTTTACGAATGTAAACATAAATAATGCATCGGAGGAGGAATTAGATGCTCTTCCGGGTATAGGACCGGCATACGCAAAGAAAATTATTGATAACAGACCCTATAAAGATATATCAGAACTTAAGGAAAAATCCGGTTTATCGGAAAATACTATAAATAAAATAACTAGTAATATTACGTTTTGAACCCTGCATCAGTGGATATCTATGAACACAGTTAAAAAATATCTGCTCATTGTAATTGTTATACTAGCGGCTCTACTAAGAGCATATTATGCATGTTATTTACCGGGGGATTTTTGTCGTAAGGAATATGGCGAAGAAAAAAGAGAGGTCGGAGTGTTTAAAAGTATAAGAAATTCGGTTGTTAGGGCTGTAGACAGTAATTTTTCAAGTCCACACAGTGAATTACTGCTGGGCATGTTAATAGGTTTAGATCGTTTAAAAAATGTACCTTCCTTTTCCCATGAATTAAAAATTACAAGTACAGTCCATGTTGTAGTGGTTTCAGGATTCAATATAGCACTAGTATTTAATTTAGTTACAAAGTTACTTGGTTCTCAATATAAATTGAGAAATGTCATACTAGCCCAGATTGCAACATCTTTTTACGCTCTCTTATCCGGATTTGAACCTCCGGTAGTTAGGGCTTTGGTTATGGGGAGTATAGTAGCTTGGGGTAAATTTTACGGGCGCATTATAGACGGCCTCAGTATTTTAATTTTTGCTGCAAGCCTTATGGTAATTATAAGTCCTACTTATTTATTCAATATTAGTTTTCAGTTGTCTTTTGCCGCTTCCTTGGGTTTGATACAATTTTCCTCAATTTTTTCAAATATGAAACTCCCTGAAGATTTATCCAGTACACTTGCTGCGCAAGTATTTGTGTGGCCTATAATATCTTCCTATTTTGGCACAGTCGGAATTCTTGGAATCTTAGTTAATCCCATTATTCTTTGGACAGTTCCCGTTTCAACTATTCTTGGTGGTATTTTTATTCTAGGTGCAATAATAAGCCCTTTGTTAGCAAAATTAACATCTGTCATATTATTTCCTTTTTTGGATATATTTGTGAGAATAGTTACCTTATTCGGATCGTGGGAGAATTCTGTGATTAGTTACAGAATGAACGGCCCAGTATTAGCCATATATTATTTTTCAATATTATTCCTGTTGTTCTTAAGAAATAGGGGAGTAAGTAATAGATCAATTTCTAAAATAAAGAAATGAAAATCGAAAAATACGCATTATTTATTGTTTTTTATTATTTATTTTATCTATTAATTTTCATACACAACAAAAAGTTTTCTAATAATCTTATGATCAGAATTATTGATGTTGGACAAGGGGATGCTGTATTAATAAGATCTCCTGAAGGGCGCATTATGCTTATAGACGGAGGGGAGAATTTTGAAGCTGACAGGGATATTGCATCTCAGATGTTTTACCCCTTTTGCTACATTGAGAAAATATTCATTACCCATTCTCATTTTGATCATTATGGGGGAATAGGAAAGATATATGACAGATGTACCGTAGCCCAAGTTATGTTTAACGACATCTCTACCGGTACATCATCCTGGGAGGCTCTTAAGGAAAAATTCAAGAATAATTCGGAAGAAAATAGTTTTATTGGAGACGAATACTTACTTGGAAGTGTGCATTTAAAAATACTTTGGCCGGGTAAAGATATTTTGGAAAAACGCGTTAAAAATTTAAATAATACTTCTCTTGTAATATTCCTAGATTATAAGGATTATGAAGCGTTGTTTCTTGGTGATTTAGAAGCAGATGCTTTAAAGGAGATAGATATATCCGATATAACCGGTTTGATACAGGGAAAACTGGATCTTCTGAAAGTATCCCACCATGGATCTAATACAGGTTATTATAGACCGTTGGTGGAACAGCTTGACCCTATATACTGTGTAATATCCGTGGGCAAGGACAATAAATTCAATCATCCCCACAAAGAGGCCTTGGAAAGCTACGAGGAATTAGGGTGCAAGGTGTTAAGAACAGATATTGAAGGGGATATTGTTATAAAGACTGAGTAAATGTATCATGCTAAATATGGATATGAAGAAAATCATTCTTGATAATGTGATAAAAGCTGTCAATAATACTAAATCAATCACTTGGAACGATAGTATTAACAAAAATGTTAATGTGGAAAGGCCCGAAAATGATAATTTTGGAGATTATTCTACTAACGTAGCTTTGATTATCTCTAAAGTATTTGGGGGCAGGCCTATAGATATAGCTAAAGATATATCATTAGAGCTAAATAGTTACGACATATCATTCGAATACGAATCACTCACCTACCCTGTTTTTGAAAATATTGAAGCAGTGTCTCCCGGTTTTATAAATTTCAAGCTGTCTGAAGTATACCTAAAATACCTGCTATCCGGCATATTTAACCAAAAAGAAAGGTACGGATCTTCCAATGAAGGGGGAAATAAAAATATAATTATTGAATATTCCGCTCCTAATCCTAATAAACCTTTACATATAGGACATGCAAGAAATAATTTTCTGGGCAGCTCTCTGGCTGAAATATATAGTTTCTCAGGTTACAGAGTTATCAAAATGAATTATTTAAATGATTGGGGAACTCATATATGCAAGGCAATGCTTATGTATAAAAAATATGGAAATAATGGCGGTCCCGATAAGAAACCAGATCATTACGTAGGAGAATTCTATGTTAAATATGAGAAAGAAGCAGAGAATAACACAGATTTAGATAAAGAACTTGGGGAAATATTTCAGAAACTAGAGAATGATGACGGGGAAACGATAAAACTGTGGAAAAAGATAGTTCAATGGGCTTATGAAGGTTGGGAGCAAACCTATAAAGAGGAGAACGTTGATTTTGATGTATGGATGCGCCAAAGTGACTACAGAAAAAGCGGTAAGGAAGTTGTAGATTTAGCGGTAGAAAAAGGAATAGCAGAAAGAGATGAAACGGGGGCAGTTATTGCCCGTTTGGAAAAGTATAATTTACCTGACAAAGTTATATTAAGAAGAGACGGAACATCGGTATATGCAACACAGGATATTCAATTAGCTATAGACAGTTACGATAAATATATATTTGATAGGAGGATTTACGTTGTTGACAACAGACAAAGTGATTATTTCAAACAGCTTTTTAAAATAATAGAACTATTGGGTTATAAATGGTTTGATAAGTTATACCATCTGGCTTACGGTGTAGTTACTCTCCCTGAGGGTTCAATGTCCTCCAGGAAAGGTTTATTAGCAAGTGCGGATGAAATATTCCAAAATATAAAAGAAGCTGAGAAAGAGGAGATTTATAGTGGTTTAGAAAGAATGCTGGATAAGAGTGAAGTAGTAGAGAAGATATCTCTTGCTGCATTTAGATACGGATTGTTGAAAGTTGATCCTAAACAGGATGTGGTGTTTTCAATTGATCAGATAACTAAATTTGAAGGAAATACAGGTCCATACTTGTTATACACATACGCAAGAATCATGTCTGTCTTGGAAAAAGCAGGGTTTACTCAAGAGATTTGTGATTATCAAAGACTTAACACCCTTAAAGATATAAGTATATCTGCAAAGAGTATTTTAAGAACATTAAACGTATTCCCCGAGATTGTAAATATTTCATGTAAAAGAAATTCACCTCATTTTGTAGCAAATTACCTTAATGATTTGGCTCAGAAATTTAATGCTTTCTATGGGGAAGAGAGAATACTGGATATAAAGGATGAGACAGCCGGGTACTTTAAACTATGTCTATCAAAAGCAGTCAGTATAGTATTAAAAATCGGATTGTCGTTGTTAAAGATTAACGTAGTGGAGAAGATGTAGCGCTGGCTGTATAATCTATCTAATGTTAGGAAATCGTACAGGAAGAAGAAAATTAGGTTTATTCAGACCGTTTCGTATGCTATTTGCAGTTGTTGTGTTGGGAGCTTTAGTACTGGTCGTATCAAGTGCTGCTAAGGGTATATATTTTACTGGAATAAAAGAGATTGTATATAAATCAGAACCATTGCTTTCTTCCCTTCATATAAAAATAGATGAGAAGAAGGTAGGGGATGTAGCGGGTAAATTTGTTGAACGTGTATCTCAGACTAATTTAGGTTCCGGTGCAGCTACTAGCAGATTGGACAATAATACTGATAACGCTAGTGTTAGAGATTATAACAAAAACATATTAGCTAAAGTTGCACTAATCTCAGATATACACGGGGATGTGGATAACTTGGAAAAAACACTCAATATTATTAAAAATGACGATATTGAAGTTGTGTTTATCCTTGGAGATATAACAAATTATGGGGATTTAGATTCATTAGAAAAGGTAAATAATATACTCAAAAATAGTGAGATAAGATATTATGCTCTTTCCGGAGATCATGATATTGCTCAAACATCGGATCTCAGCAATTTTTTAAAGGTTTTCGGGAATGAATATAATTTGGTTGATGTTAAGGGTGTAAAGTTTCTTCTATTTGGAAACAGTTTTAACTATACAAAAATACCCGTTCAGAACATATCATGGCTGGAAAACAATATAAATAAGGCTGATTTTATTCTGCTTTCCCAGCCTGTGTACACCTCGGGACTAAGTCCTTTTTTTGAAAAAATATACATGGGAAGCACTTCAACGGATCCCGGAAGCGAAGAATTAAAGCTTAAACAGGATGAGGTAAGAGATCAGGGACTAGCACTGCTGGCCTTAATTAGATCGGAATCGGGAATAAAGGCAGTATTTGCTGGAGAGCATCATAAATCAAGTCATTTAACTGATTCAATGAGAAGTACACTTGAGCATTACGTAGTAGGCGCCGTAACTGATACAGTAAATGAATATCCCCAGAATATAATACAAACACCAAGATTTAGTGTATTAAATCTATATGAAGATGGTTCTTATAAAGTTGAAGAACAAGTGATAGAATAGTGAGCATGACAGAAAGAACCCTAGTTATAATAAAACCGGACGCAGTAAAAAGAGGATTGATGGGAGAGATACTATCCAGATTTGAGAGAATGGGTTTGAAGATGATTGCAGGTAAATTTATCCAAGCGGATAGGGATACTGCATCAAAACATTACCCTGACTCCATAGAGTGGAAGCAGACCGTGGGACAAAGGACAATAGATGACTGTCAGAAATACGGTATCGATATTATCTCCAACATAGGAACGGATGATCCTGTGGCTGTGGGAGAGGTAGTAAAAAAATGGAATGAGGACTTCTTAATTTCCGGACCCGTCTTTGCTTTTGTACTCAAAGGAGTAAATGCTGTAGAACGAGTTAGAGCTATAACGGGTTCTACAGTTCCAACTAAGGCTAATCCCGGTACAATAAGGGGAGATTATTCTCTTGATTCTGCAATAACAGCAAATCAGAGGAGTAGAACCATATATAATCTGGTACACGCATCAGGATCTGTAGAGGAAGCAGAGAATGAGATATCCTTATGGTTTATGCCGGATGAGATTAACGATCAATACCGTTTAGTGTACGAAGATCTATATAAATATTAATAAATACACCCATCGTTGTATAATTTCCATCAAGCAGGTTTATTATCCGGAGGGGTCGCATAGTGGCCTAGTGCGATGGTCTTGAAAACCATTAGACCTGCAAAGGTCTCGAGGGTTCGAATCCCTCCCCCTCCGCCAGTTGTTTAAATCACCACTTTTTTAATTTTCTATAATGAGCGAATATAATATATTGGATAGATATATGAAAAAGGGAAGAATTATATTTTTAATAGGATTTATAATATTCTTGTTGGTTGCTCTGTTCCTAAGTTACAAAAATGAAGATAAAGGTAATATTTCCAATCAAACAGAAGAGACAGATGTAAATTATGTGGGAAATGATATAGATGAACATGGATGCAGGGAATCCGCAGGTTATTTATGGTGTGTCCCAAAGAATAAATGTTTAAGAATATGGGAAGAATCTTGTTATATTGATACGGAAGAGGAGATTAAATATATTCTTGCCGGTAAATACAGGAAAGAAATAAATACTGTAAAGGTTTCCATAAACAAATCCACACAAGACTATATATCGGGAAGTGTATCTTTTGGTAATGGAGAAGGAGGTATTTTTTTGGCAAGAAGACAGGGGAATATGTGGGAAGTTGTGTACGATGGTAATGGCAGTATTGATTGTATTAAAATGAGGCAAATATATGGATTTCCTGATGAAATACTTAAACCAAATTTTTGTGATTAATGTATTATTAATATCCGATGATAATAAAAGTAAATGATAAAATGCAGAATAATTATACCTATGAACTTACAGAACCCATAGGTAAGAATTTCCATAAAGATTTTAAACCTGAATTAACACCTAAGGAAATGCTTGAAATGGGAATATTTGGAGGAAAATATATGACAGATTGTATTAATGAATTTCCTAAAGATTGGTTTGAAAAAGCCAAATTAGATCCTACCGGGCATAATCCGAATATAAACTTCTTTAAGGTTAATGCCAGTCAGCCCCTATCAGTATGGAAAAAGAAAGGCTGGATACATCCAGATGATCCCAGAGGATGGTTTCAATGGTATTGCAGATACTACATGGGAAGAAGACATGAAGATGATGATAGACAGATAAAAAGATGGATGGCAATTAATAGACATATTATGCAGATAAAAAAGAATTGTTTGAAAGGAATATGGACATGCAGACCTAAACAGAGACAAGCAGTATTGCATTGGGCATATGACAGCAGAAAGATTTAATTATTAAGTTAATATTAACAACAAAAGCTTAAATTTCTGATAAAATCTCAATTGCTTAGGTGTATACTCATGATCTTGGAGGGATCGCATAGTTGGTCTAGTGCGCAGTCCTGGAAAGACTGTAGGGGAGAAATCCCCTCGAGGGTTCGAATCCCTCTCCCTCCGCCATGTGGAATTGATTGTTTCTTGAAGTTCCTTTTTGCTTGTTATACCAGCCAATACTTTGGGTTCTAACTGTTGTTTTATCTCTTGTATCTCGTTCAATCCTTTTTCAATTAAGAAGAAGTGTTTTTGCTTATCAAACCAAAGTTTCTTACCTTTAATTTTTATGTTCAAACCAAGTGATTGAAGTATTTGTGTTTTTGTATTGGAATCTCCATTTTTAAGCCAATAGTTAGCAAATCTTGCAAAATTAAATGCCTTTTCAGTATTTTCTGTTGAAGTTTCAACCCTTTTATTGTTATCGCCAATTAAATCCTCAACTTCTTTAATTCTTGAAAGCAATTCCTTTCGTTGTGATACATATTCTTGTTCTGAAAGCCTGCTACCATCTCTATTTTCAGGAGATACTTTAAGTTTAAGTAGTTCTTTTAAGGAATAGTGTAAGTTTTCAAATTCAGTATTTAAGCCATCACTAGACTTTCTAATTACATTAAAATCGCCATCGGTAACTTCGTGAATATATTTGATAGCAAGATTTAAGAAGTCATCGTCTATTTCAAATTTGTTTATTTCAGCCTCAATAGTTTGCTCTAAATTATCAACTCTCATAGCCTTTTCAGTGCAGTTAGGATTAGTCTTTTTAGCACAAGATAGATATACATAATGCAAAATCTTTGGGTTATCCATTTCCTCAACTAACATCCCACAATTAATGCAAGCATTTCTATCTTGGGTTTTAGCAAATTTAATTTTACAATTACTACAAATTACTTGCCATTTCTCATGTGCTGTAATACTTCCCCCACAACCACCACAAACTAAAGCTTTTTTATATGGAAAATCCTTATCTTTTGAATAATGACTTCTAGTTTTTTTACCAAGTCGTATTTGTAATGTATTAAATTCATCAATTGTTAGCATTGCAGGGTGCTTACCCCAACACTCGCCATCTTTACGTTGAATATATCCATAAATAAAGGGTTTAGATAAAAAGCGATACCAAGCCGTTCTACTCATTGGCTTTCCACCTTGTTTAAAGGATTTTCTAGTTTTAAATCCCCATTTATCATTAAGAATATGCAGGGCTTCCATAGGGGAATAACCTTCGTAGATTATTAAATAAATTGCTTTTTGTATTAAATCAAAAGAAACAGGATCTTTATCAATAGACTTTTCCTTTGTATAAGGGTTTGTAACATTAATATATCCTTGCAATGCTTGGGTTGGAATATATCCTTCTCGTAACTTTTTTCTATTTCCTCTTTTTACATTTTGGGATTTATCATCACTATCTTTTTTAGCCATGCCAAATTCAATAGTAAGCAGTAAAACATCGGAAGAATCACC
>DBQJ01000011.1:9492-28808 GCA_002305205.1 candidate division WWE3 bacterium UBA1397 | reverse complement strand
CCCTACAATCTTTAATCCTAGTTTTCTAGCATATTCTCTTAGTTCTTCCTCTTGTGCTTCTAGGGAAAGGATTTGTCTATCTTCTTCCTCACTGCTTTTACGGATATATAAGAAGTATCTTTTTTCAATTTCTAAAATTTCATTAAACATAGTTTCCTTTTTTCTTCGTTGTGATTATATCACTGTATTTCTTTCTAACTTTCCTAGTTTAACCGCTATTAGATAACCGGTTAAACATAAATTTAATAAAGTTGCTTATAAGAGGGAAAATGGCTAGTGCATTTTCCCTCAAACCCGATTGTTTTGGTTGTTACAGTCGTCAAGGGCGCTACCGCGCCTATCCTTGACGACTCCAATACTAAAGTGTGTTTCTTAAGTTCTGCAGTAGTTCCAAAACATCTGTGTCGGGTGAATTTACAGCAAGATTACTTGGTATTTTTAAATCAAACTTAAAATCTTTTAATGTGTTAATTAGTCCTATATCAGCTTTTCTCAGTAAATCCAAGCGTTTTTTAACAGTGCTTAAAGTTAAATTATCTTCAAGAATTATCCTATTTTGCTTTTCCTGTGTTTTATCAGCACAATACCAAGTGTTAGCAAACTGAAACAGATTTATAGCCTTCTTTTTATCGTAAACAGATTGCAATCTGTTAAAAACTTCAATCATATCCATAGATTCGTAATTTGTGGTTTTTACAAGTTCTGATAATGATTGCTTAAGTAAACCTTCAATAATGTTGTTATCGCGTATTCTTGTATAGTTGCTATCTTTTTCACCAAATACTTGTTGAATCTTCTTTTTGTGCATGGTTACTTCTGTTCTAAAGATACCCTCGCTGAATTCATGTAATTTATAGGCAAAATTTGGATCTATCTTCCTAATATCTTTAAAATCGTGGGCTTTAAATTCTGGCTGTTTCTGATAAAATTTAAGTTTATATGTATTACCCCAATAAGTTAGCGACTCGTCATCAATTAAAATCTCCTTTTTTCTGGGATATTCATAACTGGAAAGATTAGTGATAGTACACTTACACTCTAAATTTGATAGCAATTTCCATGCATAACAAACATCAAGTCTTTGAAGTATCCACAAAAAAGGGTCAGGTAGGGTTATTTCGTAAAACTGTTCAAGGATATGTTTTACTTTTTGCAATACATCAACAATTTTGTCGGGGTAAAGCATAAATATATTCGTTCCATACATAACTTTTGGTGCTGAAAATTCAACAAACAAATTATCCCAGTTAAATGCAGATACAAATATTTGATAACCATTTTCCTCAATTATTGGTCTTGAATAGTAGAAACTTCCTTTTTCGGTATATGGGTTTGATTCTTCGTCTTGAACTTCTGGTTGAATTTCTCGTTTTTCATAAAACTTCTTTTTTGAAGCATCAAAGATATCTTTGTTACTTGGGATTTTCCATCTGGTGGTGTCTAACATTTATCCCCCTTTGGAATTGGTCTATAAATTAACTTGAAGAAATTAAGAAATTGCAGGAATAGTTTTTCCGCTTCGTTATCTGATAGTTCTATTTTAAATTTCTTGGAATACAGTTGTTTAAACTCCTGTATTGCTTGTTTGCTTAGCATAACTAAGCCAAAGCGTAATGCTTAACAGGGGTTATGCTTCAAGATTGTTTTCGTTCGGTTCTTGCTCTAGTAATAGGGGATTTATCGCTAATCTGTAACCACCCGTATAGTTAGTTTCTATATCCATATATTTTGCTATTTTTGGGATATTTTTAATCTTTTCTCTTAGTTCATTCATTACTATCCGTGCTTCTCCTGCTTCAATTCCTAGTTTTTCTGCAATATCTTGGGTTTTAACAAATTCTCCCTTTGCGTCTGTTAAAAGTCTAAAAGCATTTTTTCTCTTACTATTTTTCTTGCTAAATCTTAAGACTCCGTATTTTCCAAACTTAAAATATGTATAGTTATTAATCCATTCAAAATCTTTAGGAAAATCATGTTTTCTGATAGTGGGAATAAATGCTGTATCAATCTTATCTTGTTTAGTTACTAACTTTTTTATTAACCCTACAAACTCAAGTGGTGTTCTTACATCATGTTTTAACGCTAAATATAATCTTATTGCAATAACAGCCACTATCATTGCAAATATCCACCAAATTCTAACTACAGCCTCAAAAAAAGCCCTAGGAACACTAGCCCACATTGCGTTTGTTATTTCGTTATACATTTCCATATATTTTATTGTGAGCAGGGGAATACATTGCTATTTTACTATAATAAACAAAAAACCACCTTGGGGATGTGTTGGTACACTTCCTTGCAGTGGTTTCTTTGGCTTCTATTGGCTGGGTTTTCTTGTTTTTAGGGCGATAATCATTCCCACAACAGTTCCAGCAATCAAACACACAACATCAATCGGGTCTCCAGTTCTTTGAGAAAACTGCAACATTTCAAAGGCGATTCCTGCTATTCCAGACAGAGGAACACCAATGATTGCTGGAATTCTGAAAATCCCATGCAGTGCAGCCCCAATGGACAACGGAAATCCGAAATCAGAAAGGTGCCAGCGAAGCCAGTCAGGTCCAATCATTTGCCATTGGATTAGTTCTCCAATTCCGTAAGTTAACGAAAGAAGTGATGCTAGGAATGGATAATCACCAATGGTAGAAAAGTAACGCTTTACAGCGCCCGTGAACACACCAGCTTGACTGTTCACCTTCTACCTCCTGTAGATTTGCAGAGAGTTTAAAGCCTCATTTTGGGCTATTTATATTGTAATTATAACATTCATTGTACCTTCCGTCAAATACTATAGGGTGCACAAAAGCCTGTTATTCACACTTATAAAAACATATGGGGAATTGATAAAATAGGTTCTAACTTTGTATATAGTCGCCCGCCATGTATCAATATCGCTGCTTTTTGAAGCATTTGCTAGTTCCTGATAGGGTAGTTTGTACTGTGATGACGCTATTTCCTTATCTTTGATTGATAAGTTCCAAAGTGAAGATTTAAGTAAGTCTGATTTTACATCATCATTTCCCTCGTCAAACAAGTTTTGCAAGTGGTAACAACGATTTTTAAACTTTTCTAAAAGTTCCAAAGTATTTTCTGTTATCTGTGTTGGTAGCTTTTCAAGTTGTTCTTGTAACAATCCTTTTTCTGTTAAGAGTTTATTCTGCTTTTCTGTATACTTTTCCTTTGTTAATAACCCTTCTAAGTTCATATCAACCAGTTTATCCAGTTTTTCCTCAATCTTTGAAAGTTGGTTTTGTAGCAAGTTCCTCGTGTTATCTTGATAGTTATTGCTTTTCCTAACATCAACTTTGTATTGTTCTAGCGATAAATCACACATTTCTTTATTAATTATAAAGTTAGCAAAATTGTTTGAGATTAAACCCTTAATATCATCACTATCCATGTAATCTTTATGCTGTGTACATAAGTTTTTCCCATTGGTGCAGTAGTAATAGTCATATTTCTGTTTTTTCTTTGTTGCAGTTAATTTACACCCACAAACAGCACAAGTTAGATAACCCCTGTATAAAAAGTTGAAAGTATTGTTTTTAGCCCTGTTTTTACCCTCTAAAACCCTTTGTACTGCTTCAAATAACTCTCTGCTGATAATTCCTTCATGAATACCCTCGTACAGTTTCCCATTCCACATAAAATCACCCCTGTAGATTGGATTTATCAATGCTCTATGAAGTACAGCAGTAACAACTTTGTTTCCGCCCTTAGTCCTTAACCCTTCTTTATATAAAATATTGCCAATTTCTTTGATTGAATACTGATTTTGAGAGTAGAGTTCAAATAATCTTCTGATATATGGTGCTTTTGTTTCATCAATGTAAATCTTGCCTTCTTTGTTAAAGTATCCTAGTGGTGCATGAGTAGGGTATTCGCCTTTTAACACTTTACTATCAATTCCTTCTTTAACTTTAACCCCTAACTGTGCTGAATAATGTGTAGCAAATACAAAATCAAACCCCATGTACAGATAATCCTGTACTGAATTAAATGCCCTGTAAGGGGTTGCAATCTCTTTTAACAAGCCTTTACTCATTAAATTAAGCAAATCACCAGCATCGTTGTAGTTTCTTGCTAATCTGTCAGTATGAGATACCAATATTCCATCAGCATTCCCCTTTGTAATCCTAGAAAGCATTAAACCAAATATTTCCCTAGTACCAGCATCTTTTGCAGATTTTGCTTCTCTGAAAATATCAACAATCTGTAAATTCTTTGTAGTAGCAAAATCAACTAAAATCCTTTCCTGAGTATCAAGAGACTGGACTTGCTTGTTATCTTCTTCACTAGATTTTCTGCAATAAATAAAATATTTCATATCTTGTGGGTAGGAATTTAAGTATCAAAACTAACTTCAACTGCTTCCTCATCAGTAACATTGTTTAACTCATTAACAATCCAATCTAAACCCTGTTTTACCAAAAACTTTGCTTTTAAATCAAAAGTAGGAAGTATGTCAAACAAACGTATGATACTATTTTTTGGTTTCCTTTCACAGGAGTTAGAAATAGCATATCTTCTTTCATAATATTTAAAACCACAATCCAGACTAATATCACCACCATCAACACCGTTTAAACCCTTTGAAATGTACTTTGTAACATATATGGATAATCCCTTTACAGTTTTAACTCGTTCTATGAACATTTCAACACCACCACCCACATGCATCCATAAATCCCTAATAACTTCTATGGGTAAAAACTGATTAAGAAGGATATGCATATGTGCGTTTTTTGTATCTTTCTGAAACTCAATAATCCAAATGTATTTAAGTTCTTTTTCCAGTTGGGAATAATCAAAATGCTTAATTAAACCAGTGCTTCTTTTTACATAATCTCTCTTTTCCCTGCGTAATAGCGTTAAAAAGTGATTGAAAATCTTTGTTATATACTTGTGGGTATCATTAACTTCACCATTTTTGTATTCATAGGGGATTTTAGTTCCATCTAGTGTTAAAACTAAGTGATAATACAAATTATTTAACCCTGAAACTTCAATAATTTCCCTTCTAACCATGTTTGCTTTCCTTTTACAGCAAGTTGGACAATTCCAAGAGTTGCAAAACATTCTATAAAACTTAACATCTCTGATAACCCCATTTTCTTTAACTCTTACTTTTGCTGTTTTCATGCTTCTACAAAAAGAAGATGGTTCACTCCTAACAACTGAATATTCACCCCTTCTTCTTATCTTTGCTTCCTTAATCAACTTGCTGATTTTCCTGTCACTGTACAGTTGTTGAATTGTTCTATTATTAGTTAAATATAGGGGGATTTCGGGGTCAAATTTAACAGTTTCTTTATTAAGATTTCCTACATAGATTTTTCTTTTAACATTAGGGTTTTTAACCTTGATTTTGATAGTTTCTTTTTCTTGTATGGTTTCCGTTGCTGTGTGCTTCCGCACATCAGCAAGGAAACTGGAAGGAGGATATGTTAGGAGGGTTGTTTGGTTATCCATTTTTAACCCCCTGTTTTTGAAGATTGAATTTATAAATTGCTCTGCCTAAGTAATAAAATGATTGAATACACTCCAATATTTCCGCATCAGTTAGTTTGCGATTTAGTATCTTTTCAAAATATTCAGTTACTTTTTGTTTATCTGGTAATTTCTCCGCCATTAAGGGGAGATTAAGTTAGAAAGTTCTAAAGTACCCGAACAGCAAAGTGTTCAGTTTATTGTTCGGTAGGGAATTGTTTAGCAAAACTTGCTAAATCATCAGTGTATCTTTTGTGTATTATTCTTACTTGTTCAGGGTCAGCAAGTCGTTTATCTTCAGGATATTTATCAATTAGTTTGGTTGCAACTTTAGGAAATGTTTTTACTTTCTTTAAAAGTGTGTCAATTTCTTCCCCAAGTACTGTGTTTTTGTGCATTTCCAGTATTCCAGTTCCTTCAAACAAGTGTTCATCCATCTGTTTCTCCATGCTATCCCAGTTTTTATCAACCCATTCTTTAAACTTCTTCTTTGAACTGTGATATGGAATTAATATTGTTGCTACCTCGTGCTTAAAAGTATGAAGTTTGTATGCTGTTAATGCTTTAGTTGGTACAAATTCAAAATCCCTTTCAACAAATCCTTGAAAGTACTCTAATGCAATAAAAGCATTAAAATAAACCATTAGTGTGATATTAACCATAAAATCTTCTGCTAAACCATATCTATCAATTAACTGCTTAGGAAATAGTTGTAAGAATATGGATAAATAGTTGGGTGCAACTGTTGGTTCAAATAAATTTTTACCAGCAATTAGTTTTATATCAGCCCCATTTTCATAAAGATTTAAATATTTTCTTATAGTTAAAACCCAATTTTCAAACCATTCATCTTTTATGAATTTCAAAACCGCTTCTTTTGACCTATTTGAAGGGTTATCAATTATTGTTATTGGATTAACACTTTTAAGAAATACTATTTGAGAAAGTTCCATAGCGATTGGAGTGTACCCCAAACTTTAGTGAAAATCCAACCATCCACACCGCAAGACGAGATTTTATCACTTGCTGGCGCAAGTGATGTTCTCCATTTAAGCGGTGGGGATTTTGGTATTTATTTCTTAAAAGTTAGCAATTTATAACAAGCAATATCGTTTCTAATTAATGTAGGCATTAAATAACCTGAAACAGCGTTAAAAGTAATTTCATTGGGTAAAATCCTATCCACTATCTTTCCAATAATTTTGTATTTAAAAATTGTGTTACCTGCTAGTTTTTCAAACCTCTCTAAGCTAGGAATAATATTTTGGGAGTAATCTTTCTCCTCAACTAAATTAAACCCAACGGACTTTATTTTATCTTTCACGTTGTTGATATATTCAAAGTTGCTAACCATCATGCCTTTTTCTGTTAATTGTTTTGCTAACAATTCATCTTTAGTAAGTTCTTCAACCTTTTTGTTTAAATAGCCATCTATAACAATAAAAATTCCACTATTCTTTAGTATTTTATATACCTCTTTAGCCACAATTTCTTTGTTATTACTATGACAAAGGGCTTCTATAACAAAAACAATATCAAATTTTTCAGACGGGAAAGTGTCTAGTTTATGATAATCCCCATAACTTACATGTAGATTATGTACATCTTTAAATGTGTTTATATCTAGTTGCCCATTTTCTAAATCCATTCCATAAAAGTTAGTATTTGGGTATTTCTTTGCTAGATAAGTGCTGTTTGCACCTTTCCCCATAGCAAGTTCTAAAACTTCTATTGCTCTAGTTTCCTCAATATATTTTCCAATAATATTTGGTTGCACAAGTAAATCCTCTTCTTTGAAAGAGTTAGTAGTACTTATTCCCATATGAATAAAACCTTTTTTATTGTGAAAAACGCTATAAGCAATTTTGTTTAGTTTATAGTACTTAGCCACATCTTTAATATTTCCATCCCTTGATAGTAAATCATTGATATTTAATGTATTTTCAATACTTGAAAGTTTAGATTTAAGCCTTATAGCGTTGCTTTCCATACGTACTTATTTTACACTAAGAATTGATTGGGTACTTGTGCAAAAAAAGTTCCAAGTGCATCCCATACCCTCCGCCAATAAGGATTTTGCAAATGCGAGTTGCCCGCCTCGCTTCGCTCGGCGGCTAATTTGTACGGGATTTTTGGCGAAAACGAAATGCATTTATCAAACAAAATATGGTTCGAGCCGATTTGTTTTAGAAATGTTGTCATTTCTGACTTATCCCCACTCTGCACCAATTCTGTCGCGTGATTAAGGGATTTTACGAACGCACGAGCCGGTTCGAGCCAAGACACACTCCCGTTCTCGATTTCTCTGATTTCTTCGCCACACTCGACCTTTCGCGCGAGCAATTTTTCTTTTTGCGCGGCGTATTCCTCGGCAGAAACTATCTCGTCAAGATACGCAGAAAGCAATTTATCCAACTTTACACCAATATCAGTTATTTCAGTTTTGAGATTTTGCAGAACAACGTGATTATCCAACTTTGCTTTCTGCTCGTCCTTGTCCAGCTCGCGCAGAATTTTCTCCGCGTCTTGGCTCGACAAAGAAACTTTTTGAAGAAAATTTTTCACCTGCTCGGTGAGTAGTTCTTCGCGGACATATTTTTGTGAACACATTTCGCGTTTCTTGGTACAGCGATAATAGTTATGTCCCTTCTGTGTTTCAGCAGTAATGGCACATTTACATTCCCCGCACGTGAGTAATCCGCGAAATGGAAAAGTTTTCTCCGCTTTTCTTGTTTTGATATGTCCGCGAAATTTCATCACCTCTTGGCATTCGTCAAAGAGTTTCTTTGTGATTAACGGCTCGTGCGTTCCCTGATACGTCTCGCCCTTGAACTTAAATAAGCCGTAATAAAACGATTTGCTCAACATTCGCTGGACACAGGATACTGCGAGAACATTGCCTTTTTGGCTCCGCAATCCCATATTCTTAAACGCCCTCGCGATTTGCTTCAGTGTATATTTTCCTGTCGCGTACAACTCAAAACCTTTACCTATTATTTGCGCTCTTTCGGGGTCAATATCAATATCGCGAGTGCGATGGTTGTTGAGGTAACCAATAGGTGCGGAGCCAGGATACACGCCTCGGCGCAACTTCGCACGATGCCCACGCCTAATGTTTTCTGAAAGATTATCAACGTAATACTTGCTCTGCCCAAAGGCAATGTTTAGCATGAACTTTCCTTGTGGTGTGTTCTCAAACCAAAATGTGGGAAATTTAAGGTCTTTGATTTTTCCTGTGTCCAGCAAGTACACGATTTGACCGCCGTCCACAGAATTTCTGGCGAGACGATCCGGATGCCAACTTAAAATCCCGTCGGCATATCCCTCTTGCAGAAATGACAACATTTCGGCGAACTTCGTTCGCCCAGGTTCTTTGGCAGTTTGGGCTTCCTGAAAGGAAGCGACAATTTCAAGTTTTTCTTTGGCGGAATACTCTTGCAGCTCTGCGAGCTGCGCTTCAATACTTAAAATCTGTCGTTCTTCTGACTCACCACTTTTTCTCGCATAGATTACGTATCGCATAGTGTTATGAATTGAATGAAAAAATTTCTTTTGCCCTTATTGATAAAAGCATTTCGTTTTCGCCAAAAATCCCATACAAATTAGCCGCCGAGCGAAGCGAGGCGGGCAACTCGCATTTGCAAAATCCTTATTGGCGGTGTATTATACAGATAGTTCGAACTGCATTCCCTCGCCGCGCTTTGCGCGGCTCGGGTGCGGAAAACGGGCAAAATGAGCGGCTCCGCCGCGCACGTTCCAAACTGCCAAAGAACCTGAAAACAAATCGGCTCGAACCATATTTTGTAAGGGCAAAAGAAATTTTTTCAATAATTCACTCACAAATTTATGAACCAAAAAGGACTCGCCAACACTATTTTGATAATTGCAATCGTTGTCATCGTTGCTGCCGCGGGATGGTGGTATTTCAGTAAGTCCAATACTCCGTCATTATCCGAGACATCGCAATTGCCGAACGTGCCGGAAGATATGAATAATGATACTGCGTCGCAACCTATTGTTCCTGGGTCAGATAAATCCGAGACGAACCCCAAATACTATGTCATGGATATCTCCCAAAGTGGTGATTCTATGCTAATCGCAAATGCTACGTTAGGTGTACAGTTCTCCGTGCCTGGTATTTGGCGCGTTGGGGATAATCGGCTCGGATATGGCACATTCCAGATCTTTAATTATTCGGATGCGGAGGCTAGTTACGGAGGGTGGCGTACCGGACAAAATAAAATAGAAATGTCTTTGATTGACGATCCTGTCTCCTTTGCAACAGGAGAAATAAAATCGGTGAAGATAGCAGGACAAAATGCTTCCCGCGCAGAATGCGAGGAAGGAAATTGTATTTCGTATATCGTGCCTCTGCGCTCCATCCCCGCAAAATTTATTACCCTGACGATATACGGCGATTCAAACAATTACAAGATACTGGAGACAGTTGTTGCAACACTTTCCATCAGGTAGATTACGCGAGATCTGGACTCATTTGTTTTTTGAGAATTTCAAAGAACAAATTGTATGCGTTTCGCGCATGCTCGAATCTATTCCGCCAAAGAAAAACTTGAAATTGTCAGTGTGCGCGGCGGAGCCGCACATTTTGCCCGTTTTCCGCACCCGAGCCGCGCAAAGCGCGGCGAGGGAATGCAGTTCGAGCTATCTGTATAATACACCGCCATTTATATATTATGAGCATAGAATCTGAAAATTCGGTCCCAACAGAACCAATAGAGAATAGAATAACATATTGTCGTCCCCCCACTTTTTTAATTTCCAAAATTGGAAATGGGGACCTTATTCCTGTTGGTGGTAAAAACATGTTTAACCGCGTGCTCGACAAAGAAATAACGTGTGATCTTGAGAATAATAAACTCGTATTGTTTCTAAATGAAGCCCATGAATTTGCTCAACAACGTAACCTACCTAAAATTAGAGAATGGTTGGATACAGGAGGGTGGGATATTAATGAGGGGTTATTTGCTACCCTGTTTACTTTCAATAAATTATATGCCAAAAGATATCCTACTGATCCTAATGGAAGTGAGATACGTGAGGGTATGTATCGTAACGAAAAAGCGATAACGTTAAGCAGCATTTTTGAAAGGAATGTTGCAGAATGTGCTGAAATAGCAGCACTTGCTCAGGTATTTCTTCAGAATGAGGGAATAACATCTGTTTATGTCGGTGGAAGCGTTCTATGGGAACTGGACCTTGATCCTGAATCTTTTTCCTATCCCGAACCGCACGCTTTTCTAATTATTCACAAGGAAGGTCATACTTATATATATGATCCTTCCAATCCAATCAATTTTGAAAAAGTAGGTTATTTACCCGCTATATACGAAATTAATGGAGTTAATTTTGAAGAAGAAATGATTGGAATGAAGGGGAATAAACTAATTACCGCCAAAGAAATTTATACTGGAAGAATAGCTTATTTTGGAGGCAGTGATTTTCGAGCTATTTCCCCTGAAAAAGATATTATTTAGTTTTTTGATTGTATAAGAATACTACGGTACTTATTTATTGATATAATAAATCATGAAATTCATTGTTACTGCCGGGGGACAAGGTAAGAAATTATGGCCTTACAGCAGAAGCGCATTTCCCAAACAATTCCAGCCGTTGATTGATGGTAAGTCTCTTTTGCAAATTAATATTGAAGTATTGTTGAAATCATATTCTACTAAAGACATATTTATCTCTACAAAGAGAAAATATGCGGATATTGTGTACGAACAATGCCCCCAATTAGATAAGAGCAACTTTATAATTGAACCCGATATAGCTAAGAATAGAGGGCCTGCAGAGGGTTTAGCCTTTCTCCATCTCGATATGAAATATCCAGATGAACCTTTTATGATCGTACAGGCAGATGATCTTAGAATTCCCGATACCGAATTTATAAATACCATAAAAATTATGGAAAACATTGTTAAAAAAGATAAGAAATATATTACAGGAGGAATAAAAACAGAGAATCCTGTTATGGGCAATGATCTAATTGAAATTGGGGATAGGGTAGAAGGAATATCGGGTAATGGGGACATTGAAGTATATAAAATAACCTCTTTTTTGGGAAGAAGTTCTGATTATTACAAAACAAAGGAAATATTATTAAGTAAGAGAGCGGTGTTACACTGTAATCATGGATGTTGGTATACGGGATTAATGCTGGATGCCTATAAAAAATATCGTCCTGACTGGTATGAATCACTGATGAAGATAAAGAAGTGCTTAGAGAAAGGTAATTCTGATAGGGAAATTGAGGAGATATACTCTTCCATGGAAAAGGGCCCAACGGAAGAAGTAACTAAAAATATTTTGTACGATTCATACGTAGTAATTCTGCCTTTTAAATGGGTGGATATAGGGACATGGACATCCTACTATGAATACTTTTCTAAGGATGGGGAGGTATATTCTGATGGAAAGTTGATTTCAATAAATTCAAAGAATTGTTTAATTAAGGTTAGTGATAGGAATAAATTAGTTGTTATCCAAGGATTAGATGATTTAATGGTCATAGATTCAGGGGACTCCCTCCTAATTATGCCAAAGAAAGACAGCGGGAAGGTTAATGATATTGTTGACGAGATAGAATCTAAAGGTTTAGCACAGTATACTTAAACTTTAAGAAATATTCCTGGTAAAATGTCAAAGACAGTATATATTTGCTCCCATAGCTCAAGTGGATAGAGCAGAGGTTTCCTAAACCTCAGATCCCAGTTCGAATCTGAGTGGGGGCGCCATAATACGGGGTGTAGCTCAGTTGGAAGAGTGCACGGTTCGGGACCGTGAGGCCGGCGGTTCAAGTCCGCCCACCCCGACCATATCCTTTTAATAGAAGTTATATGAGTTATACTTTATGTATATGACACTGCCCGTTGTATATTATTTAGTATTAATAATATTTTCTTGTATTTTACTTGTTAAGTCTGTTGAATGGCTAATATCCTCTTCATCTTCTTTAGCTAAAGCATTTAAGATATCGGAATATACAATAAGTGTTTTTATGATAGCTGCGGCTACTTCCTTTCCTGAATTAATATTTGGTATTACATCTGCGGTAAATAATAAATCTATACTATCCTTTGGCAACGTAGTTGGGTCAAATATTGCGGATTTAACAATAATTATTGCCTTACCCATTATATTTGGGGGCGCCCTGTCTACAAGAAACTGTATCTTAAATAAAGATCTAAGTTACGCAGGATTATTTGGGATATTACCTATCTTATCTGTTATAGACGGTGTTATTTCAAGAATAGACGGTATCTTATTAATTCTGGGTTATATCATATATCTGATGTATATAGTTAAGAGAGAGAAAGAAAATAATGAATTAGTTACTTCTTTAATAGATAGGAACTGGAAATCAGATTTATTCATTTTCTTTAGTGCTGTGTGTTTAATACTTCTGTCTGCTCAGGTATTGGTAAAAACAGCAATTTCTTTTAGTGAGGTATCAGGATTGGCCCCATTGCTTATTGGATTAACGATAACAGCTGTGGGTACCTCTATTCCTGAACTTGTTTTTGGATTAAAGGTTATTAAAACAAGACAAAGAGGGGAGATATTGGGGAGTGTTTTAGGTAGTGTAGCAGTAAATTCAACCCTTGTAATAGGTGCTACAGCATTAATAAATCCAATAAGTAAAGAAGGTTACCAGGGCGACTCATCCGTAGCATTTCTTATACTAACTCTCATAGTATTCTTTATTTTAACTATTACCGGAAGAAGGATTACTCGTAAGGAAGCATTATTTTTGGTTTTAGTATACCTATGCTTTATTATGGTTGAAAAGTACCTGGCAAAAATATGATAAAAATGGATAAATTCACAATTATCCGCTATCTGTCTCTAAAATCCTTTATCGCCTGAAGTATTCTTTCCCGGGTAACTTCACCGCTTAATCTTAGAATCTCATTATTGTTTGAATCCAGAAATATTGCTACGGGAAGAACTCCCTTGTCTATATTATATTTGGAAACGATATCTTTTCTTTCATCAAAATCATAATATTCTGTATCAAGTGTCATATTCTCTGCTTCTATTTTTTTCCATATGGGTCTCATAACCAGACATCCCGAGCACCATACTGCACCGATTTTTAAAACCTTCATAATTAGTTATTCTACAACTGTACTATTGTTGCTGCAATATGGGAGGCATGTATAATTGTGATAATGGCTAGAAAACATATCAATCTATCGACCGCATTAATTTTACTTGGTCTATTATTTATAATTTTATCTTTCGGACCGTTGATAAAAGATGAAATTTGGTTTTATTTCAGAGAACTAAAGAATCAGAAAGTTTTATTAGATGATCAAGCAGGTGACTATACAGACACTACATTTGGGAGACTGATTGGAAATAAGCCAATTTTAATTTCTCCGGTTAATAAAGATTTTTCTATTGTTATTGAAAGAATTGGTGTTAATGCTCCGGTTGTTGCTGATGTGGCTACCAATAATGAAAATATATATAAAGAGGCTTTAAAGAAAGGAATTGCACACGCTGCTTCTTCCGACTATCCTTCTGAGAAACCCGGAAATGTATATCTTTTTGCCCATGCTTCGTTAAATTTCTGGGATTTGGGAAAATATTCTACAGTATTTAATCTGTTAAGAAAATTAGAATACGGAGATATTATTCATGTTTTTTACAAAGATCAGGACTTTATATACAAAGTAATGAATAAAGAAGTAGTAAGCGGGTGGAATATAAATCCTATAACAAGATCAGTAATTGAACCGATATTAACCATGCAGACATGCGACCCTCCGGGAACTACACTAAATAGGTTTGTTGTTACCGCAAAACTAATAGAAGTTAAAAAATAGCTTATCTTATCGCTACAGTGTAAAGATTAGTTTGGGTATTTGATTTGAACGAGGTTAGTATCATAACTTTATCTCCTCCGGGTACACTAAAGACGGTATCTGAGAATAATGTATTGTTGTATATTTCTATCTTATTGGTACCGTCTATTCTTATTAGATATATGACCCCCTTTTGTTCTTTCTCAGCATCTCCTTCAACCATTATTAGGTGAAAACTGTCTGAATACCAACTTATTTTAGGTTGTCTGTCATTGACATTTGTAGTAAAGACTAAGTTTTCGGGCTTTTCACCTATAGGGAGAGGTTTTTCCATGTTATACACCCTGTATTCAATCTGATCTCCTTTTTGCATGGTGTACAAGAATTTTTTATCATCCGGAGACCAGGTAGATTTAGGTGATAATGCAAGCTGTTTTATATCTTCAGGTAGTTCGATCTTATCTACAATCTCAGTTCTTTTTAGAAGCATGATATCCGACCATCCCTGTTTAATAATCTGAGGGGAGGTCGTAGTTTGAGCAGTATTAGTGTCTAAATCAATGAGATAATATGTACCGTTTTTCATTTCGACCAATAGTTTTTTACCGTCGGGCGACCATTCAATAGATTTTCCATCGGAGTATTTTATTAATTTAGTATCTTGTATCGCAATAAATGAGTTTGTTCTGAATAAATTTAGTGTATTTCCACTTAGAGGTATAACCCATATACCTGGTTTTTCATCATCAAATGAGAAGAAAGCAATTTTATCTAAAGTATGGGATATAGATGGCGAATTGGCCCCTGTATTTGTTAAAGGTTCTAATCTTGGGCTTTGAGAAATTAATACGGCAGTCATGTCTGTTACTAATTGTTCATATACTTCTACATCTTTATGCCATTCTACAAATCCCTTCTTAACTATTTTAAGGCTGTGAAAACCGGGTTTTATTCCTGCCACAGTATCATTAGTTGCTGTAGTTAAAATACCATCAATGTACACCGAAGCTCCATCCGGTATGGATTTAGCACTAATCATCCCCGTCTTGCTTAAATCAACGGTTTTTTCTTTTCCTTTGGTAAGCCTGTACCCTGAGGTGTACAAAAAGAGTAGGGTTGTGATACCTAATATTATTACAACGGTAAGGAAAGTTTCCATGTACCTTATCTTAAAAAGAAATCGTTTCATAATATGTATTTTACCAAAAATTGATCTTATAGCTATAATGCATTATGAAAACTATGAATATACTTGGAATAAAAGTTAATTTTGAAGTTGGTTTGAAAAATGCTTGTAATCTTATTGAAGATATGATTAAAAAGGCGGATAAGCAGTACATAGTATGTACAACAAATCCCGAATTTATTATTGAGGCCCAAAAAGACAAAGAATTCAAAGAAATAATTAATTCTTCCGATCTTTCTCTTCCTGATGGCATGGGTGTAGTAATGGCCGGTGAATATTTGGATAAAATAGGTACCCATAAACATATAAGTATATTTGATTATTTATCTAATATTTTTACAGGGTTAAAAGTAGCATATCTAGGTTTATCGGGTAGATATACAAGTAAAAGAGTGACAGGGGTATCATTGGCAGATAGTTTATTAAAATTATCAGAAGATAAAAATTATTCTGTTTTTCTTCTAGGTGGCTGGCCTAGAGATAAATGGGGCAGGAATGTTAAGTTAGAAAAAGATTATTCTCACTTTATCATTGAATCAATAAATAAAAAATACCCAAAGGCTAATATTGTTGGAGCGGCGTCAAACTTTAGCTCGGGTGTATCAGACGACAATGATACTATTTCATACATTAAGAATAAAATGGAGGAAAATAATATTAATAATATTGATATATTAATGGTTGCTTACGGTCAGAGGAACCAAGAGAAGTGGATTTTAAGGAACTCTAAAAAAATACCAGCTACTGTATCAATAGGTTTAGGTGGAACTTTTGACTATATTACGGGGTATAGTAAATCTCCTTCAAGTTTTTTTACCAGCAGAGGACTGGAATGGTTCTATAGACTTTTTAAAGAACCCTTTAGGTTGAAAAGAATATTAAACGCGTTTCCAATATTCCCACTTATGTTGTTTTTTCATACAATAAAATATAAAAATAAGTAAATAGGACAAAAACATCTATTGACAGACAAAGAATAACGTGCTTGTATTAAAATATGATACAACTAGAAAATAAACTTTATACGTCCACCGAAGTAGCAGATATTTTAGGAGTTTCTCTCCGTTCAGTATATAGGTATATTGAGGAAAATAAATTAAATCCTGAGGTAAAGACAGCAACAGGAAGACATAGATTTACAAAACAGAACATAATAGACTTTTTATACCCAAATGGAAACGAAGAAGATATTAATGTCAAGGATAAAAAGGAAGAGAAGGTTAAAAACGAGAAAAAGACAAAAATAGAAACGGAAGAAGAGAAAGAAATAAAAGAAGAGGTAGAAATTAAAAAGGAAAAAGAAGAAAAGAAGGAAACGAAAATAAAGGAAAAAGAAGAAAAGGAAGATAAAAAAGAAGAAAAGATAGAAATAATAGAAGAAGAAAAAAAGGAAGAACCTATTGATTGGCTAGCAAAATTTAGACAAGCGGCAAAGAGATTTGAGGAGGAAAGTATATCTGAGGAAGTAGGGAAAAAAGAGGAAGAAGAAACCATTTCAATAAAGGAAAAACAGGTACAGAATAAATATTACTACAGAAGCAAGTTGGGTGGTTTGAAGGATATAGCTCAAAATATAGATAAATCATCAAAAAATTCAGGATCTGATTATGCCTTTACTATGAACGCAGGTCTATCCTTGCATAGTCCTATAAAACCATTTTCTATTCTTCATGCATATATAAGAACAAAAGACAGAGAATTTTTTGAAAGAGTATTGATGCTAACCCCTTCTGATGAAGAAAATGCACAACTTTGTTTAATACTCTCTGACAATACCAGTATATATAGTTCAAGTATGCAGATGCACGGGTTAACAGTAGTATCCAAGGAAAAACTATTATCAGATATAAGGGAGATGGATACCGAAGGATCTTTGATCAGAGAAGCAGAGAGTGTATTAGCCTAATATAATAAGTAGTTTTTAGAAATCCGCGCACCAGAGGGCAGTTGGTGTGCGGATTTTTGTGTTTATATACTTATACGTGCTACAATAGTCAGGATGTCAGCAAAGAAAAATATCCCGGAAAGAAAAAAAATATTAATGGTAGCTACTGAAGCTGTTCCCTATGTATCTGTTGGAGGAGCAGGATCAGTAATGGGGCATCTTTCAAAAGCATTAGTAAAGATAGGACATGATGTAAGAGTATTTATTCCAAAGTTTGGTTCTATAGAAGAAGACAAATATCCTCTAGAAACTATATATGAGGGACTTAAGGTTCCAACTAACGACACTAATACCCCTGAATTAATATGTAATATTAAGAAGCTTGTAAACGATGCCGGTGTTACGTTCTACTTTTTAGAAAATCAGGAATATTTTGAAAAAAGAGCTAACGTTTATGGGTATAAAGATGATTCAGTCAGATTTCTGTTATTATCTAGAGGAGTTATAGAATTTATCAGAACCGGTATCTTTGTGCCGGATGTTATCCATTGTAACGATTGGCATACAGGAGCAGTACCTAATTTATTAAAAACTACTTATAAACAGGATAGTATATTTGATGACGTACACACTGTTTTCACAATACACAATTTAGCTTACCAGGGAAATTTTGATCATAGACATATGTCAGAGTTGGAATATGACGATGGTTCTTCGGATATACCTTCCTTCTTTTCCCCTAGAACTGAAAGTTTGAATTTTATGAAAAGGGGAATAATTTATGCCGATGCAGTAAATGCGGTATCAAAATCATATGCTAGGGAGATACTTACTCCGGAGTTCGGAGAAGGTCTGGACAAAATATTACTTCCGATGAAGAGTAAGTTGTTTGGTATAGTTAACGGTATAGACTACGAAGAATTTAACCCTTTAACTGATACCATGATAGAAAAAAATTATGATGTTAGATCCTTAGATAAAAGACAGGATAATAAAAAAGCTTTACAGAAAGAATTTGGATTGGAAATAAAAGACAACTCACTGCTTTTAGGATTTGTAGGGCGTTTGGATTATATGAAGGGTGTAGATATGGCAATAAGTGTACTAAGAAATGCAATGAAGGAATATGATATTCAGTTTGTTGAAATTGGGGCGGGGGATTGGAGTTTGGTGGAAATGTTAGAAGGTTTAGTTAAGGACTTTCCTAAAAGAGTGGGAATTCATCCATATCCTAATTTCACACTCCCAAGAATGCTGTTTTCAGGGTGTGATTGTATATTATACCCCTCAAGGTTTGAGCCTTGCGGTATTGTTCAGATTGAAGCAATGAGATATGGTGCTGTACCCATTGTTAGGAATGTAGGCGGTTTATCAGATACTGTAGAGAATTTTGATACTATTAAAAGAACAGGAAATGGATTGGTATTTAATGAATTCTCTGAGTTTTCATTATATGGCCAGATCGTAAGGGCATGGGAGTTATTTCAGCACAAGGAAGTTTGGAGATCTTTACAGAGGAATGCAATGAATTCGGATTTTAGTTGGGAACATAGTGCTCAGGAGTATGACAAATTGTATGAGAGAGCTATTACTCTTCGCATTCAGAATAAGGAAAAAGATAAGACCATGGAGAGTATTGTAAGCTAGCACCAAGACATTCATATTAATAGTACATTTATTGACATTAGAACCTACTTTGCTATAATCTCCCTACTTTAGAGGATCCAATCTGGAGGGGACACTAAGGTTTCCTATGCTGTGGGCAGGAGTATAGGATTCCGTCTCTTCCAGTTCGGATCCTCTAAGTATATGTAAACCTTCCAATATCCAATATTTTGACAGGATAGTATAAGTATCGGATAATGATCTTTATGAAAGTTGCATTAGTATTACACCTTTATCAACCTCCGATGCAATCTCC
>DBQJ01000011.1:0-9403 GCA_002305205.1 candidate division WWE3 bacterium UBA1397 | reverse complement strand
AGGGTAGAGATAACAGGGAGTGCTGCGTACCATCCTTTGCTGACAAAGATTCCAGAAAATTTGGTAGAAGAGCAGATTATTCTGAATGAATATGGTTTGGGATACTACTTTGGTACAAAACATGGATTTGAAGGAGAGCCGTCTATTATGGTTAAGAATATTCAGGGATTTTTCCCTCCCGAAATGGCCGTCAATTACGAATTAGCAAAGATATTATCTGATCTTGGGTATAAATGGTTCATGGCTGAAGACACATGCCTTCCCCCCAGTGCGGATAATAACAAGTCTATTTATACTCTAAAGGATCTTGGGATAAATGTGGTGTGCAGAGACAGCCTGTTAAGTAATATGCTGTCATTTAAAAGAGAGACTAATCTCAATGACATATTATCCATAATTTATTCTAAAAAGATAGACAACTCATCATTAGTGTTGTCTTTAGACGGAGAATATTTTGGGCATCATTATCCTGATGGAATATACCTATTGGATTATTTTTTAGGTTTACTGGAAGGGGCCGGAATATTTGTTTCCAGCGTAAGTGATATGGTTGATGAAAGGAACCACCCCCCAATCTCTGAGTTTAGAGAATCAAGCTGGGGAGCAAGTAAAGATGATTGGTCCAGAGGTGATATATACCCATTTTGGTATGACATTAACAACTCTATACAGTTAGATATGTGGAAATTGCAGTATTTATTGATTAGTCATATTAAGTATAGTAGTACAGTAGATAATGTTAGTGATATGCAAAACATACCTATATGGAATATTAGTTATAATAAAGATAATAATGATGAATTAATAAACAATGACATAATAAAATACATTAATATGCACAAATTTTTAAACAGCGACAAGTTTTGGTGGTTGTCCAAAAAATCCTTAATGGGCAAAAATTTATACAACCCAGAAATAGTAAGAGAAGTGATGAAATATGCAGATATAATATGCACAATAGATGAAGATACTAGTGCAGATGCAAAATATACAAAAGACGTAAAAGTATTAATAGGCGAAATAATAAAAGAACTAAAATGATTTGGTTAAATTTTTTACACTTCTATCAACCAGTAAATCAACAACCGGATATACTTGATGCTGTTGTAAAACAATGTTACAGACCAATATTTTCCAGAATAAAAAATATTAAGAAAGCCAATATCACACTTAATATAAACGGATCCTTGTTAGAGTTGTTAGACAAAAACGGTTACGCAGATGTTATAAATGACATAAGAACTTCAGTAGAAGATGGGAAGATTGAGTTGACGGGTTCCTGTAAATATCATGCTTTATTACCGTTGATTCCTGATAGTGAGGCAGTAAGACAAATCAAAGAAAATGAAAAAACACTTAGAAACTATTTTGGAGATAGTCTAAATCTTAATGGTTTTTTTCCTCCGGAAATGGCTTATGATGACAAACTATCGAGGATTCTAAGTGATTTAGGCTATGAATGGGTGTTAGTTGACGAAATTGCAAATCCTGCAGGTTATCTGGACGGTGTAACTAAATATATAAATGTATCCGAGAAGTCCGATATAAAAATATTTTTTAGAATAAGAAGGATAAGCAATCTTATTATGTCGGCAGTTGTTAGAGATACAGAATCCTTTAAGAACGCTATTAAACATGACTTATCAAAGGACGGTTACTTACTGACAGGAATGGATGGTGAAACTTTTGGCCATCATAGAATAAATTTTGATGATTTTCTCTTTAAATTACTTGATGACAAAGAAATAATAAAGATGAAAATATCTGAATATGTTGATGAATATAACGCATCATTAGAAAATAGAAGTGTATCACCCATAACTTCGACTTGGGCCAGCAGTCCGGAAGATATTAAAAAGGGTATACAATTTATATCCTGGAAAGATAAAGATAATATAATTCATAAATACCAGTGGGAAATGTTAGAATTTTGCTTGGATCTTGTTAATAATTTACCTTCGAATAGCCCGAAATATGAGACTATTAGAAGGAAAATGGATCAAGCTTTGGCAAGCGATCACTTTTTTTGGGCATCGGGAAAACCGTGGTGGGCTTTAGAGATGATTGAAAGCGGAGCATACGCATTGTTAGATATTGTGAGAGATATACCGGGTATATCGGATGATAATTTAAAGAAAGCTTCCCAATATTATGAAAAAATTGTTTCAATATCTTTTGAATGGCAAAGAACAGGGAAAATAAGAAAGATGGCTAAGGAGCAAAATCAGATATTAAGATTACCTTTTAAAGAAAGAACCTTAGAAAGAGGGGGAGAAGAAGAAGCAGTTTATAATGCTTTTATAGACACCATGAAGGAGCAGGAACTGATATCATCAAAGAAAGGAGACTATGAGAGAGCAATTTTATGGAGGGATGCAATATATAAACTTGAAAATAAACTGGATATATATGACACTATTAACGTAATAGATTTACTTAGAATAGAAATATCAAATGAGAGAATGGAGGAAATTATAAAAAAATATAAAGAAAAGTATTTAAGAATAAGAGGAGGACAGCCTGAACAGAGAGGAAGCTAAAAAATATGAAAATACTAATTGCAGCATCAGAGGTTTCCCCAATAGTAAAAATTGGCGGATTGGGGGATTTTATCGGGTCACTGCCAAAGGCATTGGAAAAGATAGGGGTAAATGCAGATGTGATTGTACCTTTTTTTCCAACAGCCAGGACAGAAGATTTCACGGTCTATAAATCACATGATATATTTGTTCCTTTTGGGGGTGGTGTGCACACCGTAGAAGTCCACAAAACTGTATTACCTAATTCTGCAGTTGATGTCATATTACTAAAGAATCATGACTATTTTAATTCCGGTGGTGTAGGTTTTTTTGAAAAGAATCTATCTGAGACCGAAATGTATGCTTTTTTTGATAGGTGTGTAGTTGAATTTATAAAATCAGGTTTTAACACCTATGATGTGGTTCATTGCAACGATTGGCATACCGGTTTGGTAACCCATCTTCTTCAGGATGAAATTCCGGATAGCCGTCCTGCTACTTTATTTACTATACATAATATTATGTATCAGGGATTGGGAAACTCAGAGACAGTTAAAAGAGTAGGTATTGTTCCCGGATCCCATCCTCTTATTGATTGGGATGTAGCAGATGGGGATTTAAATATGATACAGCAGGGAATAGCTTCAAGTGATTTTATTAACGCCGTATCGCCTTCATATGCAGAAGAAATTTTAACAGAAGAATATGGAGGAAGCTTATCCGATATTCTTTTGGCAAGAAGAAGCAGATTATCGGGTATTCTAAATGGGATTGACTACAGTATGTTTCCAAGGAGTTTTGACAACAAAAATTGGGAAGAGGGAAAGAATAATGCAAAAAAATATATTCAAAAAAGTTTAGGATTAAAGGATAGCATTGATTCTCCTATATTTTCTTACATAGGAAGAGTAGATTCTAATCAGAAGGGTATATCGTTGATTTATGATGTGGTGGAGGAGATTGTTAGGTCAGGGGGTCAATTTATTTTCTTGGGTAAGGGAGAAAGTAATTGGGAACAAAAACTAAAGAATCTGCAAAAGATAAATAACGTGTCTGTTAATATATCCTTTGACATACAATTAGCTAACAATATATATTCTGCAAGTAATTATTTATTAATACCCTCTAAATACGAACCATGCGGTTTGATACAAATGATAGCAAATTGGTACGGCACATTGCCAATAGCCAGAAAAACAGGGGGGTTAAAGGATTCTATAAAGGACGGAAATAACGGTATATTATTTGACAATTATTCCGTAGACGCTCTGCAGGATGCAATATATAAAGCACTTCTAATTTATAAAGATAAAGATAAGTATAGGAAGATGGTTGACAGTGCAATGAATATGGATTTTAGCTGGGATAAGAGTGCTGTTCCGTATAAAGAATTATATGAAAGAATAATAGAATCCAGGAATTAATGTCTTATTTGAAAGTAATTTTCTCTATTATCAGGTATATACAAAATGTGATAGTTTTTAATCAGTGATATATAAAGAAATAATATGTAAACCTGAAAAAAGAAAGGCCCCTTTAAAGGGACCTTTCAAGATTAATGATCAAAAGTATTTAAAGAATTATTTCAATTCTACTTTTGCCCCAGCAGCTTCTAATACTTTCTTAGCTTCCTGAGCTGCTTCTTTCTTAGCACCTTCAAGTATTGTTTTAGGAGCTGAATCTACAAGATTCTTTGCTTCAACAAGACCAAGTGCCGGATTAATTTGTCTTACAGCTTTAATAACATTTACTTTAGCATCCCCGGATGAAGTAAGAACAACGTCAAATTCAGTCTTTTCTTCTTCAGCAGAAGCTTCTCCGTTGGTTGCAGCGCCTGCCGCTGGCATCATTGCACCCATCATGACAGGAGCTGAAGCTGTAACTCCAAATTTTTCCTCCAAGGCCTTTACTAAATCATTTAACTCCAATACATTTAGCTTTTCCACTAAATCCATTATTTTTTTAGCATTATCGCTTAATTTAATTTCGTCAGACATTAATTTTCACCCCCTTTGCTTTTATAAATTGCATTAATAGCATATACAAATTTTTTTTGAACACCTCCAAGAACATTAGCAATATTAGAAAGAGGGGACTTCAAACTTCCTACCAATTGTGAAAGGATCTGTTCTTTTGAAGGAATATCTTTTATCCTAGACACCTGTTCCGCTGAAAAATAAGAATTATCAATAATAGCAGATTTTACCTTAGGAAAATCCTTCTTCTGTATGAATTCAAGGAATGTTTTTATTGGAGATATAGGATCATTATAGGAAAATATTGCAGCAGTAGGTCCTTCCAAATCCTTAACAACATCTTTTTGATTTGTTGTTTCTGAAATAGCGACTTTTATCAGAGTATTCTTTGCTATAACCATTTCAGCATCATTATCTTTCATCTTTTGTCTTAGTATATTCGCATCAGTTGAATTAATTCCCAGATAATCAGTAAATAAAACAGATTTAGATCTATCTATTTTATCTTTTAATGTTTTTACTATTTCTTTGTTTATGTCTTTTTTAGCCATATGTATATATAACAAGATACAAGTGTGCACCAAAACCTGGGAAATTCATTTAAAAAAAGATGGAAAGCCCATCATCATTAAATGTATAAAGTAATGATTCCCTCGGCGGGATATTTAATCTTTCTTCAAGCCCCCGCTGTCTTTGGTACGTAGACCATTTTACATGTTTTCCACCGAGTGTCAATTATTCAATGTTGAGACCTTCCATATCAAGCTGGCCGTCAAAATTAAATATAAATAAATCTGTACTGGTAGTAGGGTAGAAAAGCCAATTAGTATTATTGTATTGATCAACATTTGACTTATCAGTAGCATCGATAGTATCACCTCCAGAAGCGTTGCTGTGAGAAACAGCAACATATGTTACCTCTACAGTTGCACCATCAACATCAAGATTCCAGTCCGAAGTATTGTGTGATTTAAGTGTAAGTAATGCGCCGGGGGCACCCTGAAGAACAAGAGAACCTGTAACACCAGTAGTACCCCCTCCGTAAAAAGTAATTACTCCGCTGGGAGTACTTCTAGTTATAACGAGATCATAGAAATTGGTATTACCTCTAATAAGCTGATTATAAATACCATTAAAAGTTACCTTACTGGTTCCGGGTAAAAATGTACCCTCCATTATCCAATCGCCTTTAACATATATACCGTACGTATCCGCAAATAAAGTTCCGCTTGACACTTCCACGTTGCCTTCCGTAGTTATATTTCCATCTAAAGATGCGGTTCCACTGGTAGCTATTGTTAAATTGTTGAAATTGGATGATCCTATTCCCGGTGTTTCTCCTGTGAAATAAGCCGTACCGGTAGGAGTAAATGTTCCCCCTGTTAGGGTCCATACAGTAGTACCTGATCCGGTTACTTGTATCGTATTTCCATTATCAACCAATGTTCCTTGTACAAGTTCAAATGATCCTACCTTTATATCTTTTGAAGAAGTTAATGTTGTTGAACCGCTTGAATTATACGTAAATTTCCCTCCTACAGTAATACTATCATTATCTGTCATGGTGGCAGTATCCAAAATATTAAATGATCCGGAAGCAGATGTAACCCCCGTCATTGTTTTAACACCGCTGCTGCTTAAATTTAGGGTGCTGTAATTTACACCTTTTACAGTTTGATTACCACCTCCGCCGTATATTACCGTGTTTGTATTTGAACTGGCATCTAACCCCGTTATTGCTGAGGTAGAGTTTATTCTTAATGTTGAATCAGTACCTTGTGTCCAAGTTCCCGCACCTGTAAAAGCTGAGTTGATAGTTATAGTACCCGAGTTGTTATTAGTATAAGTTCCGGTAACAGACAGGTTGTAAAAAGAAATACCCCCGGAAGGTCCTGTAATTTGTTTTGAAGTACCTGATAGAATTACGCCCGATGTTGCTCCGGAACTAGCGGTAAATGTTCCTGTATTTGTCCAGTCCCCTCCAACGGTAAATGTGGCGTTTCCTTGGAGAAAATTTCCCGATCCGGAGAAATCACCTGATGTTGTAACTACGTACACATCATTACTTAAAGTACCGGCTGATACTGCTAAATTACCAAATATATTAGTATCTGCTCCCAACGTACCTGTTCTTCCGGACATATTTATGGTTAGATCGTAGAAATCCAACTCCATAGAAGTAAGTGTTGTATTTCCTGAAGTTTGGCTGAATGTGACATTACTTGTTCCATAATTAAAGGTTCCTCCTCCTGATTTTGTAAATATGATATCGGAAATTCCTGTCAGTGTTATTTCAGCATCTCTTCCTTCCAGTGTCCCCGCAGCTTCAATATTTATATACCCTGTTGTTAGGGAATAGTTACTGCCCAATACTGTGTCCAGAGTGGACAAAGCAGAAGTAGTAGCTGAAACATAGGTTGTACTTGTAGGTTGAACAACTATAGCCCCTCCCATCAGAACAGTAAGTCTGTTTGCACCCCCAGAAATAGGCCGTATCACAAAATCTCCGTTGATACTTGAAGCCCCAAGAAACGTATATGTAGGAGGAGATATAGTAACGGTTGGTATAGTTGGAGTAAGATTTAGTGCATTAAAATTTGTTGCTTCAATATCAACATCTGTAGTACCCGAAAATGTTGTAGTAGCCGGGGCAGTAAATGTTCCCCCGTTTATATATAGAGGTCGTGAGGTGGTTTCACCTGATGCAGTTAACGTTAATGTTTCAGTATCGCCTGAATAATTTCCTACTACATGTAATTTACCTGTAGACACATCCGCACCTGGGGCGTAGGTATCTCCTGTATAAATATGTATCTCATATGATGAGTTCACAGTTAAATTACTTCCTGAGAAGGTCAATAAATCGTCACCGTCGGAAGTATCTCCCGCAGATATTTCACTATTTGTCGCAGATCCGTCTAAATCATCTCTAACAATAACCCTATTCTGATAAATAGGTACCGACGAAGTAGAAGAACCGTTAAAAATTAATACGGTACTTCCTCTAACAGATCCCCCATAAGTGTATATAGTTAATGTTTGACCTGAAGAAGCTGATATTGAAGGAAAATCCCAAGCCCCGGTATCTTCGGAACAAGTAGCAGAGTAGGGGCTTCCATTATCAACTCGTAAGTATACAGTTAGTTTTCCACTGGTTTTGCATTGATAGGGAGATGACTCATTAGTTTGATATATAAATCCTGATACACTTAAGGGAGTACTGAAACTTCTGGTCGCCGTCCAATCACTGTATACAGCCCCTCCTTGTCGATCTATACCTCTAACCCTCCAATAATAAGTAACTCCGGCATCAAGTGTATCTGCGGCTTGTACGGTGTATTTTACGGCTTGTCCGGAAGTAAAGGGATCAGAATCAAGCATATTTACTGTATTAACAAAGCCTGTATGAGAACTTGATACCCTATCAATAAGATCAGCGCTATTAAAAGTATTGACCTTATCAATCTGTATATTGTATGTAATATCGTCACTATTTGAATCTACACCAAGAAATATGAAATCGGGAGTTAAACTTGAAACAACCTCCGAATCCGGGGGAGAACTTGCAGATACAGTAGGTGCAAACTCAGGTTCTATTGCTAAAGTTATTGCATAATATGATGTAGCATTCCATGAGGTCCAGGCCGGAGGATCTACAGTTGTAGGACTTTCAATATATCTTGTTGCAGCATCAACAGATATATCAATTGAGCCATTTGCGTTAGCTCCATTTGGGTATGAATAACCTGCAAGTGTACCTCTATTAGTATCACTTGTCATATTACCTGCTGTAGGAATAACCCAAACTCCAGGTCTAGTGGTAGTAATTGGAGGTCCATTCGGATTTCCATTGTTAGGACCTGTTCCTACCGCGGCAGTATCCAGGATACTGCTGGTATCTGTTCCCCTTAAAACATAGAGTGCATATGCAGATTCATAATTTGAGTTAGAGCTTCCATAAACACTTACCTCAGTATCAGGAGTAGCACCCATTACTTTATACCAGACTCCGTATGTGGGATTACGTGATGCTCCGTGATATGAAGCTATTAGCGTATATCCATATGATGCATAGGGTCCTACGCTTCCTCCGGCTACGTAACCGTGTCCCCCATACACTATTACCACGTCTCCTGTTTGTACACTTCCCGAGGTAAAGGTCATTGTAGCACTACCGGCGACTAAATCTATAGCACTCTTGTAATCCGATAGAGAAATTGCGGCTCTGGATACATTTTGATTAGGAAGAACAAAGCTAAAGAATGTAAATATACAAATGAATATAAGGACCGAGGTTAATTTTTTATTAAATATAATCTTTCTGATCATAGATAGTTAATTATTTGCCAATAATTTGATTCCTGGAATAGTTTATTTTCTTTGGATATTATTTCTGCCTTGCCAAAGGAATAAATATATGGCTGAGGGGTATCAGTAATATACTCATAAGTTAACTGCGTGGTTTCATTTGGTTTTAGATCAATATCCCATGATAATTTATTGCCCGATTGGGTATTTTCCAGTTTAGCTTGTCCATACCATACGATAGTTATTCCTTGCGGAATATAATCTGTTACTGTTCCCTTAAATTCTTCGGAAGCAGTTACATTTATTGACATAGTATTTCTATATTCTTTGATGTTTTTATTTTCCGTGTTCCTTATTTTATAAGAACCTATCCTTTCCATTGATAATAAAGGGTTATCTTCAATATGAATGTTTATCTTTGATGACAGTTTAATTTTCTTGTGATTATCGGATAGTTGTATATACCCTTCTATTGTATAACTGCCTTTTTGCTCGGGTACAAATACCGCTCTATAATCAGCATTTTGTGTAGAATTATTTTTAATACTGCAAAATGACAGTATTGATATTTCATTAGAATCAATATTTAGCTCTTTTATA
>DBQJ01000005.1:9848-46086 GCA_002305205.1 candidate division WWE3 bacterium UBA1397 | reverse complement strand
AGAGAAATTCAGGATATTAGAAAAAAGTTAGGATTATCTATATCAGATCAAATAGATGCTATATATAAAAATACACCGGAGAATAATAAAGCAGTATCTCTTTTTGAGGAAGAAATAAAGAAGAAAGTATTAGCTAGAAATCTTAGTTCTGGAACAGAAACTTCAATATCCAGAGTGTAATTTATGGTATAGTTTTTATATGCAGGATTTGTTTATCTCATTAAATAACAATAAGTTAAGAGTCTCATCGGTAGACGCAAAGAGTGGATTTAAATCGATGCAGGAGGAGATAACAAATAATGTAGTTAACGATTCAAAGATCGAAGACCCTATTACTTTTTCAGGTATATTGCAGGAAACTATCTCTAAGACAGTAAGAAAACCCAAGAGTAGTTTAAATCTGAATTTTATATTAGAACCTGAGGATACAATACTAAGGTTTTTTACACTGAACAAAGGATCTTCCGGCAGCCAGGAACAAATAATCTCCGAGATTAAACATGACTTGGGAGAGATTAATTTAGATGAGTTATATTTTTCCTATCAGAAAATTGCACCCTTTCTTTATCAGTTTATTGGGGTTAAAAAAAATATATTGGAGAGATATATTGAAATATCTAATAACATAGGAATAAGTATAAAAAGTATTATCCCATGGCTTTTAGTTATACCAAAGTATATACAGCAGGCAGATCCTGCAGTATTTCTAATAAAAAGAGATGATGAGCAGGTAGTAGCACTATCCGAGCTTGGGGGAATATTTTTTTCAATATCACAAAAGAAGGAAATTACTTCAAAGGAATTACAGAATTTTGCAGATAATCTATCTTTATATAAGAAACTGGGGCCTATTAAGAAGATATATTCATTAAATTATGAAATGCTTTCTTTAAGTGACTTTGATATATCAAAAATATCACTTCCTGTTTCCGGATTGGCTGATGAATCAACACCCGGAATGGAAATAAATATTTTATGCAACTACATAAGTGATACAGATCCCTCATTACTTAATACACAAATTAATGCTTTAAACTTAATCCCTCTTCCCGAGGTGGTAAAAAAGAAATCCATCTTGGTTTATGTTGGATCTACAGTACTGGGTTTAGGATTGGTTGCTTCCCTAGTATATTTTGGAATAATAAAGAGAAATAATAATCAAATAAACGGAGAACTAGCACAGGCTGTAAATCAAGAAACAAGTGTATTAAGTACTCAGTCCGAAGTACCTGAAAGTGTACCATCCGAACAGAAAGAACTTAAAAGAGAAGATCTGAGGATTAGAATAGAAAATGGGACAGGTGTATCCGGATTGGCTGCAAAGACTAGGGATTTACTTAACGATAAAGGATACCAAGTAGTTAGTATAGATACAGCGGAAGAAGAAAGGGAAGATACACTTCTTAGATTTAAGGAAAGTACAAAGGATTTTAAGGATATGATAGTAAAGGACCTAACCGGCAAGATAGTGGATGTTAAGATAGAAGATAATCTGGAGGATAGCGAAGAATATGACCTTTTGATTGTAATAGGAGGAAATACTGCTTTGTAGTTGCCACTTTTGGCTCTATAGTGTAATATCTTCATGTTTTATATGAATAAATATGCAGTAATACAATTAGGCGGAAGACAGTACAGTATCCATGAAGGGGATACAGTTGAATCTGTAGGAATTATTGGTAAACAATCAGTACCTGTACTATTTTACTTTGATGGAGAGAAGAATCATATCGGAAATCCGGTATTGAAAGATATTGAAGTTAAATTGGAATTGACAGGTCATAAACTATCAAGGAAAATTATGGTTTCCAGATTTAAATCAAAATCCAGGTATAGAAAAAAGAGAGGATCCAGAGAACATTTGAATATTTATAAAGTTATAAAAATACATAATCTTAATGATAAAAAAGAAATTAAAGGTAAAGAAGAAATATCAAAAGATACTATAAAGAATGATAAATCGATTGAAGTTAAAACAAAGAAATTACCGGTGAAGAGTAAAATACAGAAGACAGCTAAAAAAAGTACAAAGTTAAGTAAGAAAGAGAAGAAATAGCATATGGCTCATAAGAAAGCAGGAGGATCAAAAGCCAGACAAGGCTCCAATGTTGCGGGAAAAAGATTAGGAGTTAAGGTATTTGGAGGAAGCAAGGTAAAAGAAGGATCAATAATAGTGAGACAGAGGGGTAGGGTATTTCTCCCCGGTAAAAATGCAGGTATGGGCAAGGACTTTACAATATTTGCACTAAAAGCTGGAATTGTTCAGTTTGAAATAATTAAAAATAATAGAAAGAGAATTAATATTATTTCACAATCCTAATCCTATCTATTGGGTAGAATACAATAGCTGCTCTAGCTATGATATTATCCCCCGGTACAGGACCAAAGTATCTTGAATCAGTACTTTCTTTTCTATTATCTCCAAGAAGAATATAGGAGTTGCTTGGGATTTCATATTCAGTATTTTCCGTTAGTACACCGTCTTGTATTTCATTTGTATTAACTTCTGAATCTAAATAGTATTCATCCAGTTTCTCGCCGTTTATATATACATACCCTTGGGAAAGTTTAATTATTTCTCCGGGGAGTCCTATTACCCTTTTTATTAAAATATATCTTTCTTGGGTGTTTGGTTTCACAAATATTACTACTTCGCCTCTTTTTATAGGTCTAACTTTAATAGACACTTTTTCAGCAATTATCTTTTCTTTATCCAAATAGTTTGGATACATAGAATTGCCTGAGACTTCCGTTAGTTGGCCTATAAATATATAGGTGACACCAAAAAGAAAGGCACTTATCATTGAGATTTCAATAAGATCAACGATGAAATGAAGTAAATTATATTTTCTTTTCACAATAGCAATTTTAACCACCATGATAGATTTAAACAAGTGTAGTAAAATGTCAGTATATTTTAAGTGGGTTTGTAGCTCAGTTGGTTAGAGCGCTGCATTCACATTGCAGAGGTCCCTGGTTCGATCCCAGGCAAGCCCACCATTATAGCAGATATTCAGCTTCTGAATTCGTAGTATTTATGTCTTAATATTCTTTTTAACTCCCATTCTGTGTTTTGATTATTTAGTATCGGTTTTTTATCTTCATCAGAAGCAGGTTCAAAACCTCTATTCCAATCAAGTAAGTAGAAGAATATTAGAAACCATACTGTTAGTAATATTACAGATAGTTTTAGTACTTTTTTTGGACTGTACCTATCTAATATATATATACTAATAACCAAGGTAACAGCCATAACATATGTGTACGGCTAAGTACCGGTGTAAGAAGTAGATATATAGCAAATGAGATAAGAATATATGTATTAGTATTTTTAATAATTTTGAATATATATAGTAAAAAAGGTATAGCAAAAGAAGCGAATAAAGCCGTCATTGAGTATATTGAAGTATAGTCAGTCTGAAGAAAATTTATTCCTATTGAAGAAGTATTATAAGAAATCCAAGTTAGTATAGGCCTGCCTTGTAACTGTCTTTCTGAATGAACTAAAATAGACCCATCAATATAATTAAGAAAATCATACTTATTACCCATAAAGGGAATACTTATAGTAATAAATACAAAAATACAGGATAGGATAAAATTCATTTTTCTCGGTGTCTTTAGTAGAAGAATGGGGAGAACTATCATTGGAATAGTTTTTAATGACACAGATAGGGCATAAAATACACCTGATAGAGTAGAATTCTTCTCATTAAATTTCAATGACAGGAGTAGGCAAAGAAGGAATAATGGATCATATAAAGAATAATCATATCTGGAGATAAGGTAGGGATTAAATAACCAGAATATACAAATAATAATCTTCAATAGTTCATACCCGGTAAATATTTTAGTTAATCCAAACCTATCATCTTTGTCTTTATTAGAAGAACTTTTAAGAATAAGAAAAAGAATTAAAAGATCGGCTATTAAGACAGGTATTTTCCACAATATAACGGTAGAAATGATTATTCCCGACCAGTTGCTAATCAACCACACAAAATACTGTATATACAATAAAGTTGGAAAGTACGCATAACCATGCTCCCCGCCGCCAACCCCAAAAGAAGATATAGTTTTATTATATGGATTATAGCCTTTATGGAATAGATCCATTGCTTCTTTATAGGTAGTGTAATCTCCTCCCTGTTTATCAAAGACTAATAATCTTAATATGATACCTACGAAAATAATAAAAAAGACAATAATATTATAAGGGGTTATGTATTTCTTTAATTTATTTAATAAATTCATCATATATTAAGTTCCACAATTCAGAACGGTCCCCATCATACCCTAAAGCCCATATTCCTATTCCCGCTAAACTATTATTCTTTGTTATCTGGTATTTAATACGAAGGGAATCTTCATTTTCGTAATAAACCTGTCTGATAGACCCGGTAGAAGGGCTTGTATAGGAATAGAAAGGAACTTGAGCATTTTCATCCCATAATGGTTCAATATCCAGTTCTTCAAGATCCCTTAGTATTTTGTCATAAACTAAAGATTCTGAATATCCTCTTTCTTCATTTCCTTCAATTCTTTTTGCATACCTATCCTCGTTTTCTACTACCCAATTATATCCGTAGTAGGGGATACCCATAATTAATTTGTTGGGGGAAATCTTTGAAAGAAAATCCTTAAGCATTGTATTAATATCATAATCAGAGTTTGCATAAGTTCCGTCTATGGGAGCTACAGGCCCTGCTTGATCCGATGTTGGCCTATGAAAATCATATGCCATAATAAATATACCATCCGAATTTCTTCCTAATTCTAAAAGACTTGAAGATATTCTTGGCTTTACAGCAGAATCAGCAAAAGCCGACACTACCAAAAAAGAATCAGAGAAACTTTTATCAAGTTCATCGTTAACATATTTAACAAACTCGGTAAATTTCAACGCCATCTTATCATCAGTATATTCAGCATATTCAAAATTCAGATTAGCATCACTTAAACCTTTATTTTTTAATTCCTTCTTTACGTTTTCCATTAGAACAGGCCAGCATTCTCTGCAGTTTAAAAATTCGTCATTCTCTTCATCATCATGTGCAATAATTGTAAGGGCAACCCTAACACCGTTTTTTTTGGCATTTGAAATAATCTCATCCACTGTCTTATTTTCTTTCCAGTTTTTGTACCCCGGTTCTAAAATCTCATACCCCTCATCATCTAATACTTTTTCTTTAAATGTTCCATCTGGATTAATATATAACCCGAAATATGCAATATCAGTAAGTTTGTCGTATTGAATATATTTTGCTGAATCTAATGACCAGTATGGAAGATATCCATACACCCTGTATTTAGGTTTTTTGTGAGGTGTTAGGAATGAAAAAATATCGCTATTTTTTGAAAAAGGATACAGTAGTTTTTCTTGTTTACTGATGTTTTTCAAAAATGATCCGGTTACAGCTAGTATAATCACTAGAGAAAATATTACTGCAACAATTCGTACCTCAGATTTCATCAATCAATTGTACATTATTTGCTAGAATAGTGCTGTGAAGAAATATATTATCTACATACTGTTGGGTGTTACTCTGCTAATATTATTATTTGTGATAATCACAGGCAGGGACAATGAAAAATTACTGTTTAGTAAGTATATCGGATGGGATAGAAATAATAATAAGGAAGATATTGTTATTTCTTCAGAGCCCAGAATATCCCTCTCCTCCCCCTCTGATATTAAAGTAGATTTAGACAATAATGGGGAGCTAAATAAAGATTGTCCGATTACATCAAAAATAGAATACGCATACTATGAAGATAATGCAGACCCATTATGGAAAGATAATAATAAGTTCGGTCTTTATATCTATGCGGAAGAATCAAATATGTTTGAAATAGCTCAAAAACTGGTAAATTCCAATGGAGGCAAGTGGGGGTATGTTCTTATCCCATACAATGTTAAGGATAGAGACAGGGAGAAATGGGATGCTGTATTTAAAATGCTTTTAAATAAAAACCTAATACCCATAATACAATTATGGGATATAGATGTATCTGAGTATAAAAAACAAACCGAGCAGGCTGCAGAGTTTTTAAATGATTTTGTATGGCCAATAAAATATAAATATATTAGTGTCTATAATGAAACAAATGATTCAAAATTCTGGTATGGAAATGTTAACCCTGAAGAATACGCCAGGATACTTAATTTTACTATAGATATATTTAAGAATATGAATGAGGATTTTTTTATTATGAACGGTGCTTTTAACGCTACAGCTCCTTCCGATGATTATCACATGGATGAATTTGAATATTTAAGAAGAATGGAGAAAGAAATACCGGGTATATTTAATAAAATCGACGGATGGGCTTCTCATCCTTATCCCCAGCCTAATTTTTCCGGAGATCCTCATACAGAAGGGAGATGGGGAATAAGGGCTTATGAATCAGAACTGGATTATCTAAAAAATGAAATAGGTATTAATAAGGATCTTCCTGTATTTATAACCGAAACAGGATGGGCTCATGCCGAGGGAGCAGTGTATAATCCTTCATATCTTTCTGTGAATAAAGTGGCTGAGAATATGGCAACTGCTTATAGGGATTATTATTTAAAAGATGATAGGGTAAGAGCAGTAACCCCATTCACTATCAGATATAATCCTCCTTTTGATCATTTCTCATGGGTAAATTCCGATAATGTTCCCTATTATCATTATGAAGTTATTAAAAATATGAAAAAAATTGAAGGAAAGCCCCCAGTACTAAAAACTGAAGTATATGAACAAATAGACTGTCCATAATAAACAATGATTAAGAAATTAAAAATATCCGATACAGGAATAAAAATAGCCAAGAATACTATATTTCAACTGATTGGAAAAATAGTAAGTATGACCATAACTATGCTTATAGTTATGGTAATCACACGATCGTATGGTAGAGACGGATTCGGGGCTTTTAGTATTATGCAGGCTTGGCCTGCTCTCTTTTTTGTTATTGTAGACTTTGGATTGAATGCTATTGCAGTTAGAGAGTTAACAAAAGATGGTACGAAATATATAGAATATCTAAACACCATTGTTACACTGCGTTCTGTGTTTTCTCTTTTTATTATTATCATTCTATCCGTATCTTTAGTGTTTTTTCCCTACAGTTTTTGGTTAAAGTCAGGAATATTTTTTACATTGTTTCTGATCTTAACCCAGGCATTGTATACAACTACAAATATCGTATTTCAAATTAAGCACAGATATGATTTATCTACGGTAGGATACCTATCCGGATACATAGTAATATTTCTCTTAGCTCTAATATTTACTTATACCAAGGCAGACATCATATTCATAAGTACAGGATATGTTCTGGGAGGGGTAGTTACATATTTAATAAATAGAAAATTATGTAAAGTACTGGGCGTTGATATAGGATATGGAATTAATTATGAGTCAGCCAGGTATTTGATTAAGGAATCCATGCCTTTAGGTTTAATGTTTATTTTCAGCCAGATTAATTTTAAAGCAGATTCTATACTTCTTTCCGTTCTTAATCTTCCCAGGAAGTATAATTTGGATAATGTTAATTCCGTGGCTGTATATACCCTTCCTTACAAAATATTTGAGGTAGCTCTAGTAGTACCTACATTTTTTATGAATTCCGTATTTCCTGTAATGGTGAATAAGATGAACTCAGGTAAAAAAGAACTAAAGAGAATATTCTATTCTTCATTGGGAATAATGGCCTCATTAGCTGTATTAATATCTGGAGCAGGGATATTATTATCCAAGATAATTATTAATATACTAGGAGGTGTGGATTTTGTTTATTCTGTAACAATACTAAAGATATTATTAGCAGGTTTAATTATTTATTTTCTAACACAGCCTATATCATGGCTTATAGTTACATTAGGATTTCAAAAATACCTTCCCTTTATATATTTTATAAGTGCAGTTTTTAATTTTACTGCAAATGTAATATTAATTCCCAGGTACTCATTCTTTGCATCCTCGATAATTACGCATGCTTCGGAATTATTAATTCTATTATTACTTATATATTATGCTAAAAAAGCATGGAGGCTTAAAAATTGGGAGATAAGTCCGCAGGCAGAACCAAAAATATGAATAGAAAGAATCATATAATATGCTAAAGATAGGTTATTATATATGTTTATTACTGTTAACTCTGGGACAGTATTCAATAATATACAGAAGCGGGGAGATTAAAATATATCTTTTTGATATATCTGTATTTGCATATTCAATATACGGATTTTTATACTTTCTTAGTGTAAAAAAATCATTTAGACTGGAATCACGTTTTTTTCCTTTTCTATTGTTCTTGCTAATTGCACTATTATCCTTAACATTATCACTATTTAGATATTCATTTGATTCAATTGATACCGCATTATTTTATTTATTAAGATTAACTTTTTATATTTTAGCCGGTATTGTATTGCAAAATATGGTCAGATTGAAAATGATCAATACGGAGGAGATATTATATTCAATAATATATTCAGGTGTATTACTGGGGATATCAGGATTAGTACAATTAGTGTTGATCCCGGACTTCAGCTTATTAGATAAGTCTTTAGGATGGGATCCTCATAAGAATAGGTTAGCCGGTACATTCTTTGACCCTAATTTTACAGGAATATATTTGGTATTGTGTTTAATTTTATTGTTTAAAAAATATTACCTGGATAAGAATTTCTCAACAAAGGATTATATTTATTTCCTATTTCTTTTGGTATGTACATTCTTAACATTTTCAAGAAGTGCATGGGGAGCATTATCTATAGTTGTATTTGTTTACGGACTATATAAATCAAAAACATTATTAGGNNAGGATAAACGGTATTACCGATCCTTCGGATTCAGCGCGTTTAAGAATAGAAAGCTGGTCTAATGCATGGAGGATAGCCGAAGATAATTTATTGATAGGGGTAGGTTTTAATAATTACAGGGAAGCACAGAAAAGATATGGAACGCTTGAATTAGATAATATTTATTCTCATTCAGGATCAGGATCCGATTCATCTTTATTAATGGTTTTAGCTACTACAGGTATATTTGGATTAGCGGTATATCTATACTCGTTAGTATCGCCGGTATTTTCACAAGGAAATCTTCGTATTATGTATATATCTTTGGTTCTATGTATATTGGTAAATTCTTTATTTATTAACTCTCTTTTTTACCCTCAGATTATGTTTTTAATATTTTCTATATACTCTTTTTCTCATACTTAACTGTTATCTCTTTCTCTGTTTTATTGCCTGCTTCATCAACAGCTTCTATCTTCATCTTAACCTCTCCTTCATCTACCCCCAGAAGGAATTCAAATGAGTTATCGGGTTTTTGTACAGCCATCATGCCGTTTATAGTTACCTTAGCTTTTTCATTAGTTCTTCCGGTAACGTTAATTCTTTTATCCAAGTTTCTTACTGTATCTCCGTCTTCTGGTGATAGATCTTCAATCTTAGGAGGATTCTTATCATATGTTATGTAGAAAAATTCAGTTTTTTCACTTTCCGATCCTTTATTATCAACAGCTTTGGCAAACAATGTATTTTTCCCGTCATTAAGTTTTATATTTGAGAATGTAAACATATTATCAGCACCGGCCACAGTCCTGCCTATCTCAGGACCATTCACGTATAGTATTACAGTAAGACCAGCTCGTGCGTAACCCGTTAATTGTATATCCGATACTTTTACTGATTTATGTATTTCAGTAAAGACGGGGGGAGGTATTTTTCCTGTAGGTTTGTATCCTTCCTCATTTCTATGTTTGGATACAAGTCCAAAAAGATAACCTATTTTAGGAGCAAACACAGAGAAAGCCAGTACTGTAACTACTACTATTGCTGCGATGCCGATAATATACATCATGAGCTTCTTTGATAGTTCTTCCTCGGATATATTTTTCTTATTTAATTCAGAGTATTTCATTTTTAATAAATTCCCTTATATCTTTCTCTAAATCATTTCTTTTCATAGTAAATTTTAAAGTGGCTTTTAAATATCTCAAAGGATCCCCTGTTGTTAACCATTCTCCTTTAATGGGTTGCGCGATTATCTTTTTACCTTCCTGTGCCATTTGATTTAATATATCTATTACCCACAGCTCGTTATCTTTTCCTGTTTTTGTTCTTAGAGCTGTTTCTATAACATCGTAGGAGAATACAAATCTCCCAAACTGGCACATATTTGAATATGCTTTTTCTCTGGGTAGCTTTTCACAAGCTTTTTCAATTTCGTATTTATAATTGGGATTATCTTTGTATTTTATTGTTCCGTATCTTTCAACTTCATCCCACGGTACTTCCTGAACTCCGAGTACAGCATCAGCTTTTTGATTTATATATACATCCATCAGTTGCTTTGATACAGGTATATCGGATAGGGTTAAATCATCTCCAAACATATATATAAAACTCTCATCTTTATCAATTAAATTCTTAGCTGCAAGAATAGGAGATCCATTGCCGTAGGGAAGATTATTTTTCTGTCTTATGTAAATAAAATTTGCCATTTGGGGTATATCTTTTACAATTTTCAAATAATCATTCTTTCCGTTTTTTTCTAGAGAATATTCCAGATCAGCACGTGTATCAAAATAGTCCTCAATAATGTGGCTTCCCGATCTGGTAACAAGAATAATATCTGTTATACCGGATGCAACTGCTTCTTCTACCAGATATTGAATTATAGGTTTATCTATAATCGGAAGCATTTCTTTTGGTTGATTTTTAGTTGCAGGAAGAAATCTGGTACCTGTTCCGGCGGCAGCGATGACCGCTTTTTTAATATTGGAATATTTACTCATACTCAATATATTTTACCAATATAAATTAGGTATTGCATATTTTTAATGTTCTTCTAATATTTCATAGGTATGAAAATATGCCTTGCATGTAACATTAAGAATAAAGAACCATCACTTAAAATAGAGAAACAGGATGAACAGGAATATGATTCTTTGGAGGTTATTGATTTAATAAAGAAAGCTATCGAAGATTCTGGTCATAGCGTCGAAATTTTACAGGCTGACGAAAATTCTTTTGAAGGACTAAAAAAATTAAAGAATAAAATAGATCTTGTATTCAATATTGCAGAAGGAGTTAAAGGAGACGCCAGGGAATCACAAATACCAATATACTGCGAAGTATTAAACATTCCTTATACCCATTCATCTCCTACCACTCATGCTATCGGATTAGATAAGGAGTTTACTAAACAAATATTGTCCTCGTTTGGTATTAGATCCCCATCTTCTATCTTGGTTAATAATAGAAAGAGAAATATTTCTAAATTAAAATACCCTTTGATAATTAAACCAAATGCTGAGGGGTCTAGCGTAGGTATAACTAATGATAATGTAGTTAATAATGAAAAGGAGTTGAATAATCGTTTGGATAAATTAATGTCGGTTGGTTATAAAGGGGATTTTTTAGTAGAGGAATATATCGATGGAAGGGAGTTCACTGTAGGAATGATAGGTAACGGAGAGTTGGAGATACTTCCTATCATAGAACAGAAGTTTGATTTTTTACCAAAGGAATACCATAAAATTGCAGGTTATGAATTAAAATGGTTTTTTGAAGATAAGCTTAAAGATCTGACTACTGCTTATGAATGCCCGGCTAAAATTGGTAAAAAATTAGAGACGAAGATAAAAAGTACGGCTGAGAGAGTTTTTAATTCATTGAGAATATATGATGTAGCTAGGGTAGATTTTCGTATGAATAATAAAAATCAGCTATATTTTCTTGAAGTTAATACACTTCCCGGATTAAATTTTAAAGAAAATGAAATATCCTATTTTCCCTTAGCTGCCCGAACTGCAGGTTATAAACCAAAAGATGTGATACAGAGAATAATTGAAACAGCAGCTAAAAGATACGGAATAGCACAGTAATACTATTGATTTGCACCTATTAACTAAAAGGTATATTGTCTCCATAAGAGAAAGAAGAGGTGTAGGATGACATACGACAGATTTTTACAAGAGGTATCAGAAATGAAGAAAGGGGAAATAAAATCTTTCTTCATTAGCAAAACCTCTTTAGGGGGAAGAGATGCTGCGAGGATCTCATTGGATATTGCCAAGAAATGTAAATATCCAGTGAATATTCATATCTACGATTTCGATCATGAGACCATAGGTGTATTAGTGGAGATATTATGACCCCCAAAAGATATATTTTCTTAGGGGGTCTTTTCTAAAATTTAATAATGTTATTTCTATTTGTTTACCACAAAATAATGAGCCATAATAGTATTAGTTAATTGAATAAAAAATGGAAAATATTCCAGAACCAAATCCCATACCATACACGGAAGTATATCGGGTGATCGAATCTTTAGAGATAGGTTCTTCAGCATCGTTTAGTCTGTATAACACATCTGAGGTATTGAGATCCGAGGAAAAACTTAATGAATTTCTAACAGCACTAGAAAAAAGTAATGATGCCAATAGTTTTTTAGTATTCGATATTGATATCAAATTTGAGGATGGAAAAATGATAAAGGAAAAGGAAAAAGAAGGCATTGTTAATTTTAGAGTAACAAAACAGAGGGTTACAAGACCTGCGAGTTAAGATGTTTTAAACATATTTTTTCTGGAGCCAGAGGTGGGAATCGAACCCACAACCTAGTGTTTACGATACACTTGCTCTACCATTGAGCCACTCTGGCATAGTTGAAAGCCGAAAAGAATTATATTAATCCTCAATATTATATCCTGGAGCGGCGGACCGGATTTGAACCGGCGACCTTCTCCTTGGGAAGGAGACATTCTGCCACTGAACTACCGCCGCATATAAAGCTAAAAGTAATACCTAAGAATATACAACACACATAGTATATCAAAAAAGAGAAGCACTCCGGATTAAGGAATGCTTCCCTCTTTGTTAATGTACAAAGATACTTAATCAATATGTTTAAGGTAATACCAAAATCTGACCAGGCCTGATCAGGGCTTGACTACCGTTGGGTAAGTATTCTATCTGCCCGCTGTTGGCAGAAAGAATTTTAGTCCACGCTGTCCCATCTCCGTACAACCCTTCTGCTATTTCCCAAAGAGTATCACCGGTTCTTACTGTATAAGATGCACCCTTGATATCGCCTTTTTCATAATCATTGGCAACCCAAGTATTATCGGCTTGTCTAGTGACTTGCCAGGATGCAGAATCATAGGAATCTTTCTTATCAGACTTATCAGAGGATAGACTGTTATCCTTCTTTGTTGCTACCCCTTCGCCATTTAAGTCACCTTCGTCTTTTTTATCTTCAGTATCTTCTACAGTATCTTCTTCAAATACTTTTTCCTGTTGAATTTTATCCAATTCATTCTTCTTTGATCCTTTATTGAAATAATTATATGTAGCAAATACTAAAGCTAATATAAAAACACCACCGACTATTAATGCCAATCCATCTTTGGAATTTTCCTTCTTATTCTGTGTGTCTGCCATTTATGTAAACACCTCCTTGAAAAGTATAAGTTTCTACAATTGGGCAGAAATTCAAGGTAGTAAATTAGTACGTTTACCAGACGAACTAAATATACAGCCAGGAACATTTATACATAATTTCTTATAATATCCTGGCGGGATCGACGGGGCTCGAACCCGCGACCTCCGCAGTGACAGTGCGGCGCTCTAACCAGCTGAGCTACGACCCCTTACTGGAAACATACTATACGACATTTGGTGTTAAGGTCAATATTTATGCTATATTTTGTTTAATGATAGATTATAGATTATCCAATAAAGAAGTTATTAGAATACTTAAAGAAGCTTTAGCAGCAATGGAAATTAAAGGATATAACTTCTTTAGAATAAGAGCTTATCAGAATGCCATATCCATATTGGATAACCTTACTGTATCAATTTACGATCTATGGGAGACAAAAAGATTGGATGAAATACCCGGTATAGGAGAGGGTTTAGAAGCAAATCTTAATGAGTTGTTTAAAACAGGAAAGGTTGTTGAATTTGAAAAACTTAAAGAAGGACTTCCTGACGGAATGTTTGGTTTACTTGGTATAAGGGGTATTGGTGCAAAAAAATCATACAAATTAGCCAAGGCATTTAAATTAAATAACAGAGAAAATTCCGCAGATAAGATAAGGGATTTAGCTAAAGCAGGGAAAATCAGAACACTAGAAGGTTTTGGTGAAAAATCGGAGAAAGATATTCTAAGCTCAATAGAGCAGGAAAAACAATCCAAGAATAAAAAAGAAAGAATACTATATTCTAAAGCTGAAGAAGTAGTAGAAAGGATAATAAGCTATATGAAAAACAGCGGACTAGTTAAGAATATTGAAGCTGCGGGATCGTTCAGAAGAAAAAATGCAACAATAGGAGATTTGGATTTTCCCATTTCTACAGATAATCCTGAGCAAGTTATTAAATATTTCATGGGTTACCCTGAAATAAAAGAAGTGATTGTACAAGGAGATAAAAAAGCTTCAGTGTCTTTAACTAACGATATGCAGGTAGATATCAGAGTATGTTCCCCGTCTTCTTACGGAGCGATGCTTCAATATTTTACTGGATCCAAACAGCATAATATTTTACTTAGGAATTATGCGTTAAGTAAAAAGATGTCACTATCAGAATATGGAATAAAAGACACATCAAAAGATATAAAGGAGTTTAAAGACGAGATTTCTTTTTATAAATATCTAGATCTTCCCTACATTCCTCCGGAAATAAGAAACGGTACTAATGAAATAGAATCTGCATTAAAAAATAATCTTCCGAAATTAATAGAGATAGAAGATATAAGGGGAGATGTTCATATGCACACAACTGATTCGGATGGAATAAATACTTTGGAAGAAATGATTGAAATGGGTGCAAACTTGGGATATGACTATATTGGTATCACTGACCATGCCCCAAGTATTCAATCAAGGGGATATGGAACTGTATTAAAGTTAATTTCAGATAAAAAGAAGAAAATAACCGAAATAAGTAGGAGACTGAATAAACCTAAAATATTGTTTGGATACGAAGTAAATATATTAGCTGATTCTTCTCTCGGGCTTCCGGATGAAATAATGAAAGATCTGGATTATTGTGTAGCTTCTATCCATACTTCTTTTAATCAGGACAGTGAGACAATAACCAACAGATTAATATCAGCTATAGAAAATCCATATATAAATATTATAGGCCATCCTTCGGGAAGAATAATTAATCAAAGAGACCCTTCGGATCCAAAATGGGACAGGGTATTTAAAGCAGCAAGAGATAACGATAAAATACTGGAAATTAACTCACAACCGGACAGACTGGATTTAACTGATGATTTAATTAGGAGTGCTATAGATTGGGGAGTGAAATTGATGATAAATTCTGATGCTCATTCTTTAGATCAGTATTCATACATGAAATACGGAATATATAATGCCAGAAGAGGGTGGGCGGAGAAGAAAGATATTATTAATACGTACCCTCTTAATGATTTTCTGAAAGAGTTAAATGTTAGAAATATATCTTAAGGTTAATACTTGTTAGTATTTGCCATAGAGGGTAAAATCAGATCGTATAATTTATTTGCTAAGGAGGTGTAAAAAATGCCAATTGCGATATTAGTAATCATATTAGTAGCAGCATTTTATATAGTTGCTCTATACAATTCACTAGCTTCTTTGAAGGTAAAAATATCAGAAGCTTGGAGTCAGATAGATGTACAGTTGAAAAGAAGAATAGATTTGATACCCAACCTTGTTGAAACTGTAAAAGGATACGCAGCTCATGAAAAGGATGTATTTGAAAATGTTACTAAAGCAAGAACAGCTCTTATGGGGGCAAAAACACCCGAAGAAGCAGGTCAGGCAGATACTGCTTTAACAGGAGCATTAAAGAATCTTTTTGCTGTAGCTGAAAGCTATCCTGAACTTAAGGCACAGGAAGGATTTATTAACCTTCAAAAGGAATTGTCAGATACTGAAGATAAAGTTGCTTATTCCAGACAGTTTTATAACAGTGTGGTAAGACAATTCAATGAGAAGATAGTAATGTTTCCCGGTAATATATTCGCCGGAATGTTGGGTTTTAAACAGCAACCCTTTTTTGAAGCAGAGGAAGCTGCCAAAGAGCCGGTTAAAGTTCAATTTTAAGCAATATCTTTACTGTGTTAAATATCTATCAGCATATAGATAAGAATAAAAGAGTAACTTTTTTGGTTATGCTGTCTTTTGTGGCTTTAATTGGTATCTTGGGTTGGTTTATAGGAGAAAATTACCTATATATATCCGGATATGCATCCGCTTTAATAGCAATTATTATTAGTACTATAGTTTCAATTTCTTCGTACTACACAGCAGATAGAACAATATTATCCCTATCTAAAGCTGTTGAGGTCAAATCTACAGACAACGTTTATCTTCATAGTTTAGTTGAAAACATGTCTATTGCTTCGGGTATTCCTAAACCGAAAATATACATTATTGAAGATATGGCTATGAACGCTTTTGCTACAGGAAGAGATCCCAATCACAGTGTAATATGTTTCACCAGAGGAATTATTGAAGGATTAGAGAAAAGAGAATTAGAGGGGGTTATTGCCCATGAAATGTCCCATATAGGAAACAGAGATACATTATTGATGACAATTGTTAGTGTTCTAGTGGGTTCAATAGCCCTCATCTCCGATTGGTTTACCAGAGGGGCATTCTATGGGGGAAGTAGGAAACGTTCTTCCTCCTCGGGTTTATTTTTTCTTATTGGTTTATTTTTGCTTTTGTTAAGTCCGATCATTGCATCATTTATAAGACTAGCTATCAGCAGAAATAGAGAATACCTGGCTGATGCGACTGCCGCTTTAATAACAAGATATCCAAAAGGATTAGCAGATGCTTTAGCTAAATTAGCTGCAGATACCAGTGTTCTTAATACAGCTAATTCTTCTACCTCACATTTGTTTATTGATGATCCCGTTATTGGAAGAAAAAATAGCTGGTTGGCAAATCTATACAATACACACCCTCCCATAGAGGAAAGAATCAAACGTTTGTATAATATGTAACAGGAATCTATGTTATTTTTCTTATCATCTAAAAAATGACTAAAAGAATAGAAATTACAAAGGAAGAGGTAATAAAAATATCTAAGCTGGCTAAGATGAATGTTGACGGAGAAGAAGAGAGATTTGCCAAACTGTTCACAGATACTTTAAATAAAATAGAAATACTAAATGAACTGAATACAGAAAATATTGAAGAGACTTTTCAGGTAACGGGATTAAAGAATGTGTATCAAGAAGAACCTATTGATAATAGAAAATTAACAAAAGAAGAAGTATTTCAAAATGTTAAGGATAAAGTAAAAGGATTAATTAGTACTAAAGGTGTGTTTTCAGGGGAAGAAAATAATGAATCTTAACAAACTAACAATTGATGAATGTATAAAGGGTTTAAAAAAGAAGGAATTTACTTCCAGAGAGATAACACAAGATTGTTTAGATCAAATATCTAAATATGATTCACAAATTCATGCATTTATCACAGTATGTGGTGAGAGAGCTATAAAAGAATCGGAAAAAGCAGATGAAATTATAAAGAAAGAAGGGGAACAGGCATTTATTAGAAAACCTTTGTTAGGAATTCCATATGCGTGCAAAGATAATTATTCAACTAGAGGTATTGAGACTACAGCAGGTTCGGAAGTATTAAAGNNTTAGGTAAAACCAACATGGATGCTTTTGCCCATGGTTCCTCTACAGAAACTTCTGACTTTTTTAAAACAAAGAATGCGTGGAATTATGATAGAGTTCCGGGAGGATCCTCTGGTGGTTCTGCTGCAGCTGTATCGGCAGATATGTGCATATTTTCTATCGGAAGCGAAACAGCGGGAAGTATAAGATTGCCTGCATCCTGGTGCGGTGTTACAGGATTAAAGCCAACTTACGGAAGAGTAAGCAGATATGGTCTTATAGCCATGGCATCCTCAACTGACAGTCCCGGACCTTTAGCTAAAAATGCAGAAGATTGTTCATATATCTTGAATATTATTGCCGGAAAGGATTCTTGTGATGCTACCACATCTACTGTATCTGTAGAAAATTATATTTCTTTTAACGAAAAAAATGATAATTCTAAGCCTCTTAAAGGTATTAGAATAGGAAAACCTTTATCATATTTTAATATTGATATGGAAGAAGGTTATAAAGAAAAAGTAAATGAATCACTAAAAGTATTTTCAGATCTTGGGGCAGAAATTATTGATATAGATCTTCTAGATCCGAAATATTCAATAGCAGTATATACAATAATACAAAGATCTGAGGTATCCTCAAACTTAGGAAGGTATGATGGGATTAGATATGGGCAGGGAAGAGATAAGTTTGGTTTTGAGGCAAAGAAAAGAGCAATGCTTGGTACTTATACACTAAGTGCAGGATATTACGATGCCTATTATGCTAAAGCTCAGAAAGTTAGAACATTAATCATTAATAATTTTAAAGAATGTTTCAATAAGGTTGATTTAATAATCGGACCTTCTACACCATGTACTGCTATGAAATTCGGAGAAAGTGATAAATCTTCAATGTTTGGAGAATTAATGGATGTATTGGCAGAACCAAGCAGCATCGCAGGTTTATGCGGAATAAGCATTCCCTGCGGTTTTTTGAACAATCTTCCTGTGGGTGTACAGCTAATAGGGAGGATGTTCGAAGAAAAACAGTTATTATACTCTGCAGGAGAGTATCAGAGAGTAGTAAATTATCATAAAGAAAGGCCGAAACTAAAATGATGCAAACATTTTTCAGAAGGTTGGTAGTTACCGCCATGTCAGTCGTAGGTGTAGGTATTATTATATTTTTTGCATTGAAGTCAGAAGATGCTATTCTAAAAATAATACTAGTATTAGCAGGTTCTTTTTTTGTAATAATGTTAATTAAAAATTATTTATTTAAGGTTTAAAAACATGGGTATTCTGGAATTATTTTTTGGGAAACAAACTAATAAGACAGGAACGGTAAGAGGTATTACTCAGGAAAATGTTATGAAAGACTGGGAAAATATCCGTATTCTTTTATCTAAAAAAGGACCTTCTCAACTACGACAGGCTTTAATTACTGCAGACAAATCTCTGGATAATGTCTTAAGAGATTTAGTTGTAGGGGAAACAATGGGCGACAGACTAAAGAACTCAAAAGATATGTTCGATTGGGATGTATACCAAAAAATATGGGAAGCCCATAAACTTAGGAATAATATTGTACACGAATCTAATTTTGACCCCCCTTATTTTGTTGTCAATGAAGCAATAAACAATATTCAAAAAGCATTAAATTTGTTAGGAATTAAAGTATGAAAGATGTCTTACTGGTAACAGGAGGATGCCAGGGCTTTGGAAAGGAAATTGCAGGTTTATTGTCAAACAGGTATCAAGTGGTAATTCTTTCCAGGAATAAAAAAGAATTAGAGAAAACATCAAAAGAATTAAAATGTGACATGTATGTTTGTGATATATCAGATGTAAAACAAGTTCAATCTTCTGTAGATTACATTAAGAATAAGTATGGTCGTCTGGATGTACTTATAAACAACGCAGCAATATGGAAAACAGGAGAGCTGGATTCAAACAGTTTTAATGATATAGCTGAAATATCTTTAATCAATATAGTAGGTACAATGAATATGACTAAAGCATGTATTCCTCTTATGAAAAAGGAAAATAAGGGGAAGATAATTAATATAATTTCGATAGACGCGTTGGAAGGGAAGTCAGAAAGATCATTGTATGTGTCAACTAAATGGGCTCAGGCAGGATTTACTAATTCAATGAGAAAGGAATTAGAAAAATATAATATTGCGGTAATCGGAATATATCCCGGATTAATGAATACGTCTCTTTTTAAAAATGCAGGAAAAGAAAAGGATTTATCCAACGCAATGGATCCTAAAGAAGCGGCAAGAATAATAGAATTCACACTATCTTTAGATAATATAGTTTTAGAACAGATAGTGTTTAGAAATCTTCATTTTTAATCATGATGGAAAACGAATTGTTAGGAAAATTTAAATTAGTAGTTGGAATGGAGATTCATTTTCATTTAAAAACAGAAAAGAAAATGTTTTGTTCATGCTGTGCTGATATCTGGGAAAAAGAACCTAACACAGTAGTATGTCCTGTCTGTTTAGGTCTTCCTGGAGCTCTACCCGTTCCTAATATCGATGCTGTTAAGAAGACTCAAATGATGGGTTTAGCTTTGGACTGTTCCTTAAATATGAAATCCAGGTTTGATAGAAAACACTACTTTTATCCCGATTTACCCAAGGGATATCAAATCAGCCAGTATAAACAACCCTTATGTATTGACGGTAAATTAAAACTTGAATCAGGTACGGTAGTTGATATAGAAAGAGTGCATTTAGAGGAAGATGTTGCAAAATCATTTCACGAGGAGGGTAAAACATTAGTAGATTTTAATAAATCCGGCATACCTTTGGTTGAAATTGTTACCCGTCCTTGCTTTAGGAATATCCCGGATACTGTTGAATATTGTAAACAAATACAGTTAATGGTCAAGTATTTAGGTATAGGAGAAGCTGATATGGAAAAAGGACAAATGAGACTGGAAGTAAACATATCATTAAGAACATCCGAACAGGAAAGAAAAGACGAACTTCCTAAATATAAAGTTGAGGTTAAAAATATCAATTCGTTTAAATTTGTGGAGAAAGCTATACAATCAGAAATAATCAGACAGAGGGAATTACTGGAAAATGGTATTACGCCGATGCAAGAGAACAGGGGTTTCAAAGAAGGTTCTATGAAAACTGTACCTCAAAGAAGCAAAGAAGAAGCAAAGGATTACAGATATTTTCCCGAACCTGACATCCCGCCCATGGAATTTACACCCGAATATATTAAAGACTTAAAAACTAATCTTCCTCCTACTCCCTATATGATTATTGATAAACTTGAGAAAGAGATAGGATTAAGCAGAAACAATGCAAAAACAATGGTAGAGAAATTAGGACCTTCTTATATTAGTAAATTTGAAAAATTATTAAGAATGGGAGCCGATCCTATACAGACCTCTAATTTACTATTGAACAAAAAGGAATATAGAAATGTAAGTGAGGAAGAGATAATTGAGGTTATAAAAAATACAAAGACAGCATATTCAAAAATGGAAGAAAATGAACTGAATGCTGTAATAAAAAAAGTATTAGCTAATAATTTAAAAGCTGTTGAAGATTTTAAAAAAGGCAAAGAATCATCTGTAATGTATTTAGTAGGGGAGGCAATGAGAATGACTTCGGGAAAGAATAAACCAGATCCCATACAATTAAAACAAAAAATATTGGATATGTTAGACTCAGACGCGAATTAAAAAAATTTCATGCTAATATTAAAAAATGGAATTGAAGTTTGATCCCTCGGATCCAAAATATATATATGTAAGTAATGCTGAACAAGCCATAAATGCATTAGATGAATTGAAGAAAGAAAAAGTAGTAGGTATAGACATAGAGGGTACAGAGCTGGATCCATATTCATCTATTCTCCTAACGATACAAATATCAAGTGCTTCAATCAGCTATATATTTGATGCAAGACAACTGAACATAGATGGAATACCTGAATTAAAAGAATTCCTGGAAAATACTAATACAATAAAACTTCTCCACAATGGTAAGTTCGATTATAAGCATATAAAAGTTAATACAGGTATAGAAACGGCAAATATATACGATACGATGTTAACCGAGGTAGTTCTTAATGCAGGTATAGGTAAAGCCTACTATTCACTTAAAGATTTGGCTAAGAAATACGCCGGCATAGACCTTCAGAAAGATATAAGAGAGAGTTTTGTAAAGATGACTGCTAACTCACGTCTTACGGAAGATCAGTTAAAATATGCAGCTTTAGATACATTAATAATGTTTCCCATATTTGAAGAGCAGATAAAGAAATTAAATAAGGAAGGGTTACTAAATGTAGCTAAATTAGAATTTGCCACAACAAGAGTGGTAGGTGAAATGGAATTGAAAGGAGTACACATTGATATCGAAAAATGGAAAAGTATAATTCACACACTGTCTGATAAAAGGGATTTATTAGCATCAAAATTTCAGGAATCAATTCGTCCCTATTTTCAGTCATCAGCACTGGACCTTTTCGGAAATGTAAGTGATTCAATAAATATAAACAGCCAGGTACAGTTAATGGATTTGTTTAATAATAAACTTAAACTTAATCTTCCTTCCACAGGCGATGCGTTATTGGAAGCAGTTGATCATCCCGTAGTTAAAATCTTAAGAGAATATAGGGGGTATGAAAAATTAGTGTCTGCGTTTGGTGATAATTTACTATCAAAGATAAATAAAAAGACAAAGAGAATACATCCTGAGTTTAATCAGTTGGGAGCTGCTACAGGTAGATTTTCATGCAATAACCCTAATTTCCAGCAAATACCCCGTAACAGCGAGGAAGCCCCCTTCCGTACCTGTTTTAACCCCGAAAAAGGATATAAACTGGTTACTGCAGATTATTCATCTATGGAAATGAGGATATTGGCAGATTTATCCGGAGATGCAGTATTTATTAAAGCATTAACAGACGGATTAGATGTACACTCATATACAGCTTCGCTTATGTTTAATCTTCCTTATACGGATGATTTTAAGAAAAAATATCCGGATAAAAGACAAGCAGCGAAGGTTATTGGTTTTGGGCTAATGTATGGAATGGGTCCGGCAAGTTTAGCAAGGCAAATAGGAGTTACACCTGAGGAAGGAAGGGAATATTTAGACAGATACTTTAATTCATACCCAAGCGTAAAAAGATTTTTAGAGAAAATGGCGAGAGATGCAGTAAAGAATGGATGGTCCTCAACCCCTGCGGGGAGGAAAAGATGGTACACAACCCCTACAGCTTCCGATCCTGATTATAAAAAGAAGATAGGGAGTATAGAAAGACAGGCAAAAAACCACCCAATACAGGGAACTAATGCCGATGCTGTTAAATATGCATTAGTATTTCTCCAGGAAAGAATGAAAAAAGAGAAGGTGGATGGTTCACTGATACTGACAGTTCATGATGAAATAGTAAGTGAGATCAGGGAAGATCAGGCAGCAGATTGGTCAAATATACAGGCAGAGGAGATGTGCAGAGCAGCCCGATTATTTTTAGAAAAAGTGCCTGTAGTTGCTGAGCCCTTTGTCGGAGATGTTTGGGAGCACTAATTTTCATATCTTGGCATTCTTCCATTTAGTTTGCTAATTTGATACAATTCAAAATATGGTTCTATGTCACAGATGCGGTCAAAGACCTGCAAAAATACCAATAAATCAGATAATAGACGGTAAACAAGTATATATGGCTTTGTGCGAGGTATGCTACGAAGAAGTTATGAGAGAAACAAGTCAAACAGCATCCAAACTTGATAAATACGGGAGGGATTTAACACAATTGGCTCGCGAGGGAAAATTGGATCCTGTTATTGGAAGAAAAGATGAGATTGAAAGAGTAATTCATATATTATCCAGAAGAACAAAGAATAACCCCGTTCTAATAGGCGATCCCGGAGTAGGAAAAACAGCTATTGTTGAGGGTTTGGCTCAGAAAATAGTGGGAGGACAAGTTCCCGAATTATTGAGAGGAAAAAGAGTATTTATGCTTGACCTAGCTTCCATAATTGCCGGTACATCCCATAGGGGTATGTTTGAGCAAAGACTAAAAGACATTATTACTGAAGTTATTGGAGCTCAGGGACAGATAATTATGTTTGTAGATGAACTTCATACTGTTGTCGGTGCCGGCAGTGCAGAGGGATCCATGGATGCTGCCAACATATTAAAACCTGCATTAGCCAGAGGAGAGCTTCAGATGGTTGGTGCTACTACTATAGATGAGTATAGAAAATACATAGAAAAAGATGCTGCTTTGGAAAGGAGATTTCAACCGATTATGGTTAACGAACCTACAACTGAAGATACTATAAATATACTTAAGGGTTTAAGAGAAAGATATGAGAAGCACCACCAGGTTAGGATAACTGATGAAGCGATACATACTGCTGTAAAAATGAGCGATAGGTATATAAGCGACAGATTTCTTCCCGATAAAGCAATAGATTTAATTGATGAAGCATGCGCGTTAATACGCCTTTCTCAGGTCAAGGAACCGGAGAATTTAAGAACTGTTGAAGAACAGCTTAAGGATTTAAAAGAAAAATCAAGGGTAAAAGATTTAAACCAGGACGAGAAGAAGAAAATTAAAGATAATATTGATGAATTAGAAAGAGTAAGAAATGAATTAATAGAAATATGGACTAAAACTAAGCTGGAGGAGGTTCCTGAAGTGGGCGAAGACGCTGTAATAAAGGTAGTATCAAGAGCTACAAACATACCTTTAGAACGCCTTTCTGTGGCAGAGAAAGAAAGACTGCTTCATCTAGAGGATACTCTAAAAAAGAGGATTGTAGGGCAAAATAAAGCCATTACAGCTCTTTCTGAAGCTATTAGGAGGGCAAGAGCGGGGCTAAAGGACTTAAAAAGACCTATAGGAAGTTTCCTCTTCCTGGGTCCAACGGGAACAGGAAAAACAGAATTAGCTAAAGCACTAGCAGAAGCTCTTTATGGCAATGAAGATATGATTGTTAGACTTGATATGAGTGAATACATGGAAAAACACTCAGTAAGCAAATTAATAGGAGCTCCCCCGGGATATATTGGTTATGATCAGGGAGGGCAGTTAACAGAGATTGTTAGAAGAAAACCATTCTCTGTAGTTTTATTGGATGAGATTGAGAAAGCACACCCTGATACATTTAATGCTCTTCTTCAGATTATGGAGGACGGTCGTCTTACCGACAGCAAAGGAAGAACAGTTGATTTTAAGAATGCCATACTGATAATGACTTCTAATGTAGGTTCTGAGTTTCTAAGAAAACAGGGTATTGGATTTGATAAAGGGAGTGATAAGGACAGGGAAGAATCGGCAAAGGATTTTGACCGCAGAGTGTTTACTATTCTTAAAGATTCTTTTAGACCTGAATTTTTAAACAGAATAGATGAGATAATAATTTTTACGTCTCTATCAAAGGGAGATATTAAGGAAATTGCATTAAGACAGGTCAAAAAGAGCGAAAAACTTCTTTCCGAACAGGGAATATTTTTAAGTATAGATGATAAAGCAATTGATTATCTAGTAGAACATGGTTATAACGATGAATATGGTGCACGACCGCTAAGAAGATTAATTCAGAAGGAATTAGATAATGTTTTTTCGGATATGATAATAAAGGGAGATTTATCTTCAGGTTATAGTATTATAGTTACTTCCGATAAGGACGGATTAAAAACCACTATTGCTAAAACATCTGAGGTTAGTGTTTTAAATAAATAATTGAAATTTAGATGAGAATTTGGTATTCTCCTAGGGCTTTGAAAGGCAAACTAATATGGATACAAATGATGATAAGAATATAAAAGAAGAAAAGAAAGATACTTCTTCAGCTGAAACAGCCGAAGATACTGTAGATAGCAATGTAGACTTGGAGAATGAAAAGGGAACAATATCTGCCGGTACTAAGATTGTTGATTTTAATGTTGGAGATACAATTAGAATTTTCTATAAGATAATTGAAGGGGATAAACTTAGAACCCAGCCTTACGAAGGTATTGTTATATCTATAAAGGGATCTGATGTATCTAAAACTTTTACTGTAAGAAGAATAGGAGCGGATGGTGTGGGAATAGAAAGAATATTTCCTTTCCATTCCCCTAATATTGACAACATCAAGCTTATTAAAAAAGGGAGAGTTAGAAGAGCAAAATTATATTATCTAAGAAATAAGATTGGAAGAGCTGCAATGAAGATAAAAGAGAAATCCAATTAAAGTACTTGTGCTTTCAATCCCCCTTTTTATTTAACGGACTTTTATACTCTCCTATTTTGAAGTTGTACTTAAAGAACCAGTTAGGATTTGGTTTTTTAAAAAATAGTATGTCCTCTATAAAGTCGTATAAAAAATGACAGGTAAAGGATAAGAAGAAGAGTGCAAAAAGGGAAGGAGGATATAAAGATTGAAAATAATTAAATAGAAAATAGGAAATAATTGGAGTCAATATGTTGTGAGATAGAATGGATTGATTATTCTTATGATTTAATTTAATAAAATTGAAAGTATTTCTCAATTCTTTTGATCTTAAATATTTCTTAACCAGTTTGGAGTATTCTGTTTTTCTTCCATAAATAAAAATGTTAAAAAGATGATCTATATCAGGAATAATATTTCCTGCAATACCAGTAAAGATCAATACCCATATATTATAATTAGGAAACAATTCTTTAATCGACAGAGCACATATTACTCCTAAGGAAGTGTGCACCTGCATATGATATTTCTCACTTAGTCTCCTTAATGAATTTACTGAAGCCATGGTGAAATTATACTCTAAACTCAATGTATCAGGTATATAATTATTAGTAATGTTTAAACTCTTCTATTCAATAAAATCCGCATTATTTAATAGTGATAAATATGTAAACTCACATTTAATTAAGACAGTATTAGTTCTGGTCATTAATATTTCCTTCTATTTATTGTTTTATTACAAATTGATATTTTTGGGACAATATCAGATCGGAACAGACCTGGAAAATTATTTTTACCCTATTCGTTACCACATTTATCAAGCACTATCAGATGGTTATTTTCCATTCTGGACGGAGAAACTGTTTTTAGGATTTCCCCTTTATGCTGATCCGGAGAGTAATATTTTAAATCCATTGTCAATTACACTAATTTCAATATTCGGCCCTTTTCTTTCGTATAAGATACAACACGTTATAATATATTTGTTTGGATCATATACATTCTTTCTCTTTTTGAAAAAAAGAAATTTTACTAATACCGCGTCATTTACAACAATATTTATATATTATTTTAATTTTTATTTCTTTTATCACTCTATCCATTCAACAATTATTTTTGTATTATATCTACTTCCTTCCTGTTTATATTTTTTTGAACGGTGTTTAGAGAAAGAAAATATAATAAATCTGTTAATCTCATCGTTAATAGTATCCATATGTTTATTATTTGGGTCTTACCAAAGCAATTTATTTATAGTAATTACACTAGTATTATTTTCCATAACCCATTTTAAATGGGACAAATCTCTTAAATTATTATTACTTGTAGGTTGGTTTGCTCTGATACTATCGTTTCCACTGCTTTATTCCACATATAAGTTATCTTTAAAAAGCGACAGAGTTGATAATAGTTTTTATTATTCGGAAGGGTCATTTCAGCCATTTATGCATTTAAATACTTTTATTCCTTTTATGCTGGGGAAGAACGACTCCTATATAGGACAGAAAATAAATGAAGATTATAACCAACAGGAAGTAAGTATTTATCTCGGTTTTTCAGCTTCAATTATTTCACTTTTTTACCTATTCATAAAAGATAAGGATAAGAAAATTACCAAATTTATTCTCTTTTTGATAGAAACTAGTATATTACTTTCTTATTTCACCCTAATACCTGTACCGGAAAAAATAAATATACCCATATTGTCATTATTTAGATATTGGGGGAGATCTTACATTCTTTACATTTTTGCTATTGCTCTTGCGAACGGATATGTAATAAGTAATATTGATAAACTAAGTATTAGAAATAAAAAAGCTTGGTCCAAATTGCTACTCATATCAATCTTATTAATATCATTAATTACCCTATCTAAAGAAAGTGAGGAATTTAAATTATTTAAGCAATATCTGAATAACTTTGATTTCAGGATAATAATATTATTATCAATAAATTTACTTGGATTTATATTCATTTACTTGTTATCCAAGATAAAGAATAACTTTAAATATAAAAAATATATTTCCCTAATCTTATTTGTCTTTGTTTTATGCGATATGGGTATATTCGGAACAATATCTTTAAAACAAAAGATCGGATCAATAAATTATATCTTCAACAAAGAATGGGTACAGGGTCCCGTTAATGAGAGGGTGGTAATATATCCAACGCCGGAGAAATACTACGCTAATAAAATGTTATATACTAACAGTTATTCAGCGGTAGGATACTCTCCGTTAAAATCAGATTTATATCTTAAATACCTTGATTCATTGGGATTTAGTAAGACAAAAGAAACACCCGAGAAGATATCGGAAGAGAATATGAAAAAGCTTGGAATTAGATACTTATGTAAAAATGATTTTAGCAACTGTATCGATCGTATAGATGAAGATAAGATAGAGATAATATTAGGTAATCCTACGGGCAGATACATAAAAAAGGAAGAAGGAAATATAATTTTTGATGCAGATATTAAAAATTCCGAAGACCATATATTATTATTAAGAAATTATCCGGGATGGAATATCTTTGTTGATGGGGATAGGAAAAATATCAGTACAGATAAGACTGGCTTGTTTATTAATATATACCTGACAGAGGGCAGTCATGTAATTGAAGCTAAATATACTCCTTATTATTTCTATGAAGGGATTAAACTATCCTTAATATTTTCTATCTTTTCTTTTGTTGGATTTATGGGAATGAGAATAATTAGAAGTAGAAATATCTAATACAAATTGCATATCTACATATTTTCTGTAATATTATGTGGTGCCAATTCCATTCTTATACAAGAATTTAAAAAAGATAAATACTTCGGATAATTCACAGTATGCTAATTTTTTAGTTAATATCCTTAACATAAAATCTAAGAATGTACTAACAAGAATAGAGAAGCATATATCCGGCAAAAATATACTTGATGTGGGATTAGGGATAGGAGGTATTGCATATTCCCTGTCCAAACAGGGATACAATGTTACAGGACTAGACGTAAAGAATATGTCCATTTTCGAAGATATATCTCCTACACTCTATGATGGTAATAAAATGCCGTTTGATGATCTGACTTACGATACTGCGCTTTTAGCTTATGTACTACATCACTGCAAGGATGGAATGAATGTTCTGAAAGAAGCAAAAAGAGTAGCAAGAAGGGTAATAGTGATTGAGGATACTTATAGAAACTCATTTGAAAAAATAATCATATCTTTAAACGACATGATTGGGAATGGGGAATACTATTCTCACCCTTATTTTAAACCAGACTGGTGGGGAAAGTATTTGGAATCCCAGAATTACAATATTATTGCTTTTGAAGAATATACAGTATTGGCATACAAAATAATGTATGGGCATCATCTATTGTTCGTAATAGAGTAAACGTTAGAACGATAGGAAGATAATGATAATAAGTATTTACTGCCGTTAGTATTATTATATTTTCTGGTGAGGGCGGAGGGGATCGTCCATTACCACCTCTGTCAATGATTAAACCATATTTCCGACCTGTAGAGAATACTCAAAGTGTAGTGGAGAGTATAGATGTATTGGCGAACATCGCTGTAAAGTATTTGAAACAATAGTAATATCAATTGATAGTTATAAAAACATTGAGGGGGGATGGTCCCTTAGTTGTGCTCATGTGGTGAAAGTTTTGTTTATTTGCCCTTACTCAATCGTAATTAATATTATTAACAACTACTGTCCAATATAATTCGGTTCTATATATTCTACTGGGAGTTTTTCACATGTGACAATATTTGATTTCCCCGGTTCATCACATTGATACTTAATGAATTCATTGTAGATGCCGCAATTACCTATTTCAATAAAATGAGAACAGTCTGTACTTTTACTTGGTTTAAAGAGTGATATTACGAAAGAAATAATTGCATAGACAATTAATCCTATAACTAACAACGACATAAAAGCGCCAAATTTATCATCTTTATCATACGACATATAAGCTTATATTCATCTTGATTTAGAATCCTGGTCTTTTGCCATCCGGTACAGTAATATTCCTATCGTAATTGTAATTCCTGTGAATAAAAATATCCCTTCATCATCCAGACGTCTAGAATATATTGGGTAGGGAGAGCTATAAGAATGAACACTATCTCTTATTCCTATACCGCCAGAAACTGTGTATTGTTTACCGGGGTCAAAGTCAGTTATATGATGGCTCCTACCAAAAAAGAATACGAAAGTAATTAAGGTAAGAATGAACACCGTAATCACTAATTGTTTATGATTCATAACTACTTAATAATAGCACTTAGTCATAAATACTGTTTAATAAATTTCCTTTCTTTCGTTGAAAACCGGATCTCCTCCAATCTGGTAGTTTTCAATATACTCATCAATTCTTGCAAATACAGGGGTCATATCAAAGTCAAGATAATTGTCCCCTCTGTATTCGTACAGTTTGACAGTACCTTTTGTAGGACAACACATACCTGTACTGTTAAAGTATATTGGTTCCTTTATTTCAAATGCCAAGTTATTATTTTCCACCTCTCTAATAATTGCGTTTTCTACGGACTTGTCCACGATTACTTTATTATCACTAATTATAATTAATCTTGTAGCTCTACAAGTGACACAATCAAGAGCTTCGGTAATCATTAGTATATCTTTCATACCGTCACCGGTTACATCAAAGAATCCGTTTTGCATTGAAAATAGGCAGTTGTCCCTTAAGACACTCTTTGCAACTTCGTTATTTTTAATATACTCCGGTAACGTCACAAGAAACGAATTTCTATCTGTATCTCCGATGTTTTCGTAACACTCACCAGTTTGTTCGTTTTTTGTACCGGTTCTTTTTTCTGTTTTATATATTATTTGAGAATCTGTACGTGCGCTGTCTAAGGTTGGATTTAAAACAGTATTACTCTTAGAACTAGTATTATTGCCTAGTAAAAAACCGATGATCAATAGAATTACCAAAATTATCACAAAGATAATACTGTATAGTATTCTTCTCATAGTATTATTGTACTACTCAATACCTAAAGTATAGCCATAAATAAGATACTATTGAAGTGAGCACTTGGTGGGATACTTGACGTGGAGTATAATGAATTTACTATGACTCAGGAAGGAAAAGATGAGTTAATAGGCTGTATAATTATTTTTATCGTGATACCTATAGCTTTTTACTTAATAAGCCTTGTTTTCAGAAGCGACACAGACACCAAATACCGTGATGATTGTATGTGCCAGTCTGTTGGGTTTGAACAGCGTGAGGAATGTTGGTGTCCTTAAAAGTATTTATATCCCTTCTCAAAAAAGTAGTTTTCTGATCCACACTTATCTATTAAAACATAACTAGACATAATCACCTTTGAGGTTTCAGTTTTACAGGTTAGGGGTGTATAAAGACTATCCGATCGGTTATTAAATTCCTAAGATATTGTTAGATAGTGGATACACTATTATGTTGTCATGACAATGAATAACGACAGCATATATGTTATAATGTGTATATTGAAAACTTAATATCTACGTACGACCAAGTTTGAGTCGTTAGTATTTTGCCACACACAGTCGTGGGTGTCCGTCATTCCTAAAAGATGCTCGTCTTTTATATACGTACAGTCCGACCAAGTCTCTGGGCAAAAAAGATAAAAACAGTCGTTAGTAGCTGGGCAATCCGCTTGAAATATAGGGGATTATTCGGTTTCTAACGGCTTTTAGTTAGGCACCGGAAAACGGTGCTTTTTTTATGCGTATGAAACAAAATAACTTAATAAAAATATCTGATCTATGTCTCGTTACAGTAATCTCACAATGCTTTCCAATTATTGACATTAATAAGAATAATCCGAGGAGGGCAGAATTTATATTTGAGGATTCTGATGAATTAAGTGGGTATATTAATAAGTTTTGGGAGGGGAAACTGACTATTGAACCGAGAACATTCTTTAACCAGATAAAAAATATTAAGTCCATGATTTATTTTGATACCGGTTAGTTACAGTCATATGGATAATGAGAATGAAATTATTAAAAATCCAATAGATCTTGTGAAATTAAGAGATGGGATTATCAGAAATCCTCGTCTAACACCTTTAGCAAAGGTAATATTTCTAGATTTAATTTTTTATGCCGGAACGAATAGCGACCCTTATCCATCACAGCAACTATTAGCACAAAATCATAACTATAGCGTTAGACAGGTTTATAACATTTTAAAGGAATTAAGGGAAAACAACTTTCTGAGGGGATGGAAACAACGAGGATATTCTAAAAGTAATTTATACGATATTAATAGAACGAAAATATATAAGAGCCGTTTGAAGCAGGTTTCCAATCAAGATGGAAATGTAGTACCAATACAGACCGGAAATGCATTTCTACCTAACATAAGTAAGGAAGTAAATCATGGAAGTAGTAACACCGCTAAGGACATTGAAAAAACGATGGATATTCTAGAGCAGCATAACAAACAACCACTTACAAGGTGGGATTGGTTAAACGCTGATGAGCTGGTGTCCGAGTATGGTGTAGACACTTTTAACAAAGCTGTGGATATATCAGTTAACCACAGGAATGTGGCAGTCATAAAGATGGGATACGTAAAGACGATCATAGAGGATATTTCAAATCAGCTGTCTACTCAAGAAAAGAAAAAGTTTGTACCTTGCGGTCTAGATGGTTGCGATGGTGGTATGTTACCGCATACTGACGTAGATGGTTATACGACCTACCGGAAATGCAAATGTAGAATTGACTATGAAACATCCATTGAAAACATCTGAAGATGTATAATCCAATAGTACGTAACTGTTTGAACGAATTATTAAATGACCGTCCTAGTCAACTTGAATTCGTTCTTGTTGTGTACAGCTAGGGCGTTCATTTTATTATGAAAAACGCAATTGCCTATATACGGGTAAGCCGGGAAGAACAAATAAAAAACTATTCTTTATCTAATCAAAAAGACTATTGTAGGAAATACTGTCGTGAAAACGACTTAAATTTGGTCAAGATATTTGAGGATCCCGGTAGGTCGGCAACCACGATTGATAATAGACCTGAACTGATTGCCTTGTTAGAGTACTGCCGAAAAAATAAGGGGAAGATTGATTTTCTTCTGACTTATAAAATAGATAGAATTTCAAGAATAACCTTTGACTTTTTAGAAATAAAAAGACGACTGACTTTATGTGATGTAAAAATTATTTCTGTTACTGAACCAACAAGTGCGGATGATCCTATGTCAGAATTTATGGAAACATTAATCGCAGCTCAAGCAAGGCTTGATAACGCCATTAGAGCCGAAAGAGTTAAAGATGGTATGAGAAAGAGACTTGAAGCCGGATTACCAGTAAATCAACCTCCTGTAGGTTACAAAATGTATAAAAACGGTGATGATAGGAGTATTCCTATCAGAGATGAGCCAAAGTTTTCGCTATTACAAAAGGCAGGGATAGAATACCTAACCGGAAAATATAGTTTCCGGGACATTTCAAGATTGTTGATTGAATGGGGATTTACAGGAATGTACGGTAAAAAGCCTACATCTAGTTTTGTAGGAAAGTTCTTTAGATGTAAATTCTATAAAGGTATTATCGTTTCTAAAAAGAGAGGGTTTGAATATGAAGGAAAGTATGAGCAAATGTTTACCCAAGACGAATGGGATAATATTCAAGAAATTGCATTAGGAAAACCATTTTCAACCAAGAAAAAAGAACGTAGGGCACAGTTCCCGTTACGTAGGTTTGTCGTTTGTGGTGTAACAGGCGAGACGCTAACCGGATCTTTTTGTACCGGAAAAAGACATGCGTACGCTTATTACTATGCTCCAAGCAGATTCAGGGCTATCAAACGAGACCTGTTAGAAACATCATTTGTAGTGTTAATGAATCAACTAGAGCCCTCCGAAGGGCTAAAAGATGTATTTAATAAAGTGGTTGGGGATAAAAGTGGATCACGTAGTGAATCTGATATAAACAAATTTACCGAACACTTTCTGTACAATCTAGGTAAATTTTGGCGAACATCGGAAATTGATGATAAGAAAAGCCTTCAATCTATTATTTTCCCTAAAGGACTTATATGGGAATATCCGGGTTTTAGAACACCGGAAATATGTCCGCTATTTCAATTAAAAGAGGATTTTGTATTTGCAGAATCTTCTAATGGTGAGGGCGGAGGGGATCGGACCCTCGACACGCGGCTTAAAAGGCCGCTGCTCTACCACTGAGCTACGCCCCCTAACAAGTGCAGTGTGTATTTTATCCTTTAAATGAAAAAATTTCCATAATATTGATTTCAGAGATTTATTTCTTTTATTTTATTTGTTAAATCGTTTATATCAGAATAATGTATGATATGACTATTATCTTTGGAAACTCTGCATTTAATTCCTTCTCTAACTGCATAGTATATTGATTTTCTTTTTAACTTTGCGCATATCAACTCAAAAGTTAAACCCCAGCTTCTGGTATTACTGTTTATAAAAGCAAAAAGAATATCGCTTTTATTTAAATTTTCCAGTATTGCAGGTATTGTGTTTATTACTGATGAGTAGGAATTCTTACCCCATCTTTGCACATCTCTTCCCAGGACAAATGTTTCATGCCCCAGAGACTTTATAGTATTAGAGATAGCGTCAAGGTCGTGTTTAAGACCTTCCTTATCCTCAATTCCTCTGTATTTATAAGCTATGTAAAATCGCACTTACAATATCTTACCACGATAGGGTAATATATTTCATATGGGGTTAAAAATAGACAGAAAGAAGATAAAAGAAATTATTATTGTTTGGGCGTTATACCTAATTATTATAAATGGATATTTATTAATACTGGATAGATTAGGTCATACTGATGTCAAGAATCACAGTATAAAAGAAGTATGTTTTGCACTCTGGGGATGGGCATGGGATGGAATGCACTACATTAAAATAGCTACACAGGGATACGAGTTTCCCCTCCAAGCATTCTTTCCTCTTTACCCTATGATTATTAGAGTATTGGATTATGTTTTTCCATTTACCCTATCCTACAGAATTAACATTTTAATATTATTAGGATTATTAGCAGGTGCATATGTTCTCATGGATTATATGAAGATTGAGGTTAAAAAAAGAATACCGATATTAATTATGTTCCTTTCCTTTCCCTCTGCATTTTTTCTTCAAGCAAATTATGTAGACGCTTTGTATATATTTATTTCTCTCGTAGGATTATATTTTCTTCTAAATAAGAGGTATTTATATGCTGCTGTAATGGCAGGGTTGCTATCTGCAGTAAAGGTATCAGGAATATCATTGGGTATTATTATCATCTTTGACTATACATATAATGTATCAAACGGATTTAAAGAAATACCTGTAAATATTAAGAAGCATGTATTTAGTATTATAGCTACTTCGATTCTTTCATTTTCGGGAATATTGTTGTATTTTCTATATCTTCAGAATAATTTCGGATCTTACAATATTTTTTTTGAAGCACAGGAGAAGTGGGGTAGAGAAATAGTAGGTACAGGAAAAGATATAAAAGCTTTTATTATTGGATTTATTGCACCTATTATAAAAGCAGTAAGAAACGGAGATACGACTATTTATAGAAGAATACATGAAATATTATTCTTTCTAGTAAGCCTGTTATGCTTAAGGTACTCATATAGAAAAATACCCTATACTATCTGGCTATTTTCATTGGCTCAGATAATCATTCCCATCAGTTCCGGTACATTTCTCAGTTTTAACAGACTGGCATTATTAGCTTATCCTATTTTTTTATTTGGGATATCAAAAATTGCGGAAAAAACATATTTATATTGGATTTTAACTATAATATTATTTTCATCTCAGTTGTTGGGAATATATTTATTCTTCAACAATGTATTTGTAGGTTAGAGAGTAGTTTTATTTACAGAGAAGTCTCAATAATTTCTATCGAATTAACGATGATAGAATCTACAGGCATGGAATTCTCCCCCGAAGGACCTGCAATTACAGAAACATCTGCGATTTTATCCAATACATCAAAACCTTCTGTTAATTTTCCAAAAATCACATAATCCTTAGGTAGATTATAGTTCTGATGCATTATAAAAAACTGACTACCGTTTGTATCCGGTCCCCTGTTAGCCATAGCCAATACTCCTCTATCATAGTTTCCTTCAAAAGGTTCATCTTCAAATGTATACCCGGGACCTCCGGTACCGTCGCCTCCGGGATCCCCTCCTTGTATCATAAAACCTTTAATTACCCTATGAAATATCGTGTTGTTATAGAAATTGCTTTTAGCCAGGGATACAAAGTTCAGAACAGTTAACGGTGTTTTATCAGCATACAAATCTATTTTCATATCACCGTAGTTTGTATGTATTACGGCCTGGTATTTTTTATCAGTAATTTTAAGTTCGGATCCTGCCTTACTGCT
>DBQJ01000005.1:0-9798 GCA_002305205.1 candidate division WWE3 bacterium UBA1397 | reverse complement strand
TGCTCATGTAACGGCTGAATATAAAGGTGGAGATTATTAGTATTACTGCAATAATAAAAAATACAGTATTATTCTTATTATTATCCATACGATGAATTATACCCGATATTAAATATATTTTCCTTATCCTATTTTGGATAAGTATAATGGTATATTAAATTATATTTATGTAAGTATGAAATTAAAGAAATATCAAAGGTTTATACTAATATCTTTTATTGCTTTTTTATTCTATATATCCAATCTTTACTTTGACTACGATAATAGTGTTAAAACGGGAACATACAGACGTATGTTAACGTCATATGATGTAACTTCAAATACATTCCTTCCCTATGAAATTATTACGAAGGGTAAGATATATTTCAGCGATAGTACAGTAAAGGCAATGCGTAGAGTAGAAGGAAATAATAAACCGCATTCGTTGATAAAGATAGATGATAGATACTATTCTTCTTATCCTATTTTATCCGGTCTTATGGCTGTCCCTTTATATTACTTACCGTTGGTTATGAATAAAATACCAACTCTTTTATATCAGGAAAATCTTTTAAACATATTACTTTTAGGAAGGCTGTCTGCCAGTTTGTATACTGCATTATCAGTTGGTTTATTTTATTTAATTATTGATCAAATTAACAAACATAGGGATGTAAAAGAGAGTAAATTTACTTATTTGTATTTATTATTCTATGCCTTGGGAACAAACATATATTCAATATCAAGCAGAAGTTTATGGCAGCATACAAGTTCTCTGTTAATAAATTCATTATTAATATTGTTATTAATAAAGGCAAAGGATAACCCTAAGATAGTAAAATGGTTAGGGTTATTGTGCGGACTATCTTTTATATCCAGGCCAACAAATATACTATTTATATTAGTAATAACAACTTTTATATTCATTAAATATAAAAGGGAAGTATTATTATATTTTCTTACTGCCGGAATATCTGTATTATGTTTAGCACTCTATTATTATTTTGTTTACGGGTCCCCAATAACAAATGAATACATTGCCAGGGGAGATACAGATTTTAATACTCCACTTTGGGATGGATTATTGGGAAATATGTTTAGTCCTTCAAGAAGTTTTCTGTTTATCACACCCCCTCTGGCATTATCATTTTATGGAATATACAGATTATTAATTCAAAAGAATAAAAATTATACAGATTTACTGCTCTCATTTCTTTCTATCTCTTTCATAGGTACAATGCTATGGTTATCTACATGGTGGTGCTGGTATGGTGCAGATAGATTTGGTTACGGATTATACACGGAGTGGATACCCATAGCCGGTCTTATTGTTTATATAATGAACTTAGACTTTAAGAAGTATCAAAGAATTATATTTATTATACTAATGATATATTCATTCTATACGCAGTTTAATGCAGTATGGTTTATGAAGAGTAGATGCAGTAAGGAGCATAACTGGACATTTGAATGCATAAAACCGGCATGGAATAAATAGTGTTGAAGAAGACAGTAACTGGTGAACTTAGCACTTGTAGAATGGAACACCCTGATAGAGTCACTAATTCAAATAGCCGATAAAGTTGAGAGGTTTATACCAAAGGGTTATTTCCCCTCACCACAACCGGCTTATGCTTATATTTAATCTACCCAAGATGATGTGTAACTGCATATAGTATTGACCTTAAGTACTTTCAAGATGTAAAAGTTAACTATGTCTAAAGAGTGGGTTCTGAAAGAATATTTTGAAGAAGATAAAAAAATTGACCAAAACGGTTATCAGAGAAGTAGTGTGTTGCTTACATTGATCAGGGACTTGCAATTTTGTCTAAATTACCCTAAGAGATGGAAAACAATAAGCTTAAGTAAGGAACAGCTACACGAGTTAGAAAATGTTTTACCAAATTTTGCATCATTGCTCCTTTTTTGCTCAGGAATTGACCTAGTTGCTAGAGTTTTTAATAAGATCACAAGTGAAAATGCTAATGGACTAGCAAATGGGAAGTTGTTTAGGGATAGTGCAAAACAATTCTTTGATTTTTCAGAAGAAGAGAGTATTTTTTTATGGGATTTAAGGTGCTCAGTTGCACATCAATATACGATTCTTGGTAAGATGCAACTCATAAAACACGGCTCTTCTAGAATGCTTATCCTTGAAAATGGAATATATAAAGTATATTTAACACCTGCCTTAAAAAGGCTAGATAGCGCTAAGGAAAAGCTTTATAAACGTATTACGGAACAAGACGAAGAAATAAAGATTGGTTACCTTGACTATCTCGCAAAATACGGATTTATTTATTCGCCCACTGATTTACAAATATAAGGATTTTATTATAAAAACTTATAATACCAATCACTGGACATCCGAAATAGACCGTGATAATATACCTTTATGAGTATAAAAAATAATACATTAGAAAATGTGGATGAAAAAGAGAATGAGCAGAGAAAGAAAACTTTTAATGGATTATCGGCTAAAGAATGGACAGTATTAAGTAGAAATGTGTGGAATGATCTGAGTTCACCTAGACAATCGCATCAATTGGAACATGGTGCCGTATTTCCCGAGAAATTAGCAGACCGATTAATAAAGATATACTCTAAAAAGGGTGATCTAATATTTGATCCTTTCTTAGGCTCGGGGACAACAGCTATTTCTGCATACAAAACAGGAAGAAATTCTGTCGGTATTGAACTATCAGAGAGGTTCTGTAAGATTGCCAAAGATTGGTTAGCTAAGATACAGGGGCCACTATTTTCGGATAGTCAGAACAATCTAAGTACGGCAATCATCTTAGACGATTGCCGAAATATGAAGAAATATTTAAAATCCGAGACCGTACAACTCACAGTGACATCTCCTCCATACGCAAATTTTATTCAAAAATCTCTTAATGACAGGAAAAAGACACATAAAAAGTCAAAATTAGTAAATGAAAATAACTCAGTCGTTAAACAATATTCAGAATCAGAGAAGGATTTTGGTAATCTTGACTACGATCTCTTTATGAAAGAGCTTAAGAAAATACTAAAAATAAACCTTGAAGTGACTAGGAAAGGTGGATATAGCACTTGGGTAGTTAAAGACTACAGGGACACAAAAAATAATATACCCTATTTAGATTTCCATTCTGATTTGGCTAGAATAGCTCAGGAGGTAGGTTGGAAATATCAAGATTTAATAGTATGGGATCAAAATGAACAAAGAAGTTTAGTCCTTTTAGGTTACCCTTCGGTTTTTTATACAAATCAAAATTGCTCATTTATAGTAGTTTTAAGAAAAATATGAAGAAAACATCAGCTGATAACATTGATATAACAAATTTACATGGCATGCATTCATATCCGTGTAAGTTTCCCGCCTTAACGGTAAAAGAACTATTAACAGAATATTGTAAACCTGGGGATGTTGTGTGCGATCCATTCGTAGGTTCCGGTACAACTTTAGTTGAGGCATCTTTGCATGGATGCTCCTCAGTAGGTGTAGACATCAACCCGATTGCATGCCTTATATCAAAGGTAAAGTCAAAACCTCTTTCTGAAGATGAGTTATTGAAATTAACTAATACTTATGTGCTTAAAGTGCAAAAGTATCTGTTAGACTGTGTTAAAGAAAATTATAAAGACACAGAACTTTATTGTTACCCTTCAATAGAACATTGGTTTCAAAAAAATGTTATTAAAGAGTTGTCTAGCATAAAGACTTTTATTGATAAAATACCGGAAGACGGTATCAAAGATGTATTCAAGGCCGTATTTTCTTCAATTGTCGTAAGGGTATCAAACCAAGAGAGTGATACAAGGTATGCAGCCATTAATAAAAATATCAAAGATGGTTATACTAGCAAACTGTTTATGGAAAGATTACTTCAGTTTTGTGAGTCAGTAAAAGTGTTTATGAAATCTTTACCCAAAACAAATATTGATGTCTCTGTTTATACAGACGATTCTCGCTACCTAACTTCAATAAAAAAAGACTCAGTAGATATTGTTATTACTTCACCTCCTTACGCCAACACGTATGATTACTACCTTTACCATAAGCACAGAAAATATTGGTTAGGTATAGATGTCAAAGCAGTTATGGAAAATGAAATTGGATCTAGAAGGGAATTCTCTTCACTAAAGAAAGACCCTACCAAATGGATTGACGATGCAGAATTAAGTATGAAACAAATATATAGAATTACAAAGAAAGGAGGCAATGTTTTTATAATCATTGGAGACTCGGTAATTAATAAAAACCTAATTAATAACGGTATATTATTTGAGAAGCTTGGAAAAACTGCGGGGTTTCAACATATAAGCACCAAATCTACACCATTAAGTCAACATTCAAGCGCCTTTAACCCTAGTTTTCAAGCAAAAGAAAAAAATGAACATCTAATTCATTTTGTGAAATAATTTATTTATGGGCAAATTACGTGAAATCAGAATTTATTATGAATCTTACGAACAAGCTAAACATCTCGTTAGTGAGCTGGTAAGCTCCTCGGTAACTGATGTTGAAATTAAGCTAGTTCGTAAAAAAAGCGGTAGTAACGCGTATAAACATTATGCGAAGTACATATCGCCGATATTTTTTTGGAAAGATCAAGATATTTTAATTTCAGGTATATACGACAACAAAGAAATTCCACTAATTGCAATAGAATTCTCTGCAGCGGTCTATACAGAAGATCATGAACTACAAAGGGCAGACTCTATGGCATCTGCATTGGAAGCAGGTTGTTTGTATATAAAATATTCGTCAATGAAAAGAGTGTCCCCCTCTGAACATGGGGGAAATAAAAAATATGACTTTACCATTCCATATAGGGTAATGTTTCAAAGGAATGGAGTTATTCCTTTTCACGTAGATTGGGAATTAAATTCAATAAATAATGGTTATCTAGGTTCAGAACAAAATTACCTAGCGTGCCCGCCAATAAATGATTACATTAGGGAAATATTCTCAAGTGTTTTTAATTTTATTGATAATCATGAAGAATTAAACGCGAATTGGGCAAAAGATTACACAAAATATTTACTAAATAATCCTAATAAAAGTGTTGCTTTTAATGAATGGCTATCAATACTAAACGCACCTATTACACCTGATGAAATGGGAATTAAAACTACTACGAGAACATCAACGAGAGAAGGAATTTTGTATTTAAAATTTAATAGATTTGGGCATTCAATGGATCCCGAGAGGGGAATGTTATGTTATTACGGCAACTTGTTTAACAAGATAAATGCGACAATGGTTCTGCATGATAATAACGCAAGTTGGTATAAAGCTACACCAAAAGAAGGATATATAAATGATTACGTTAAGAAAAACAAGCTTACTACAAATAAAGATTTTATTAAGATGCTTCTTGCTGCCGCGTCTTTGGACAGTCATAAATATTTTAAGGAAGATAATAAGGAGTACGATGAAAATGAATTACTTGTTTTAGATATCACTGACTTTGTAGAATCAAACTATACAAATATAAACAAAGCACTGCGCACAATATTTAGATATTCAGATCAATTTATAGTGCTAGATAGAAACCTTAAAGAAAGATGCGTTTTAAAATGGGATAGGAGTAAAGTGGACTTTGTTAAAGGTATACGCACAGACAACGACATCACCGAATTAGAAATAAAACTTGATTATGAAGAAGATGAAGTAACATACATTGTAGCGCACGAAGTTCTAGAAAAAAACGGCTTTAAGCTTATAGCTGTAAGTTATCCCGGCGCCCAAGGTGATAAGGCAATACTTCCTAAGAGTGGTAGCGGGAGAGCCCAACCTAGATTATATGTGGATGTTATCTCCTACTACCCTGATAAAAATATAAGTTTAAATGAAAGCAAGGGGTCGTTTGATGTTGCTGGTTTACAGTCGGACATATTTAAATTAAAAAAATTTAAACAGGAACCAATTTATAACGGAGCACTCCAATCTTTATTAAATAAAATAGAACCTCGTGCTTCAATGTTACCTATATTGATTAGCGTATCCTTTTGCGAAAATAGTCCTTCCGATCTTACTCGTATAGCTGTTTCGGAATTAGATTTTTTTGTGGTAATTAGTAAGGATAAAAGTAAATGGAAAATATTCTATTCAGGACCCTCCGTACCTTTTAAAATAATGGAAGGTGCTATTTCGTTAGATAAAACTTTTAAAGTAAAGTAATTAACCTTGTCAGTTCCACCTCAAAATATATCCTATTTTATTGTACTATGTATAAGATGTTATGAAGAAAAAATGTGGAAGAAAAAAAATAATAAACGAATACACACTCGGAAAATTACGTGAAGCTTTTCTTTTCGGATGCAGTGACCGGGAAGCCTGTCTTTATGCAGGAATTAACCCCGATACTTTATATGAGTATCAAAAGCAAAACCCTAAATATACCGAGCAAAAAGAGGTATTGAAATACAACCCTATACTTATAGCACGTAAAACCGTGATACAAGCAATACAGAAAGACCCAAATTTAGCTCTAAAGTTCCTTGAAAGGAAACTACGAGAAGAGTTTTCATTAAAACAGGAGGTTAAACAACTAACTGAGGAAGATAGAGTTGTTGCGATAAATTATATTATTCCCGAAAATCGTTTAGAATACGATGCTCAATCAAAAATCTAAATTTGACAGCGTACAAAAAAGTTTACTAGCATTAAACTACAAGTAAATATATCTGCCTAGCTATCCTGCCAAGGATGATATAGCGACTAAAGGGTAATGTCGGATTTTCCGAACCTTTGAGGTCGCTTTTTTGTTGGATAAATATGACTAGGAAAGATATTAAAAAAGTAAACAAAAATTTAACAAAACTGATACGGATTGATGCCGGTTATCACAAACTACTATCATTACGCGCAAAACGCGAGGAAATGACAATTAAGCGGCTTCTAGAGGGGTTTTTATCTGAAGTACTTACTGTTGAGGATCCTAGTGATGTTAAATAGCTCGTTGAAAATTAAAAAGTCTGTTGTTAATAGAGCATCTGTTAAAGAAACGGAAGGTTCTTCAACCAAAAAACCTTATACATATCAACTTGGAGAAGATGAAAGAATACGAATCCTAGCTAATTTCATAATAAACAAAATTATTGAAGATCAGACTAGTAATAAATTGAAAGTAATCTAGACTAACGGTATACTTTATATGTTGCTATGAACAAAATGGAACACCTGACCGAACAATTAAGATATGGAGCTGTCGTTCGCGTTTCAACACACAAACAAGTTACTCAAGGGGATAGCATTGAAGACCAACGAAAAGCAATTGAGAATTACGTAGAAAATAGAGGGGGCATTATAAGTGAGTGGTTTGATATAATTCAATCCGCTACTACTGTTGAAGAAGATCAACCCTTTCAGAAAGTTATAAGTTATTGTAAAAACAATCCCGGTAAACTTGACTGTATAGTATTTATGAGAATTGATCGTTTTACTAGAGGCGGCATTAATGTATACGATAATCTCCGTAAAGAATTAGCTAAATATAAAGTTTTTATAGTTGATACAGAAGGAATAATTGGAAATAAAGAAGTAAATACATTAAGTCACTTGGGACTGAATTTTGACTACAAATGGGCAATTGTTAATCCTACTAGGGAAAATGAGGTGAGGGAAGCCGAAAACTCTATGTTAGAGGCACAAAAAATTTGTCGTAGGCTCATTGGGGCAGAAATACGTTACACACAAAATGGTTATTGGATGAGAAGACCGCCTTACGGGTTATCTAGTGAGGAGATTTTTACCGACTCGGGAAAAAGGAAAATCTTAGTTAAAGGAAAAAGTGACGAGTATAACTTCCTAAAATTAATGTTTGATTTGGCCTTAAAAGGAGACAAATCCGATAAAGATATTATCAAAGAGTTGAATGATAGTGGATACAAATCAAGAGAATTCTACAAACACGATAGAGATAAGAAAAAAATAATTGGAAAGATTGGAGGAGGAAAATTAACAGTTGAGCAACTGAGAAGCTATCTTGGTAATCCCATATATGCAGGTGTTATTTGTGAAAAGTGGACTAACAATAAACCGGTAAAAGCTCAGTTTGAAGGTATAGTAACAATTGATGAGTTTAATAAAATAAATAAAGGTAGAGTACACATCTCCGAGGATGCAAATGGAGTACTATCCATATACAAGGGGTTAATAGCGGAATGGAGATTAACAAAGTTAAAAGAGAATCCTGAGTATCCATATAAGCAGTATGTTCTATGTCCTGTGTGTAAAAGCCAACTTTTAGGAAGTGGAACTAGAGGTAAATATGGAAAAAAACATCCTGCGTACCATTGTGCTAGATATAAACACAAAAGATTTGGTGTCAAAAAAGCTGTATTTGACGAAACAATAAACAGATTCGTAAACTCTATTGAATTGTCTGAGGACTTCAAGGATAAACTTATAACTGAGATTAGGAGTCAATGGATATTGAGAGAGAAAGAATTTAATGCAAAAGCTATAAATAATAACTCAAGGATATTAGAAATAGATATGCAAATTGAAAAAAAACTAGAAGACTTTAGCAACACTAATTCTTCTACATTGAAAAGCCTCCTAGAGCAACAAGTTGAAAAGTTACAGAGTGAGAAGTTGACTTTAACTGAAACCCGTAACACAGATGAACGTGATCAGCTAGATATGGAGAAGTTATTACGGAACACAAGATACTATATGGAACACCTGCCTGAATTGTTGATGGGTAGCACAGATCCCTTAGTGAATGCATCCTTTTTTGGATTATTATTTGAAACTAGACCAACATATACCGACTTAGTAAATGGAACACCGAATCTATCAAGTATATTCAAGCTAAATGAGGATTATATTAAGTCAAAATCTTCTTTGGTGACCCCACGGAGAATCGAACTCCGATTACCGGGATGAAAACCCGACGTCCTGACCGTTAGACGATGGGGCCTAAATGGCCAACTCTTAATATATTATCAATCGTGCTTATTAGAGACAACATTGTAACAGATACTTATATATACATCCAACATTCTTTTATACATCAAAATTAGTATAAATTTGATAAAATTGCCTCGTACTATGGAAATATTAAAAAACATATTTTTAGCAATATATTCAATTATATTGGCAATAACGCCTACTCCTAAATATACAGAAGGTATTACAGGACAACCTGAATCATTTCTGCCCAGTAAAGCCAAATCTCAAAATGACCGTATGATATCAGGGTTAATATACAGAGGATTGTTTAAATATGATATCTATGGTTCAACAGTTCCCGATCTAGCTGAAACCTGGTCTGTGTCCCCTGATGGTTTAATATATACAATAAAGATAAAAGATAATCAGAAGTGGACAGACGGTACTAGAATTACAGCAGATGACCTAATATATACCTCATTTAAAGTACAGGATTTATCGGGTGTAGCTACAGATAAGGTTGATGATTTAACAGTGAGATATACACTGCCCAATAAATATGCACCATTCCTTTCACTATTAACTGTGGGAGTAATGCCTCAAGAAGCAGAAGAGAAAATGAATTCTCTTAAACCTATATCGAGCGGTGATTTCAGAGTAGTTAGAATAAAAAGGACAGGAAACATTATTAGGCAAGTGGTGTTAGCCAGCACCAACAAAGATATAGATATAAAGAAGATAGTGTTTAGGTATTATTCTAATGATGAGGAGATTTTGACAGCAGCACGTTTAGGAGAGATTGATGGATTTACTTCATTAAATCCATTGAAAGTGGAATCTTTTAATGATTATAGATTTCCCCTACAAGGCATTTACTACGGCCTGTATTTTAATCTGAGAAACGATAAATTTACAGAACAGGAAGTAAG
>DBQJ01000003.1:109128-109779 GCA_002305205.1 candidate division WWE3 bacterium UBA1397 | reverse complement strand
ATATTTTTTCAAATCTTCTTCCTTGAATACACCAGTAATTATAATTTTATCTTCTATCTTTAATTCTTTTGCCAATTCCTTTAATTTATTCTCCAAAATCCCCCCTCCGGCTATAAGCAGCCTAATTTTGTCCTTTAGATACACACTCTCATTTACTAATTTAGCAAATGCTTCTATTGCTACCGAATGACCTTTCTCTACTGTCAGCCTTCCTATACATCCGAATATTACGCTATCTTGAGGAATTAATAGTCTTTCTCTTATTTCCTTTGAATATAATTTCCTATCCTCATCAGCTACATCCAATTTTTGCGTGTCTATGCCATTTGGTATTACAGCTATTTTATCCTCATGTATTCCTTCTCTGATTTTTACTTTCTTTACTGATTCTGTTAATGCAATTTCTTTATAGGATAATGTATTTATAAGAAATGAATATATTTTATAATCAATCATTTTTTTAATACTATTTATTTTCCATGTAGATATAGGTGTGTGGGTATGTGTAATTATGTTATTAGTATTTGCCAATTTTCCCGCTATTAATGTATTAATTACAGCTTTTAATTCATGCGCGTGCACCACATCTATTTTCTCTTTTTTAATAAAATCCTTTAGGGATATTATATAAGGTATATCAATATCAAAATT
>DBQJ01000003.1:79540-109120 GCA_002305205.1 candidate division WWE3 bacterium UBA1397 | reverse complement strand
CCATTATTCTTCATACCGGAAACCAGATCCAGTACATGTCTTTCCATACCTCCCATCTTTCCTGAATTGAAAACATAAAGAATTTTCATATCAAACTATTGATAATTTTAATCATGTTATTTACCTTACCGTCCCATGTATTCTCTTTAGCTATCTTTTGTCTTTCCTTCACCTTCTCAGGAGAATTCTCCTGTAATGCTCTTCTAATATTTTGGGAAAACTCATTATGACTTTTGGAGATATAACAAACATCATAGAAAGGTGCATAAGCAGGTAAGTCGGTTACTACAACCGGAATTCCTGCTGCTAATTGCTCATGAAATTTTACTGGAAAACATCCTCCAACTGTATATTCATTAATTTGATAAGGTATTATACAGACATCAAAACCTGCAGTGTATTTGACCATCTGATCGTATGGTCTTGAATCAAAATAATAAACATTATTAAGATCCTCAACTCCTAATGCTTTTTTACTTGCTTCTCTTTCCTTTAAAGCCATGGGACCGATTATTATAAAAGAATAGCCCGGATAATCAGATGCAACTTTTTTTAATAAACCGGTATCAAACTTATACTCATCAACTGCTCCGGTGAATCCTATTCTAGGTTCCGGTATTCTTTTAATTTCCTCCGGTATTTGATTTTTATAAGAAAGCGTATTCTTAAATCTCTCATAATCCCCAACGTTAGGAGTATAAAATGTTCTGGGATTAAACTTCCTCATCTTCTCAACTAAACCGGGAGCTGAAGCAAAAACAGCATCCGCTTTTTCGGCCAAATACTTCTCTTGCGTTGAAATCTTTCTTTTTTTGTCAGCGGTATCGTATCTTGGAAAAGCTGAATAATTATCTACACAATCATAAATAAGAAAATCGTGTTTGATTCCCTTTATATATTTATCAATATCAGTAATCTCTACATTATATATCCAAAGTAATGTTTTTCTTGAAGAATCAAATATGTTCTCTGAGATCTTATTTATTTTTTTTATATATAATTCTGTAGCTTTATAACCAAATGGGATCGCATTTAAAGGAGTGTATATAGTTACTCCAAAATCCTTCTTAATTCTTGTTGCTAACCTCCTTAGTGTCCATTCTTTCTTAAACACATGCTTTAGAAATACTCTTCCAATATTGAGAAACGGATCCACAAATAACACACTATGCCCCTTCTCCGCCAATCTCCCCATTACATGTCTTTTATTCGTCCATAGGGGATAATCCCACAATTGGTTAGATAGACAGATTATATTGTATTTACGGCTTTGAGGACGCATATCTCAACTGTTATTGTATCAATAAAAGGGGGTTATCATCAAAGACAGCGTGGGCAGGCTTTTTCCATCAACCCTGCCTTGACCAACACTCTTCTAATATTAAATAAAGCTTCCGAATCTTTAATTGACCACAACCAGGAAGTATCTCTAAAACCTTTATCATAAGCTGCATGCCATATTCCATCGAAAAATATTATTCCCATGATTTCAATAAATACTGATATAGCAAAAAGAATATAAAATAATTTTTTATATTTACTAAATAAATCAGAATTTAAAAAAGGTACTATCATAAATACGAGATACGGGATTATATCGGAAGACATGCGATACCCAAACGACCACCCTCCATACCAATGCTTCCATAATGATATTACTAAAGTATGAATCAATATAATAATAAAAAATATTACGTTTCTATATTCCTTCCTCTTTAGAGATTGGGTAAGCCCCATAAGTGAGAACACGAATATTGGCGAGTAGATTAGTATACCCTTGCTGGGTGAAAACCATACCCCTAAAAAACTCTGAGGAAAAGGAGAAAGCCAACTTCCAAGCAATTGGTCTGCATATCCCTGATTAGATATATTTTGATAAAATGTGTTGTTATACCAAATAAAAAATAATACAGAAGGCAGGATGCCTAGGATAGTATAAAATAGGTAACTTAATAGTTTCTTATTTAATACAATTGATTTTATTTGTACGTTTGTTATCTCCCTGTATTTCTCTTTTGTTTTATACAATACTGCGGCTGTTAATAATATTAAAAAAGTAATTACTGCTGTAGGTCTTGATAAGATAGCTAACCCGGAGAACAATCCGAACAAAATATAGTTGAGTATCTTATCTTCACGTAATGAATATATCCAAAACAGTGTGGCCAATATGAGAAAAAGCTGAACTGTACCATGCTGCCACATTGCCTGGGATATTAATGCGTAATTTATAGTTGCAAATAAATAAATGAGAGATCCCAGGATACCAATTCTTCTGCCAGTGTTAAGTCCTTTTCTTAATAAAACATAAAACATTGACCCGGCAAGGGACATTATAATAGACGAACTTAAATGAGATAGAAATATTATATTCTGCCAGTTTATCTCCATTGAGGATAGGGCCGGTATAATATAGAGGGGAATAGATATTATCGGCGTTATTATAGGAAATGCCGAAGCATAGTGGTCTCCTATTTTCTTTAGATAAAATGGAGTTAATCCTTTAATATAATCCTTATCATCGGGATGGGGGTATCTTTGAATCAACATATCGTAATACTCATCAAGATACAACGTATGGCTTTTAACAATGGAAAGAGGAAGAAACATTGCGGGAAGAGTATCTTCTGATTGAACAGCTAGTTTATTAATATTTACAGAATAAAATAGCAGCCAAGAAAATAGAAAGATAAAAAAGGAAGATAAGAATATTTTAATGATGTCTGTAAATATTTCCTTCTTCATAGTTACGAAGTATATTCCCCTAGTTCTTAATTGTCTTAAGAATTATAGATCTTCCTAAACAGGGAAATAATTTGGCTAATACCCTGCTTGATAATTTACCTGAATAACTTAAATTAACAATATCAGAGCAATGATTTATCACCTTGAATTTATTCTCCTCTAATATCTTTTTTAGAGATGAGTATACAAAATACCTTATATGCCCGGCTTCGTTTTCTCTTGTAGAAGTTTCTAACGCCGGATTTTTTCCTAACAATAATAATAAGCGTCTTCCCAAAGATGCTGTATTTGGCGTTGTTATAACAAATATACCGTTAGGTTTTAGCACCTTGTATACATTTTCTAGAAAAATATCTGTTTGAAACAAATGTTCAATTACTTCCCCGGCAAACACAATATCATAAGCGTCATGCATCTTATCAGCCCATTCAGTATTTAAATCACAATCATACACTTTAAATCCTTTTTTTCTTAATAAAGATATATTTCCGGGATGTATTTCAATACAATCTACATCGTTTCCCATATTTCTCAGTACCTCGGATATGTGTCCTTCCCTTGATCCCAAATCTAATACCTTATTTCCTTTACCGATTATTTTTTTTATAACTTCAATTCTGGATATTTCCTGATCATCTAGTATATATTCCTTGTTGTATTGTTTTAAATTATTAAAACTCATGTTATTTGTTAATTAATTCAATCTCCGCATCAGCTATTTGCTTCCAATCATATCTTTTGATGTATTCTTGCCCTCTAATTGATTTATCTTTAAGTAAGTTGTCATCATTCAGTAATTTTATTACTCTATCTACAAAAGCAGATATATCACTTAGTTCAACAAATTCTATAGAGTCCTCCCATACCTCTTCAAGTTCATATAAATTGTATGTAATTACCGGGGTACCGCATGCCAGGGACTCGCCTATTACAATAGCCCAGTTTTCTTCATAAGACGGGAGCAAAAATAGTTTGCTTTGCATTATATAAGTGTATTTTTCCTTGGCTGAGTATACTGCACCGGTGAACTTAATATTATTTTCCAATCCTTTTTCTTTAACGATCCTTTTAGCTTCATTCTCATCAATACCGGACCCAATAATTAATAATGATGCATTATTCTTCTGTTTAACTACCTGCTCCCATATTTCTATCAAATCAAAAATACCTTTTACTCTCTGTATTCTCTTCATAAAGACTGCATCATATTTCTTGTTCACTACAATATATTTATGAGATTCACCTTTTCTTCCGAACACTTTCTTCTTTATGTCTTCTATCTCATTGATGTTAACACCACACTTAACAATATGTATTTTATTTCCCAAAATCATGTTTTTCTTCATATCATAAAAAGTATCTTTGGAAACCGGAAATAATTTATCTGCAAAAACAAAGGCTAGGTATAATCCGGCTCTTTCACTCATGAGAAAAAGCATAGAATTCAACCAAGTTGATGATTTTCTTAACCAAAAAAACCAAGGGGGAAGCCAGTGGACAGCAGATACAAATTTAATATTTTTTCCCCTATATAATTTAAGAAATACACCGGGCCATACATCATAAATCTGTTCAGAGGTACTGTAAACAATACCTTCTTTGAATTCTTCCAATATTGTCGGTACGTAGAATAACAGCTGTATTGTTCGTTTAATTATTTCCCATCTTCCTTCAGAATAAGAGCTGGGTATTCTATGAAGAATCACCTTTAACCCCATTTTTTCACACAGTATTTTTCCACTTTCCGAACTCATTAAATGAATCTCGTATCCTTTTTTCTGCCAATTCTTTCCCAATTCAATAAATCTACTTTCTCCCCCGCTAATACCGGGATTTTTACCTACAATGGAATTTGAAATAAATAATATTTTATTTTTCATAGTTATGGTTTTACTGCTTTAATTGATACTGCCATCGTAGACAAATTAAGATCAAATTCCCTATCATTTTTAGAATCAATCTTCTTCAGAATATTAAATACAAGTTGTATCAAATTATAAAGTAAGGAGGTATTATTTTTCTCACTCTCTTCATTCCATTTAAATTTTTCCATACTATTTTTAATTTCTTCAGATAAATTCAATTTGGTATAGAAATGTTTCCCTAATACAAGAAGTAAGTGATTAAAGGGGAATCCGTAGTGTGTTAACACCTGAACTTTATCTACTTTAAATCCAGCTGCAGTTATTAACCCCACTACATCATCAACAGAATAAAGTCTTTTATGATCATAAGCCCATATACCTCCCCAGACTTCACTCAAAGGGTTAAAATGCCCTAAATTAAGCTTCTCTCTAACCTTATTCAAAGGGTCCCAGCACAAGGGATAATTACTATTTGGAACCGTAACTGCAAGAATACCTCCCGGTTTAGTAACTCTGTATAACTCATCTACTGCTTTCCTATCGTTATTAATATGCTCCAATACTTCAGAGCATATAACTTTATCAAAAGTGTTATCGGGAAATTCCATTTCATCAATATCTCCTTTTACTATTTTTATACCCTCGCTGTCTTTTATCCACTTCTTTGCTTGAGATAATATTCTGTCATCATTATCAATACCTGTTATATCACAATGATATATATTTTTAATAAGCATCAGGTAAAAACCTTCCCCGCATCCTGCATCCAAAACTTTATCTTCTTTCCTTATATCCAAATATTCCAGTATCTTTAGAACTCTTCTTCTAAAGTTTAAGTCACCTACTTTACTTAATATTTTATCTATTTGGTTCATACATTTTAAAAATAATATCGGCATTTTTAGGACTGAAGTATTTTAAGGCATAATCTCTGCATATATCTGTCCTATAGATATTATTCCCTTCGTTCGTCAAATATCTTACTGCTTCGATTAACTCATCACTTGTGGGATTGGGAGAGAGATAATACGCTACGGAATCATTTAGAAAAGAAGGCGGGGATCCTCTTCCGGTAACAATTAACGGTGTCCCACAAGATAGTGATTCAATTAATACTGCAGCGTATCCTTCATCATAAAGATAGGGGGATATCATAAAATCACAGGCGTTGTATAAATATACTAATTTCTTCATTTCTTCCTCACTATTATGTCTAAGAAAACCATAATACATGATATTTTTATTCCTCGATGCTTTTTCCCTAACCTCTCCCTCCAAATCCCCTCCCCCTACTATGTGAAATCCATAATCTTTATACTTCTCTCCGGTTTCAAGAAATAATTTAATTCCCTTCTTTTCCAATAAACGGCCTACGAATACAAAATTATATTTAAAAGGTATATTTAACTCCCTCTTTACTTCATTTTTATTGTAGGGTTTAAATATTTCCGTATCCATCCAATTAACAAATACTGATATTCTATTTTCTTCAATTCCCATCTCTATTAATTCTTTCTTTGACATCTCAGAAACTGGAATTAAACCGTCACAGGATTTTAGTATGAATTTAACAAGGCGGCTGAGTAATTTTCTATCTTTAAAAGAATATATAGCGTGGGTACTTACTACTACACGCTTAATGTGTATTTTAGATAATAATACTGCTATTAAAGCAGACACTAAACCATGAGCATGAATACAGTAAATATCCTTATAGTGTTTCAAATAATATATTAGAGACCATATAAATAATCCGGGGAATAGATATAGAAAAGTAAGAGGGTAATATTTCTCAATTTTACTGAATAATCCTATACCAAACCAATTTGTACGATGATATTCATATCCGTCTCCGTATTCATGTTTTAATCCCTTACCTTTATTTGTTATCGGTTGGTATGTTAATACAACAGGATAGTACTCTTTATCCCTTGTGCACGAGATTATTTTATCAATGTGTGTTTCCACACCGCCAATGTTTGGTCTGGCAAACGGGCTTATAATTAATATTTTTTTGCTTTTGTTCATATTTTTACTGTTTCCATTTTCTTCTATCCATCTCCTTTGTATAGATATAACCAAACAAACGGTACCATGAATATATCAGGAATGTAAGAATACAAGCAGGTATATGAAAAAACCATGCATAATCTCTTTTCTTTAAAAATCCTGTTATTGATTGTGCAACCAAGGGAAATATTAATACACAGTAAATAGAAAACTTAATTATTCCCCAGGGTTTTTTTCCTGATATATCCATACTATTCCAGTTATATTCCCTTATGTTTTTCTTTAATGAATAATAATTATAGTCCCTGACTCTTCTAATCTGTTTCTTAACGAATTTACTAACATCTGATTCACAATAAGTATGAATTATTCCTGTCTTAACTTTAATAAATTCTATCTTCCCTGTTTTTTTTAATTCTTCCGATAGTATATCAATGTCAAATAAATAATCTCTATCTGTATATTTTTTAATATATTCTGATCTAAATACAGTACCGTTAGCTCCGATTGTTGGAAGAGGGAATTTAGTAAATATTATTTTTATATATTCTCCACAATCCTTTTCTTCCCTTTCAACTTCTGTCCACTTACCGCTTAGGATATTGTGCCTATCATAATTCCCTAAAAAATAAACTAGGGGATCGTTCAAACCCATTAATGAACAATATCTTGCTATAAATCCATCTTCTTTTCTCCAGGTGTAGGAAATAGGCTCGCTTCCTAATACATTTATGTTTTCTTCCAGGGGTAAGATCATGGATTTAAGCCAATTTTTATCCGGTAGGATATTATCCGAATCTATCAGGGCCATATATTCTCCTGAGGCTGCTTTAAGAGCTGCCATTTTCCCAGCCTCCCCGGTTTTTAAAACATTCGGAACTATAAACGCTCCGTATCTTCCGGCAATATCCAGTGAATCATCACTGGAACCTCCGTCTGCAATTATTATCTCTATATTCTCCTTAGGATAATCTTGAATAGAAATGGATTCTAAGCATTTTCCCAAAACAGATCCGGAGTTTAAGACAGGTATTAGTATTGATATTTTCTTCTTATTCATAGATGCATTTTACTACTTGAAAGAAGATGGATCGGAAAAATCTTTTAAGTGGCCCAGTAGTTTAAATGCAGAAATAATTAAATATTTTAGATCATTCCAATTTCTAACAGCTGTAATTCTCTTAAGTAAATATCGGGGAGTTAGGAAAGAAGAATAAAGTATTCTGGTTAACTTCAACAATCTATCGTTTGAAAAGGGTATTTTCATAACCGGTCCTCTCATATCAAACATTTCATAATCCTTGGGATTTACTTGAAACCAATCTTTCTCTATACATTCTTTATACAAGGGTGTTCCGGGATAAGGAATTACTATAGTTGCCTGCATAGTTTCTACGTAACCTTTTCTAAATAGATCCTTAGCCATATTTATTGTATTCAATGCCATAGTTTCATCTTCCCAAGGATATCCCAGCATTACTGTGATATGAGGTTCTAATCCCGCTTCCTTTGCATCCTTTAATCTTTTTTCGATGTCTTCTATCCTTAATCCTTTATCCAGTTTATCTAAAGTGTATTGATTAGCAGATTCCATTCCGTAGAGTATGAAACGGAAATTTGCTTTTTTCATTAAATCATAATATTCCCTAGTTAATGCATTTATTCGCATATTACATCCATAAACTACTTTTTTGTTATAACCCGATTCAATCATCAGATCACAGAATTTTTTTAAAGCAGTACCTATAAACATAGTGCCTGCGTCATCAAATATTTCTTTTACTCCCAATGTATCTACAACATGTTTTACTTCAGAAAAAAGACGTTCGGGAGAAAATCTTCTGTATGAACCTCTGGGATTTAAAGTATGATCCCATACACAAAATGTGCATCTATTCCACCAGCAATCTCTTCCAGAATACATATATGTAGCGGGGTAATATTTATAATTTCCATTTTCTTTAGAATATAGCTCCCATCTTGTCAACTGTCTGTCAATAAAGGGCAGTAAGTCCAAATTATGTTCTAATACAGCTGTACCTGTTGTCTTATATTTGTCATTGAATACAGGAATATTATCATTCCAAGGTATTCTCTTATCTTCTTTTCTTCCCCATATGCCCGAAGGAAGATTGTATTTTTTGGTTATAGATTCCAATAGATCGGTAAGAAGAAAATCATAATCTCCCCCTGTAATAATATAATCAACATTACAACTATCCAGCGTCTCTATAGGATCGTAGGTAACGTGATCTCCTACTATTACTATAATTAAATTTGGAAGTAATCCTTTCAATTCATCAACTACTTTCCAGTGATATTTAATTATTGGAGCTTTTGTCTCTATCATTAAAAGATTGGGATTTTCTTTAACTAAGTCACCAATCCATTCAGAATACTTTTTCTTTTCTGCTATACCATCCATCCATACAACTTCGTATCCTTTAGATTTAGCTAGAGAGGCCGCGTAAGCAGGCACCATTGGATATATGTATGTAGGATGGTTAAAATATTGAAATTGTCTATTTTGAGATAAAAGAGGTGTTCCTTTACTCTGGTCTATAGGGGGATACCCAATAACTACTTTATACATGGATTATAGGTTAACATAATGTCAAAAAATATTCAGCATAACATCTATTCTATATTATTAAGTATATATATTCTTTGCAATTAACCTTCAATATACTTTCCACTCTTTTTATCTATCTTTCTTAATCTTAGCTTTGGACGTATGAAGTATCCCATCATAAAATTAACTCCATATACTATATGAGTTTCCATTGCACCTATAATAAATAATATAGATGCTTTTATACTTCTTTCTAAAAATAGAGCTCTTAATGATTCCAGGAATAAAACTATCAGATATAATGCAGTAATACTAAAATAGATAGTTGATAATATATAATGAATATTAATAACAAATAATCCAATAAATAATCCCATGATAAATAACGAGGGTATAAAATATCCAATCAGTCTTGATGTTTTTGGAAATATTCTGGCAAATTGACCCCTGTGTCTTCCATATCTGGATATCTGGGATAAAAAAGGTATAAATAATTCCCTGCGATGATGAAATACAACTACATTTGGATCATATAAAATATCACTTCCTTCACTGTTTATTAAATCTAAACATAATTTTGTATCCTCCCCGGGCCAAAATTCTTCCGTAAATCCTCCCACTCTTTCAAATACACTTTTTCTAATTAGTAAATTAACACTAGGAAAATCTTTCACCATTCTTTTTCTATCCGGAAAATATCTATAACCTGTCGGTCCGCTGCATAACCATGATTCTAGTATTCTTCCAGATATCTTTTCTAAAAGTGATACTTTTCTTGGTGTTATAGCAGGTCCCCCAACAGCATAAATATCATTACGAACAAATGTAGATCTGGCCTGGTTTAACCAATCATAAGCCGGAAAAGCGTCATCATCCAAAAATGCCAGTATGTCCCCTGTTGATTCCCTTGCTCCGATATTTCTCTTTTCTCCGGGACCTTTTTCCCCCGATGTAATTATTCTGAATCTATCATCATTAAAATCATAATCACACTTTTCATCCGTAATTATAATAACTTCAAAATTATCATAGTTCAGTTTTTTAATGTAGGGAATTGATTCCTCCAAATATTCATTTATTTTTCTTACGGGAATAATAATACTAAATCTTAATTTATATTTATATTGCTCACTATATATCGGATGTATACTATCCATTTTTATCCATTTACTTTTATTCTTATCTGAATACTGATTTAAAACATACATACGATAATATATTGCCAGGGTATCAATAAGCATATATCTTATGTGCCTGTCAAAAATCAACAATGGTGTGAAATTGGTATTTCTTGAATCCCAATTCAATTCTATAGGAGCTTCATATATCCTAGTAAACCCAAGGTATCTGCAAACAGATAGTATCTCAACATCAAAAGCAAATTCTTTTACTACTAATCTGGGGAGTACTGATGCGATTACATTTCTTCTGAATACTTTTAATCCTGTCTGTGTATCCGTTAACTTTAGTCCAAATAATATTCTCACTAATGTGTGATATCCCCAGGAATAAAATCTGCGAAAGAACGGATAGTTTATTTTTGATACGGGGTGTCTTTTACTTCCTACAATAACATCGGCATTGTACCACTCCATATGCTCCAGAATCATGGAAATACCATTAGGATTAATGTCCATTCCCGCATCTATAAATGCAATGATATCGCCCCTTGTTTTCTCCATTCCGTAGCGTATAGCAAATCCCTTACCCTTATTCTCCTCATATCCATAGATCAATACATTATCTCTATCTATACTTTTTGCTTCACCAAAAGTATTGTCAACCAATCCATCTACTACAACAATAATTTCAAATTCCCATCTTGTCTGGGACATTGCATTATATATATTTTCAATATCATTTTTGATTGTCTTTTCCTGTTTATAGGCCGGTATCACAATGGATACTAGATCCTTTTTGTTTTCATCCTTTATTATCATTGTCTATAGGATGGGCAGGTTTTACTTATTATAACAGGTATATTGAACCTTTTTTATCGTGATATACAGATATATAAGAAGAATAAGAGCAGAAAACCCTGCTCCGATAATATTTGCATTTATCACATCAAACGCGTCATTGTGAAATAAATAAATTAACATGTACTGAATAACTATTCCGGGTAAAAGAAGAAGGTAAATCCTCGTCTTTTCTATTGATAGGAAAAATAGTACAAGAAAATTAATCCATATATAAATAGTAATAAATACAGCTAAATATTTTAAATAAGGTACGGAATTTATAAAAGATTCTCCAAAAAATATTGTTGTTATCTTATATGGAAATAGTTCAAATATTAGTAATCCTGCAATAGATATAATTATCTGAAGAAATACTAATTGTTTTAGTTTATGTAAATAATTTTCTTTTCTGGCGTATATTGCGGATATTGCCGGAAACATCAATGTGCTTATGGGCGTACTTGCGAACAACAGTATTTTACCTACAGTAATCGCTCCTGCATAATATCCTGCTGTAACAGAATCAAAATATCTCTTCACTAATACCATATCAATATTATTTATAATATTTAAAGCCATTGAGATCATAAATGTAGAAAATCCAAAGAATAGTATCTTTTGATATTCCGGCCACATTTTCTTCGTTTCTACTTTAACGAAAATATTTTTTAGCAATAAATATGCAAATGCATATGAAATCAATATACTTAAAGAAAAGCCATGGAATACATATGTTAAACCCAAACCTATTATTACAGGCAATGCACCAAGAACAGCTCTAAGGAAACTAAATATTACTGAGTATAAAGCCCATTTATCGTACTTTAATACCCCTTGTAGAAAAGATGGTCCTATCACACTGATGAAAGAAAATCCCATTGCCACTGCAAATGAAGCTATTAACAAGCCGTTGTCGATATTCATCCTATGTTCTATATAATCCGAAAATAATAGGATAATAACGGTAACAAAAAGGCCGATAATTATTGATCCCAGGGATAATCCCTTAAAAACATGCGTAGTGGTCTGATTATCTTTAGCAGCTGTATAGGTAGCAACTCTTTTAATTATTGATATTCCCAGCACTGTTGCCGGTACATTAATCAAATATGATAAAGAAAGAAGCGCAGAGAACGTACCATAATCAGAAACTGATAATGTTCTTCCCAGGAAAAATTGAAGAAGATAGCTGAAAAATGATCCAAGTATAGTACCAATACCAATCAAAGCTGCCTGTTTAACAGTTTCGCTGGTAACAATTCTTCTAACCATAGGATTTTCTTTTAGTTCTTCGATTGCTGTCATATTCTTTTATATACCGAGTATATCGGAATACCTCTCACAGAAATAGAGGTGACATATTTGATATCAAATCTTACTTCCTTTTCACTATCATCATCCCATACAGGGTAAACAAAGTATTGAGCATGTTTGGCTTGAGGAGTCATATCTTGTATAACTGCCCAAGCTCCTATTTCTCTAAAGAAAGGCCATATCTGTGTGTAATATTTCTCAGGAAAACCTACTGTTAATACTGATGATATCTCTCCGGTATCAATTATTTCCTCTATTGAACTGTCTGTGCTTTTATTGAATTTACCTTCATTTTGAATATCCGAGAAATAATTAATTATCTCCCCCCTTCCTATTAACCATTTTGGCTCAAGAACATTAATACCTTTTCTCAATCCTCCAAACAGAGGATTATAATAAGAAAGGTAATCGGGATGCATTGTTACTAAAGTAACAATTAATAAGGTAGCGTAGGATAATAAAAACAGTATTTTTATAGGATTTATCTTCTCTTTCTTGAATCTATCCAAAGTACTCCAAATTACTTTATAAAAAAATACGGGTATTATTGAAAGGGATGCTATTGACGGAACTATGTATCTATCTAATTTTTTACCGGGTATAGAAATTGCCACAATATAAAAAACAGAATAGAAAATAAGATAAATAATAAAATTCCTCTCCTGTTTATTTAGTTTTTTTAATACCCATAAACAGCCTATTATCCCTAGAAGAAGCCAAACAGATGATTTATACAAAAATACCACAGGATAGAACGATATTCCCGGATTCTCTACTAAACGGCCAAAGTAATACTGAATATGTTCTCTTTCTATTCCTATTACAGTAATACCTCTGTATATAGCTTCAAACACTCCAACTAGATCGACCCACAGAGCTGGCCACAAAATAAATATTGTAGTAATTAACGTAAAAAACCATATTGATAGAGGTAATAAGTATATTCTTAAAAAATGGCTAAATTTAAATTTTCCTGATTCTGTTTTATGTGTGGTTTCTTTCAATTTAACAATTAACAGAAAGATAAAAGAAAAAGGGAGTAAATATAATGCAGTGGTTTTTGTTAAAATGGATAATCCTGCAAATATTCCTGAGTATAAAAGATATTTATTAGAGTTTTTTAAATAATATAAATACAGCCAAAGAGTACTGGCCAGCATAAAAGTGGATAATAATCCTTCTAAATGAAATACTCTTGTTAGAGATACATAGAAAGGCTCCAGCGATATAAATAGAACAGACAATAAAGCTACCTTATAATTAAAAATGTTCTTTAATGCTTCATATATTGATACTAAAGCAAGTGAAATAACAATGGTAAGCAGTAGCTTCTGAGTAAAATCTAATCCAAAAACTACGGATATATTATTATCGGGAGGAGGTGTTTTATATACTAAGTCATAGTATAAATTATAAAATTTGACCCCCATTGTACCTATCCACATAAGAGTTACTCCGGGATGGTACTTTTGTAAAGTTTTCTCAAACTTCATCTCAAATACTCCTGTACCGAAATCATAAGAACGACTTTTCCATTTCCATGTATCGGTAGTGAAATTATCATGCCCCATACCAGGTATTCTGGATAGAATAAATAGTACAAATATTAATATTTCCCATTTAAATTTTTTCATTTCTTTTGATATACAAATATATCTGGGCCTATATGGTAGGTGTTATCGATATTCAGAATATTATAATAACCAGCCACCGGAGATTTCTCCTCCAATGATATATAGAAATGTGTATCAGGTTGGTATGTTCTTAAGTCATTAACAGATATAGCATATCTATCTATTGTTTTCACAACCTCGCTTAATCCATCTCCCGTATAAGAAATACTTGATCCGGGTTTAATATAATTTTTTGACCAGTTAAGAAGTACAACCCTACTATCGTTATTATAAAATTTATAGGAAGACTTAACACCTTCTAAAAAAAGGGGAAAGAATATTAACAATAAATAAATAAAAGATAAAAGCTTTACTTTATTGTAAATAATGTTAAACAACCAGCTTACAATATAGCCAAAGACAATAGAATAGTATGGATACATAATAAAATAATAATGGGCTCTATTTTTATCATATCCGGTGATATATATAAGAAATAATAACGCGGGTATTAGAAGGTACAATAAATGAAAATCATCTTTTGAATATCTTTTGAATATAAATCTAAATAATACAAGAAATACACAAAATATTACCGCAGGTATAACTACATAACCTAGGTTGGCATTCACATTTTCAACAATTCTTCTTATAAACTCTTCCCTATGCTCCAGTATGTTTATAGATCCTACATTAGTAAACTGCCACAAAGCTCCCTTTGGCCCATCAGTACGTATAAATGTTTTATAATCCAATACTGAATATGGCGTGCCTATAATAAAACCAAGAATAGAAAATAATGCTGCACCGACTATATACAATAATGAGTGAAATAACGAATAATAATTTTCCTTGGGAACCCTTAGTACTTTATGAGAAATATTTCTTATAATATGAGCAAGCGGAATAATAAATACACCCAAACCACCGTTGTATTTTGTAGAAGCTGATAAACCGAAATAAAAACCTGACCGGCTGTAATTACCAAAATCTTCTTCAGTTAATATTCTGGAGGCAAAATATATAGCCCAAGATAGTAAAAAAGTCATAGGAACATCAGACAGGGAATAATGAGAATGCCACACATGATAAGGGAATACTGAAAAGCACAATGCTGAAAGAAGACCCACCCTTTCATTAAAAAGTTTTTTACCTGTTAAATATATCGGTATTACAGTAAATCCCCCCAATACAGCAGTAAGTATCCTGGTTATGAGATAAAATATTAAATCATCGTTCCATAGTATAGGAACTGCCGATGATACTATTTCTTTCAACCCCACATTAACCAGAAAATCCCTTATAAAAGCAAGGAACATGTATACAAAATAATTAAGATAGATGTAAAGATGGGGCCAATCAAAATGTCCGGGATTAGGATCGAATCTAACACCCAAAGCTGATCTAATTATCGTAGGTTCATCGGGATGAAAGATAAAAGGAAAACTATGATTTATACCTGCTAAACGAAGTACTAATCCTAAAAGTAAGATTATGGTTAGTATTTTACCTGGGTTTTTTAACATATACTCTCCAATATTCTAAACCGTTTATATAAAAAGATAGATCCTTTTCTAAAGTATATCTTGAATCATTAAGCATTTCTTCAGTAAGATTCTCATTAACTCCCAGTACAACATAATCATAGCTTCCTAATCCGGTCTCTCTAATATTAAATACTTTTGAATTAGGATATATTGCTTCAATAGGTTTAATATCAATAAATCCCAACTTAGGATAATTGTCCTTATCCTTACTACCATATAAAGCATATTTATTCATGATTTTATCTTTTACCTCAAAAATGCCCATACCAAAGGGTTTTTGGGCAATAATCTTATTTGCTTTATCCGGAGATCCAAACAATGGGTTTGTATATGTAAAAAGATAAGGAAATAAATTAATGTTTGGGATTATTACGAAAGATATGAATAATATAAATAATAAAAGTATAGATATAGTCTTTTTCCTCTGAACTATTTTATTAAAAACAATATAGTACCCCTCAACTGCCATATAAACCAAATAAGGAAACAACGGAACCATATACCTATCAATTTTCTTTGAGGGAAAAGACATAACTAGCAAATAACCTATATAAAATATAGACAAATATAAACATAAAGAACCATCATTAATCTTCCTTTGTTTTATGTATTTATTTAATACTAATAGTAAATATGTAAATACCCCCAATTGTATAAATGGAGATACTTTAACTGCTAAAACCAAAGGATAAAAGTGAAAACCGGCGTTTTCAGTTTCCTCTCCCATTATTATCTGTGTATGTCCTTTCCTAACACCCACTCTTTCTGACTCGGAAAATATATCTTGAATAACAAACGATGGTTTAACCCACATAGCAGGAAATACAAGAAATACAGTAGCCGTAAAAGATAAAAATAACAACAACAAGTATCGGGCAATTAATCGTGTCTTTTTTTCTAAAATAAAATAGATAATTATGTATAAAACACCAAAAGGAAGAAGTCCTATACCTATACTTTTTGTTAGGAAAGAAAGTGCAATAAACATCCCTGAAAGCATTATCCAAATGGATTTACCCTTCCTTAAAGAATGGTATAGAAGTAATAGAGTTATAAAGATGAATAAAGTAAATAATACATCCATGTGCAGTATTCTGGAATTACCAACAAAGAACGGTTCCAGTAAAAGCAATAAAGAAAAATACCAAGCTTTTTTATATCCGGTAATGTTTGCAAGGAGAAAGAATATTATCCCATGCAGTAACAACTGAACAAACACTATGGAACATTTAGCAATAAGGTGAAAATCTTCAAAATTATACATATCGTATGTATTTATACCGGTAATCTGTTTGTACATCTCAACTGGAATACCCATAATCCACATTAATGTAACACCAGGGTGGTAGTGCTGATAAGTTTTTAGAAAATCCCCTGATTTTAAACCGACAATAAACTGTTGCGATCTATAATGCCAGTTTACTCCATCGGGATTTATTTCATCTCTGGATAGAAGAGGTATTCTTGTTATAAGAAACACAAGAATCAGAATTACTATCACCAGTATTATCTTTCCCCTCTTTGTATTTATTAAATTACATTTATTAAAAAGACAACTAATATAATTGTTAAACATATTAATCTTCCGTTCTTTTCTCAATATTATTTGAACCTTTACCTATCTTACGTAGAAGGTAATTCCAATCATTTTTACTGATAAAGGAAGATTCAAAGAATCCCCATATTAACAACGGGACGAAGAATATAAAACCTATTAGTTTAATCCAGATATTCTCAATAGGACAAAGTAATGCTACTGAAAATGATGCTAATAATAATGCTGCATGATCCACGTTTATAAAGATAAAGGAAAGGTGTTTTCCTATATCTCTAAGCATAATTAAAATACAAATAAATGCTCCAAACGCCATACCCCAGGCCATGGCAGGAAGAACACCAATAATACCTCTGAATAGAATAAAAAATATTCCGGTACCTAATATCATTGATATATAACTGGTTATCATGCTCTTTGTCATCTTAGCCGGGATAAGTACACTGGAATTAATTATGTTAAGAAACGAGTAAAATACAAAAGCAAAGATCATAGGGGGAATTAAAGGAAATGAATCATCGTATTTAGTCTTCAGGAACAATCTGATAATAATAGGGGCCCAGTATGAGGCAAATGCTGCAATAAATAATATTAAAGAAAATATTTTATTAAAATTCTTCTCAAATATACTTCTATATTCATCAAAATTATTAACATATTTTTCGGATAATACAGGAAGATTAACATCCGTAACTGAATCGGATATACTTGTTAATTTCTTGGCATAAAGTAACGCAAAAGCGTAGGTAGCAACTATCTCCGGTTCTAAAAATAATCCCAAGACATTCGTACCTAATTTTTCCCAGTTTGTATAAATAATTTTCATCAGATAAATTGCTAGGCTTATGGAAAATATTTCTTTAACAAGGGCTAATAATTCACTTTTTCTAGGAAATATTAATTTACCCTTTAATGGTCTAAATGCAATAAAAGAAAGAGATATAGAAGCAATTACATTAAATAGAAGAAAAGCATAGAAATAACCGTTTATTCGGAAGAAATATACTAAAGGAAGATATAACAGTAAACTTACTAAAGATATTACAGCCTGATATATAAATAAATGCTTAAATCTTTTTGTCCCCGATACAACGGAATTTAAAATACTCTGAACTCCCTGAAAAATTAATGTTATAGCATAAATCTGCAACGGTAATTTTATCTCCGGGTTTTTATATAAATCTTCTGATAAAAAGCCTGCCAGCAAAAACAGACCTATTCCAATGGGAAGAGTTACACAATATCTTATAATCGTGGATGTTACGAATATTTTGAAAACATCCTCATCTTTCTTTGCTGAAGAAATCTCTCTTGTACTGGCAGATGCCAAACCCAGATGTTGATATATACCCAATGCCCCTCCTATAGATACTGCTATTTGTACTATACCCCACTCATTTTTAGTTAGAACAGCCGCTATGATAAAACCTTGGACCAGACCAATAGCCATAGCAATTCCCCTTGATATGAAGCTAAATATCTGCCATTTACCAAGTTCTTTCATATATCCGTCATTTAACCACAACCTCGCCCAAATACAAATTCCTTGTTCTTATCCTGTTAGACATGCCTACAAATACTCTGTAAATACCCGGATCCATGTATTTTGGAAGAGCAATATCAATATCCTCAATATAGTAAAGACCTGTATTCCAATCTTCGGGCTCCATAATTGAGAAGGAGGGAAGATTTGCTGCCTGATATATTTCTTCAGTTTTAGTATTGTAGTAAGTCATGTATAAGATATAGTCCGCTACATCTTTATTTTCTCTTCTAATATAAGCTATCTTAGCTTTATCTTTTACCCCTCTGGTTAACTCACCGGGTATTGAGTAGTCAACTACGTACAAGGAATTAAATATTTCGTAGTTTACTTTTTCACGATATTCAGATCTTTCCTGCAAGGGTAATATATCGCTTTTCTTAATATCTTTATTCTTCTCAAAAACGAATAAATTACCGCAACCTAGGATAAGTTGATAGTCATCACTTTTAAGAAGATTTCCCACTACATCCTTTACTGCATTTGTGTTCATATCAAGAATAGTAAATATCTTTCTAGAGAAGACATCTACAACAACATAATCAGCAGTATTGTATAAAGCGGGAAATATTGCGTAAGTTTCCCTCATGGATAAATGAGCACCCAGATAATCAGGTCCGGATACTGAGGCTTCTTTTGGTATCATATTTACTACTTTATTTGCACACTCAATATCTTTGTTATCGAGGTTGGCTATTCTATGCACCGTTCCTATAGCTAACCCATCTTCTTTTATGGTTTCTCTATCAAAATCAGCAAATATTGGTATAAATTCAAATCTTTTATGCAGGGACTGATTAAGCCATAGATAAACGGGGTTGTTATATATAAATGTAGTTCTGACACACATGCCAAGGATAGATATTGATATAAATATATTAATAAACAATCTAATCTTCTTCTTTGAATCATCAGGTATTAAAAGACTGCTGATAAAACTAATAGAGTATATTATTGAAATAAATAACACAGGTATAATCATTGATATTCTATGGTTTTCAATTTCTGCTGTTCCTATACCCCCTGCAGAAGTTAGGTAGTTTATTAAAAAATCCGGAAGAGAAATGATTAATATTTGAGGATAGAAAAAAGGCAAATATAATAAGGGTTCAAATGTACGGTTGAAATTCTTTATCTTATCACCTCCGAAGAATATTCTTACAGCCTTTTCATTATCTAGAAAAATACCTAAAGCTATATCCAGATAGGAATCTCCAAAAGCTTCATATCTACTCAGGAAATAATTATCATTTTCAACATCTCTGGCTATTTGAGTATCTATCCCTAAATTTCTGGCAAAATTCTGGTAGCTTTCTATTCTATAGTGGGCATTTCTGGGAATAATTATAAAAAAGGCTGAAATAAACCATATTATCGATAACACTCCAAGCCAAATGGATATTTTCCTGGTAATTTTGTTGCTCCTAAGTATGAAAAGAAAAACACTATATACAAATGTATATAAAGGTATTTGCTCTTTTCCTGACATTGTGAGAATCATCAAAATCCAAAACAATATAATTCTTTTCTTTGTGTAGTTATTCTCTTTATACATTTTCTCCATGACATAAAAGCCGGCTAAAAAGAAAAATATTACTGCTGTAACTCCATGAAAACCTGTCTGAGCAGTTAAATATCCGATAGCTGGATAAAAAAGATAGGCCAAAGATATAAAAAGAGAAGCTACTTTTGATTTTAATTCCAAGTTAGCTAATGCATAGATTATAAAGGCAGAGGATAATACCAATAATATCTGAGAAAATACTAGAGTTAAAGGATGTTGCACTACTGCAAATATAGGAACAAAAATGAGTAATATGGGGTCTACATGACTCATGGACCAACGTGGTACATTTCCCCCAAAATAATCCGTTAGATACAAGATTCTCCCGTGCAAAGTATTCCATACCATCTGAGTCATGTTCCCCAAATCAAATTTACCGAAATCATATATTTTGTATTTAAATATATTGATATGGATATTAATAAATAAAGCTAAAACAAACCATACAAATAGTATTATTAGAGTTATATTATTCTTGAGCAAGTTAAATAATTTCATTAATTAAAAAAACGGAATTTTATTAGAGTAAGAAGGGCGGAAAAACCGTCTTTCCAACTTATCTTCTTACCTTCATGTTTTGTTCTACCTTTATAATTAATAGGAACTTCCTTTAATGTAAGGTGCTTTCTTAATATCTTTGCAGTAATTTCAGGTTCAAAATCAAATCTGGAGCTTTTTATTTCTATGCTTCTTGCGAATTCTCCCGGGATTAATTTATAGCATGTTTCCATATCAGTAAGCATCACACCAAATAAAGTATTTGTTAATAGAGTGAGTAATTTATTTCCAAAGTAATGAAGGTTAGACATATCTTCATATTTACCACTAAATCTTGATCCATAAACTACATCAACCTTTTCTTCTTCTAGCGCTCTTATTAATTTTAAATAATCATTGGGATCATATTCTAAATCGGCATCCTGAACAATGACATAATCCCCGGTTGTCATTTTAAACCCTATTTTAAGTGTATTGCCTTTCCCTTTATTTTCCTCTTTGAAAAACATTTTAATATCCGGATACTTCACCTGTATCTTTTTAAGTATTTCTACCGTCCCGTCTTTTGACGCATCATCAACAATAATTATTTCTTTATCAATACCTTCAACTTGTCTTACCAAGTCAACTATCTTTTCTATAGTATTTTTTTCATTATAGACAGGTATAACAACCGATAGTTTCATTTTATCTCCACAATTTTATATATACGGGCGTAGAACTCCCTTCCTGAGATATTATACCTAAAATCTTTTATAAGATAGAGATCCTGTCTGTCCGATGTACTAAATCTTGGACTTATATTATCCTCATTGGTAACCAATATATAATCAATGTTTCCTCCTTTTAAAATACCGTCAATATCTTTTTCCCCTATATATACAGATCTTGCCTCTTTGTTGCCTGAATAATAATTTAGATACCATTCATAAAGATAGGTAGCGTCATTTGACGCTATAACACCTTCCAGATTATTTATTGAATACTCTGCAGCTTCTTTTATCGCTGCATATATATCCTTGTGAAGTATTACTGTTTGTACAGTCCAAAAGAATAGAGATATAACTATCAATATATTGAATAACAAATACTTTCCCTTTTTAATCAAAAATATGATAAGTATATGTAATAATATTATTGCTATAAAACTGGTCTTTACTGGAATTAAAAACTGAAGTTTTAGGTAATACTGGCTAACTGAATAGATTAATATTAATAATATTAAAATAAGTAAATCTTTATTTCTTATATTCTCCTTTTTTTTCACAAATGCTTCTATTGACAGCACAAGAGGAATGATTAGAAAAGGAATGGTACAGGTAAATAATCTGGGTATGGCAGCAGGCCACCAAAGAATAAGTAACAATTCTAAAACTATAAAGACTGCTGCTGATATATTTCGTTGAAAAAATGATATAAATGGTCTTGGTTTTTTGTATATAAAGAAAAAGGAAAATAACGATCCAAAAATAAACAGTAATGATACTAAATATATCCACACATTGGTAAAATCATAACTTCTACTCAGAGGTTCTTTAAAATACGATGATTTCAATGGATCTTTGCTTATCAGATAAGGAGCTAAAACTATAATAAATGTTATTGTGTATATTAATATATTCAGGATAGATTTTTTTAATCTTACCCACAGATTTTTTATTCTAAGTGAAGATAGTCTAATCTTTTCTGTACCAAAATATATTCCTACAACAACAGAAATAAATAATAAATAACCTTCAAATCTTGTTAAAACAGCCAATGATGATACAAATCCCAGGAGGAATAATTTCCCGAAATCCAGACTATCTCTCCAGCTTGCTAACCAATACAATGCTAATAATGCTAAAAAGGCAAAGAATGCATCAGCCATTATTCTTAAAGACCAGTAAAATATTATTGGATTAAATATAAAATAAAGAACTGCCAATAATGCATAATTATTATCTTTGATATACATCCTTGCGTACTTAGTAAATAAAAAATAAAAAAGAACAGAAACTGCAAACATAAATAATCTCCCCCAGACAATTTGATCTTGTGCGGCAGGTCTTATGCTTAATAATATTGAGAACAATGGGGGTCTCTTTTCATCGGAAGGGTAAGCCCCTTTTCTAACAAATTCCGAAGCTCTGAGTATTCTATAAGAATCTCCCCATTCAGCTGTATTTATATTAAAAAATATAATATGAAGGGATAAAAATAATAGGAAGATAAATTTGTAGTTAAAGAAGATAGTTTTTAATCGCGAAGTCATAGATTTTATCCACTTCTTGTGATCTTTTGTCCCAAGAATAAAGAGAAATAACCTTTTGTACATCTACATAAGGAGGATTTTCTATCAACTGTTTTATTCTTTCTGCAATATGTTTTGGATCCGTACTATCCAGATATTCCAAACCTGATATATTTTCTGACAGTTTGAATCCCGCAACCAAGCAGGGTACACCTCCAGCCAATCCCTGCATAACTGCCTTGGGTAATCCTTCATAAGATGAAGGAAGACAAAACAAATCTGATACTTGGTAGGCTATCGGCGCTTCAGGATAAGGTGTGTAACCTACTTTTACTACCCTCTCTTCCAGTTTATTATTTTTGATGATCTCATCAATTTTGTTAAGATAATCAGAATCTCCGGGTCCAACTAATAACAATTTATATTGTTTTGGTAGATACGGTACAGATTGAACTAGAAGATGGATGTTCTTTCTTTCAAGCATCATACCGTGATTCAAAATAACTTTATCGTACATGTCTAATCCCAATTCTTTTCTTGATTTATCCCTTTCCTCCTGTCCGATACTGTGAAATATCTCTTGATTTACTCCCGTTTCTACCACAAAAGATCGTTTAGGGTCGGCTTTATACATTGTAACTGCATCTGTTCTATTCTTCTCTGATACAAATATTACGGCAGAGGCAACTTTCAGGGATAACTTATTGGAGAATATCTCCATAGGCCAGGAAATTCTTTTAGATATTTCTTTAATATCTGCCTTATTCTCTTTTAATTCATCCATCCTGCTTTGAGCGATATTATGAAAATGGACAACAATTGGTGTCTTTAATTCTTTTGACCAAGGGAAATACTTCTGAAGTATGTAACGATACAGATATATCCAAATAGCAAAATGCCCATGAGAATGAATTATATCAACCTTATTGCTTCTTCTCCATAACAAATACTTGAAAAATAGCAATACAGAGCTGGTAAAAAATATTGTTCCGGGAAACGGCTCTCTTATTACTGTATTTACTTTTATATTTCCCGGTCTTTCAGCTCCCCCTGATTTAGGCCAAAAACCTGAAAATATTTCAACTTCATGCCCTGCTTTAAGCTGAGAAATTGTTAATTCATAAGGATGCGGTGCTAATCCCTGCCATGGCCTGGGCCAATCATAGATTATTCTGAGTATTTTCATCTTTGTATTTCCCTAAATACTTCTTCATATTTATCAAGCATTCTGTCTATTGTAAACTCAAGAAGAGCTTTTGTCCTGCCATTATTGCCTAACCTAACTCTTAAATTTCTGTCTTCGCTTAATATATTTATCTTCTCACTTAATGCAGAGATATCCCCGGGTTTAACCAAATAACCGTTTACATCATTTTCTACAGCATCAGAATTACCTCCTATATCAGAGGCGATAATGGGTACACCGGCTAACATTGCTTCTACTAAAGTCATAGGAAATCCTTCCATTCTTAGAGATGGGAGTACGAATATATCTGATTGAATAAGATTTTTTAATACATCCTCATAGTTCATATGTCCGGTAAAATAAAATTTGATATGGGTAATATTTTCTTTAAATTTCCTCTCTAAATCTTCCTTATCTTCCCCGCTCCCTATTATTTTCACTTCAAGATTATTTTTATGTAGTCTTTTTAATGCAGACAACAATATATACAATCCTTTTGCTCTTATTATTCTTCCTACATATATTATTTTTATGACATTGCTGTCATTTGCAGCTTCTCCTGTTTTTATATTGGAAGCTAGATCCATTATCTTTTTTGAATCTACTCCATTCCTAATTACTGTAATCTTCTTTTCCTCAACATAGGTTTCCTCTATTATTGCTTTCTTAACAAAAGAAGAAACTGCAACTATATGATCAGATCCATGAATAAACTCCCTTTGTGATCCGAAAAATGTCCTCAGAACATGAGGTAAATCAATAACAACCTTAAATACTCCACGCATACTCTTGGTATTTCTTATCTCTGTCTGGTACTCACCCATCTTGCTGCCATGGGCAATAGATATAATTTTGATTTTTAAGTCGTTTTTAATTCTGATTATGGGCAAAGCCCAAGAACTTTGTCCTATAACTAAATCGTAAGGTAAATCTTTATGATCTTTTAGGAATAACTCTCTGGATTTATTTTCCCAGCTTTCTTTAGATCTTGAAGACAACGCTTTAAAATTACCAAAAATACAAGGTATAAATCTATATAGAACTCCATTTTCTGTTATTTCACTTTCTTTGATTTCTTTTTGAGGAGTATAAACACACACACTGTGTCCTCTGGACACAAGTCCTTCACACAAACCTTTATTCTGTGTTTCAAAACCTCCGTATCCTTTGTGAAACGTAGTAGATTTAATAAAAACTGCTATTCTCATAACAATTTATTCTCCAGCTCAATTATATTTTTATCCATATCTAATATCATAGATACTTTTTTATATGCATTACTACTCATAATCTCAGCTTCTTTACGATTAAATATCTGTCTTTCAATAGCATCGGCAAGCATATAAGCATCTCTGCTTCTTACAAGAATGCCCGTGTCTTCATTAGTTACCAGCTCAGATACACTTCCTGCATCAGAAGCTACAATTGGTATATTCATAGCCGCTGCTTCAACAATTACATTTGGTATACCATCCTCGTCACCTTCTTCAGTCTTTATGCCTGAGAATACACACAAATCCGCACTCTTCAAAATTGAAATAGCGTCTGAAAAAGGCAAGCCCTTTCCCTCTCCTAATATCTCCACTGAGGAGGAAATATCAAGTGATTCTATCTTCTTGTTAAGGTTGTCATACAAAGGACCAGGCCCAATTATGTATATGAGATGGTTTATACCTCTCTTCTTAAGTATAGAGGAAGCTTCTATTAAATACTCATGTCCTTTCTTTTCCACTAATCTACCTATACTAACTATAAGAGGAATATTTTTATCCTCTCTCTCTTTAGCTTTTACTTCCTGCAGTTTTTTAACTTCCACACCATGGTACTGGAGAATAACTTTTTCATTTTCAACATTGTAATTTAATGAGATTATCTTATCTCTTGCATTTTTATTACATACCAAAATGAACTTAGAGTGCTCAATTTTCTCCCTTACATATTCTGCAGATACCGTAACATCTCTGGCATGTGCTGATATGACAAAAGGAATATTAAGCATTATTGAAGATATTAAACCTATGGTAGATGGTTCTGATAAGAAATGGGCTAATATTAAATCAGGTTCATGTTTCTTTATTATCAAGGCATATCCGCATGATTTAATTATTTTATATAATAATGTGATTACTGAAGTATTTTTATTCTTAAGCTTCTTAAATACATAGAGAAATTTTTTAAAGTTTTTAAAAATAAAAATCGGTACGGGAATTATATTCAGAAAATTTAGTCTTTTATAATATACAATATCTTTCAGGTTCTCATTCAGTTTATCCCTATCTCCATCCATTGATAATACTTCAATATCAATATTACCTCTTTCAACTAATTTAAGAACTTCTTTTTCAATAAAAGTCTCAGTTAATACCGGAAATGTGGGTATAAAAAAGAGGACTTTCTTTTTAGTGGTGGTTGTTTTCATTCTTTAGAATAGCTGTTGAATAGACATCTTTTCTTTCTATCTTCTCAACTCCATTTGTTCTTTTTCCTACTGCAAAGTATGTAAATCCTAAACTTTCAACTTTACGCCAATCCAACAGGTTTCTTCCATCAAATATTACAGGCTCCCTTAATGTTAATTTTACTTTTTCCAGATCCAAAGAAGCAAATTCTTTCCACTCAGTAAGTATAAATAATGCATCTGAGCCCTCTAGTGTTTCATATTTATCCAAACAATATTTAATTCCATTATCCCCTAGAATCTGCTTTGAATTGTACATTGCTTGAGGATCGTAAACACTTAATAAAGCCCCAGCCCCTCTCAAATATTTAACAATCTCTATTGCAACTGATTCCCTTATATCATCCGTGTCGTTTTTAAATGCCAATCCCAATACAGCAAATCTTTTATTAGATAAGTTTTTTCCATAATATCTGAATACTTTCTGTAAAAAGTATTCCTTCTGTGATTTATTAACATTCATGACCCCCCTAACAAGATTAAAATCATAGTCTTGATCTGATGATGTTTTATACAATGCTGCTACATCTTTTGGAAAACAACTGCCTCCATACCCTATTCCTGCATTTAGAAAATAGTGGCCTATCCTTCTATCCAGACCCATTCCTTTTGATACCACTGAAATATCAGCTCCGGCTCTCTCACAAACTTGAGCCATTTCATTAACAAAAGTTATTTTTGTAGCTAGAAAGGCATTTGAAGCATACTTAATCATTTCAGCAGATCTTAAATCACACTCCACAATAGGTTTTCCTAAATGCTCGTAAAGACTTCTTAAAATACTAAGTGCTTTAGGTGAATCAGATCCTATAACATTACGATCAGGGTTCCTCATATCTTCAACGGAGCATCCTTCTCTAAGGAACTCAGGATTAGATGCAACGTCAAAATCACAATTACCTGACAGGTTCTCTTGAATTATCTTTTTTACTCTTTCATTAGTACCTACCGGAACTGTGCTTTTAATTACTATTACTTTATAACCATTCATATTCTGAGCTATTTCCTTTGCTACTGACCACACAGCAGATAAATCTGCTGCTCCCGATTCACTCTGAGGGGTACCTACACATATAAATACAACCTCAGATTCTTTTACCCCTTCCGCAAGTGATGTTGTAAAAGACAAGCTACCTTCCTTTATGTTCTTAAGTACGATCTCTGAAAGACCAGGTTCGTATATTGGCATCTCCCCTGCTTTGATTCTTCCTATCTTATTCTCGTCTTTATCTACACCTATAACAGGATTGCCCCAATCTGAGAATATAGCTGCACCAACTAAACCAACATAACCTGTTCCTACAACACATATTTTCATAATATTAATTCCTTACATTAAATTAATAACAAATATGAAATCCTAGTATAAGGATGTCTGGGCAGATCCGTACTTTCCCTTTATATCATTTATTCTAACTTTAAGAACATCAACAGCCATCTTAAAAGAATCGGCCAAAGGACTTATTCTGTTAGTCTTAACGTGTGTCCAAGTAACAGGAACTTGTTTGATAGTATATCTTAATTTCCTGGCTAAATACAAAACTTCAACATCCCAAGCCCCAAAATAAGCTTTTTTCAATTCTTTGGCTTCTGAACCATATATTTGCAAACGTGAAAATATATCCTTTGCTGCTTTTCTTTTAAATAATTTAAAACCGCATTGGCTGTCCTGTATACCCGGAAGAGCTATCAATTGAACCCAAAAATTAAACACTCTGCCCATAATATGTCTGTACGCAGGCTCCCCGATCCTTTGAGATCCCGTACCCTCACGTGAAGCAATTACAATATCAAAATTTTGATCTTTAACCCAAACAGATAATTTTTTTAACTCGGATATAGGAGTAGATAAATCGGCATCAGCCATATAAATATAATCACCTCTGGCATCCATTATCCCTGTCCATACTGTATAACCTTTACCTTTATGGGGGTTGTCTATAAGGATCAGTTCGGTATTTTCTGACGCCATATCTCTAACAATCTGTGCTGTATTATCAACGCTTCCGTCATTTACTATAATCAGTTCAAAAGAATCAGTAAATGTTCTCATGAAACTGAGTACTTGAGTAATAGTAGATGATATCTTATCCGATTCATTAAATGCAGGTATGACTATTGAGTATTCCATTATTTTTTACCTTTCCATATTATTCTATTATATACAGTATAATTCCAAATCAATCCTAATATAATACCAATAAAGAAAGCTGTATTGGATATGATAAAAGTATCACCAAAATTATTTACTGCAAATTTAACCAGAAATGATCTTACTACTATGGGTATGTATGAAGATATTACATATATAGCTAAACTATATATTTTCTTTTCCGTACCTTCTATTTTTCTTTCCTTAAAAGACCAGTAATTGTTCAGAGTAAATGTAGTTATCATAGCTATTGAACCCGAAATAATTGCAGATATATTTGACGCTATTCCAAGTATTCTTACAATATTGAATAATCCTGTATCAACAATAAAACCTATACCCCCAACTATACAAAATTTAAAGAAATTTTTATTTTCGTTATACCTTAGCGATAATACTACTCTAAGAGAATCTGAGAAATTATTCTTCTCCATTTTAGAATCTCCCCTGTCCCTTATACCAAATCTAATAGGTACTTCTTTTATTTTTGCTCCTAAACGATGCATTTTAAATAGAAAGTCTATTTTGTAGGCAAAACCCCCGGATAATACACTGGACATGTCCATTTTATCCACGAAATTTTTCACCCTGGATGCTTTAAAACCCGATGTAAAATCATTAACATTATAAATTCCCAATACTACTTTACTAAAGATATTTCCTCCTATGCTCAGTAATTTTCTATACAAAGCCCATTCTTTTGGTATACTTCCCCCCTTGGTAAATCGGGATCCGATTACATAATCAGATCCATTATCAATTTC
>DBQJ01000003.1:62138-79529 GCA_002305205.1 candidate division WWE3 bacterium UBA1397 | reverse complement strand
CCTAATCCTGCTTTTTTCTGCTCCATAAGTAAATGTACAAAACTGTATTTTTTACTCTTATCCTTAACTACATCGGCTGTTCCGTCAGGAGAATTTCCTTCAACTACAAGAAGATGACATTCATGTTCAGTAATATTTTTAAACTGTTCATCCAAAACATCTATCATTCTTCCGATATTTTCTTTTTCATTATAAGTAGGGATAACTATAACTATTTTCATTTTTTAAAAAGAGAGGGCAAGATAAAGAATTGAATAACCGGTCAAACCAAAAAGCAAATACTCCAATACTACGGAGGGAGCCAATCTTGCTTCTCTTGCGGAATGTATTATACCCCATGAAACGTAAAATAACGTAATTATTAAGGAGAGCGCTTTTAATATGTTTTTATCAAAACGGAATATATAAAAAAGGATTAAAAATAATATAGCGAATCCTATTACTAACATAGATTCAAACATATGCTCTGATTTTTTATTCATATTTAAAGTATAACTCCGGGACGAAGTACAAACCAAACAAAAAATATCACTAAGAAAAGCAGTGTTATGTGGGCAAAAGTATGTCCGGTAAACTTTAAAATACCTTTCCTTTTTGAATACCATACATCTAAAGCCAAAAGAGAGCTGATAAATCCCCCAAAAGCAATACTGATACCTCTAGTTGCCATGGCAACATCAATCAGAGGTTCATTTTCACTAGATGTATTGGTCATTGATACTGAGGAGGGAGAGGGTGCTGAATCAGGTACTTCTTTTGAAATATTCTCCTTTTCTGAAAGTGAATAATCAGGACCTCCGTTGGGAGGAACAGCTGCCGCAATCTCTGTTTTACTCTGATTTAGTTCTTTTAATAAATCCTGTTCTTGGAACACAGAAGCAACTTGACCCTTCTCACGAGGCCTTCCAAAGAGCTGTACAACTAAAGTTGTTTCGTAGCCATCCAGAACACCATTGACTACTGCAAACCCAACTTCATCATAATTGGGGCTTAGCAAATTGTCCCTGTGTGAGGGGGACTCCATCCATGCCTCTACCACATCATCTGAATCAGAAAAGTTTTTAGCTAAATTCTCTCCTGCGTATATGTAATCGTAGTTTTCATCAAGAATAAAATCCCACGGTTCAACTCCATCGGGTGAAATATGAGCCCAATAATTCTTATCAAACATATGAGATGCTTTCTTCTCCGCAGCTATGGATAGTTTCCTATTTAAACGAAGCTCGGATAGCCCTGATTGTTTTCTCCTATTGTTTGTATAAGAAAGAAGATCTTCTATATTTATATTTGACGCATAACCTAGAACTCCGGGGAATACCATGGGAATTAACCTAAATATTCCTGCAATTAAAACAATAAGCAAACAATAAATAATAATAGCTTTATGAGATAAAAGACCAGCTCTAGTCTTTTCCTGTTCTTTTGGGAGAAAATGATACATAAATCTAAATTTATCAATAGCTTTGGGATTATTTCTCCAGTTTTTTATTATCGTGGGGTTTTTCTCTAGTTTCATATTAGACATTATATTAATTATATCCTTAGTATATCAGCGGTGTACACATCTGTTTAGTCAAAGATAAGGTTTAATCAGTGAATACACTTCATTGGGAGGTCCTTCCCCATCAATCTCTTTTAAAATACCTCTATCTCTGAGCAGGTCCGATACTTCTTTTGTTTCAGTTTGAAATATATGCAGTCTTTTAAGTATTGCCTCCTCAGTATCATCATCTCTTTGTACAAGATCTGTAATACATTTATCACACTTGCCTTCAATTTTAGGTTTTTCACTGGGAGTAACTGTATTATATATTTTTCCGCATTTAGGACATGTTCTTCTTGAAGATATTCTTTTTACTGTAGTTTCAGGTGATATTTGCAGTAGAAAAGCAATATCAAAATCAATCTCGTAAGCTTCGATGTCCTTCATACTTCTATACCAACCATCAAGTACAAAACCGGACATATATTTATCTTTTGATAGTTCATCTTTTAAAAGCTGGGCAACCATACTTTGTTCAACTAACAAACCTTTTTTCATCTGTTCTTGTATAGAATTACGCCAGGGATGTTCATTGGGTATATTTCTTAATATCTGACCTACAGATACTAGTGGTATGCCGGTTTCTTGAGAAATCATACTTCCTATCGTACCCTTTCCGGATCCTTGGGGGCCCAGTAATAATATTTTCATGGGGATATTATAACCCGGGGATACCCAGGTCTTTCAAGTGATTTCGGGTCTGTTTCTCTACTTTCTTATCAACTTCCTTAAACGTATCGTTAAGCAACTCTCTGAGTTGTTTATTATCCCCACCATCAATTTCTAATTTCTCTATCTTTTTATCTCCTCTTACTACAATTCTCATTCCAAATTTTTCTGTTGTAACAAAAATCTGCTCCAGCTCTTTCTTTATCTCTCCCTGTGTTTTTCTTATTCTATTTAAATCTTTTATTTTATCAAACATTATCTTAAAAACCTTTCATAACTTTGAGACACTGTTAATGATTCTACCTGTCTTATGGTCTCAAGTACAACTGATACAACTATCAATAGTCCTGTTCCTCCAATAGTTAGAGAAGACACGTTAACAAATGATTGTACAAAATATGGAAGGATAGCTATGATACCTAGAAATATTGCCCCCGCCAATGTTATCTTGTTTACTATCTTTTTCAGATAATCAGATGTATTTTTACCAGGTCTAACTCCGGGAATAAATCCTCCCCTTTTTTTTACATCATCGGATATTTTTTCGGGATTAAATTGAACACTGGTATAAAAATATGTAAATCCTACGACCAATAGAAAGTACAGTATGTTATAGGGAAGGGAATTAGAGTTAAAATTCTGTACAAAAATACGACCTAGACTCTGAAAAAATTCGTTGCCTGAAGACTGCATAGGACCCCCTATCATGGATGGGATCATTACTATGGATACAGCAAATATTATTGGTATTACACCGGCCTGGTTAATTTTAATAGGAAGATAATTAGTAACCTTTTGGGATTTAACACCTGTTCTTCCATATTCAATAGTTACATTTCTTGTACCTTCATTAACCATTACAACAGAAGCTATAACTACTAATGCTAGAAGAGAAAATACTATAAGGCTAAAGAAATTATCTGCTGTAGTAGTAGCTATCATATTAAGAATTGCTGCAGGAAGTCTTCCAATTATTGAAACAAATATTAAAAGAGAAACACCGTTTCCTATGCCATATTCCGTAATCATGTCTCCAAGCCATACAAGAAGCATAGATCCGGCAGTCATAGATAATATAAGCAACACTAAATCCGCAGTATTTAGATTAGTCATGATATTTTGCTTGCTCAGGAGAAAATATATTCCATAGGATTGAATTATTGTCATTGGAACAGAAAGATATTTAGTATACATATTTATTTTCTCTCTACCTGTTTCACCTTCTTTTGATAATTCTTCAAACTTTTTAACCATTACAGTAAGCAGCTGCATAATAATTGAGGCATTTATATAAGGAGCAAGACCTAGCGTAACAATAGAAAAATTCTGAAATCCGCCGCCGCTAAAAAGGTCAAATAATCCAAACAGTACATTGCCCTGAAGATATGATCTAATCGCTTGAGTATCAACACCGGGGACGGGAGTATGGGCTAGTAATCTTGACACTACAATTACCAATAATGTTATCAATATTTTCCTTCTAAGTTCTGGATATTTAAATATTTTAATCATTTATCTTTGAACCCGATTTGCTAATCTTAGCTTTAGCGTTTTTCGAGTAAAGAAAATCTTTAAGAATAATCTTCTTTTCAATCTTACCGGTTGATAATATCTTAATTCCATCCTTTGGGATATAAGAAACAATACCCTTTTCTCTAAGTAGTTTAGGGGTAACAATATCCCCATCTTTAAATATATTTAATTTATCTAAATTAATAGCATATACATCTTTGCTTCTTTTATTCTTAAAACCTCCAAGATGAGGAAGTCTTTTATATAGGGGTACCTGGCCTCCTTCAAAACCTAAGGTAAATTTTGTTCCTTTTCTGGATTTTTGACCTTTGGTGCCCTTACCTACAGTATGTCCTCCTTTTCCACTTCCTATACCTCTTCCTACTCTCTTTGATTTTTTTATATTATTTCCTCCTGGTAAGTTCGATAAGTTCATAGTATTAACCTTTCAATTTCTTAAGAGCTGCAATTGTGCATTTTATATTACACATCTTATTGCTTGCTCCAATCATTTTAGCTGATATATCCTTAATACCTGCAAGTTCAACAACTGATCTTATGGATCCTCCCGCTATTATCCCACTTCCCTTTGGAGCGGGTTTTAAAAGTACTTTAGCAGATCCAAACTTAGCTGATACATTATGGGATATTGTACCTTCATTAACTTTTATATTTACAATGTCTCTTTTGGCTAAGGTTATTGCTTTAGAAATAGCTCCTGAAACATCGGGCGCCTTTCCATATCCGAATCCAACTCTTCCATTTTTATCACCCACTACAGCTAAAGCTGTAAAACCTATGGTATTTCCTCCTCTGGTCTTTTTTGAAACTCTTCTAATTTGAAGAACTCTTTCATCGAATTCAGATATTTGTTTTGGTGTTCTTCCTTTATTTTCTCTCATATATTTAGTCCTCCTTCTCTTGCACCTTCAGCTACAGCTTTAACTCTTCCATGATATTTATAGCCGTTTCTATCGAATACTGCCTCTTTAATACCCTTCTCTATTGCTTTCTTCGCTATATTTTTACCCACCTCTAAGGCCTGCTCTACTTTCTTCTGTGACTTATTCTTTGGACTTAGACTAAGAGAAGAAGCTTCGGCTATAGTAATACCTTTAGCATCATCTATCATTTGAACATAAATATACCTGTTTGATCTAAAAACAGACATTCTGGGTTTAGAACCAACTCCATATATCTTCTTCCTAACTCTTATTTTTCTTCTAGTTATTTTATTTTTATATCTTTTTACATGGTACATAATTTTATCCTCTTTACTTACCTCCGGCAGAACCCAAAGCTTTTCCTGCCTTTCCTGCTTTTCTTCTTACGACCTCACCTGAATATTTTATTCCCTTGCCTTTATAAGGCTCCGGGGGTCTGATTTTTCTGATATTGGATGCTGTTTGTCCAACTAGGTGTTTATCAGCTCCCTTAATAATAATTGTATTCTGATCAGGAACTTGTATTTCTATACCTTTAGGTGCTTTAAAATCCACAGGATGGGAAAAACCGGCTGTAATTATTACACCTTCTGATCCATTCTGCTTTGCCCTGTATCCTACACCTACCATCTCTAACTTCTTCTCGTAGCCTTTGGATACCCCAACAATCATATTTGATATCATAGCCCTGGTTAAACCCCAAAAAGGATAAAGTCTTTTTATATCGTCTTTTGGTTTAACATTAACAAGATTATCCTTAACTTCTACAATAATTTCAGGATTAAAAGTCATTTTTAATTCATCTTTAGATCCTTTAACAATAACTTCAGATCCCGATACTTGAACGGTTACTCCTGACGGTATTTCAATTGATTTTTTACCTATTCTAGACATATTTTAATAAACCTCACATAATAACTCTCCTCCTAGATTTTTCTTTCTGGCAGTTAATGAGTCCATTATTCCTTTAGGAGTTGATACTATAAGTACACCGTACTTACCAACTGACGGTTTTATATCCCTAGACCCTTTATATATTCTTCTTCCCGGTTTTGATATTCTTTTTGCCTCAGTTAATGTGAATACCCCTTGGTCAGATTCCAATTCAATATGTATCATCTTGGTGGTGCTCTTAGAAGGTTTGTATATCTTTACTTCCTTCAAGAAACCTTTTTCTTTTAGAATATTAGCTACTTTCTCACATTCATTTGAATGAAATACTTCCACATCTTTTCTACCCGCCATGGAGGCATTCTTTAAGGAACTCATTAAATTGGATAATCTATCGGTAGTCATAATATTTACCAACTTGATTTTTTAACACCCGGAAGCTCTCCTTTGTGAGCCAATTCTCTAAAACATTTTCTGCACATTTTAAATCTTCCAAAATACCCTCTGGGACTTCCGCACAACGGACATCTATTATACATTCTTACTTTAAATTTAGGTTTCTTCAAATTTTTTTGTATTAGTGAACTTTTTGCCATCTTTATTCCTTATCATCCTTTCTGAAAGGAAAACCTAAATACTGTAATACTTTTCTATTCTTGTCCTTATCTTTTGTATTAAATACTATTGTTAATTGAACACCCCTTATTCCTTTTGTAGTATTTGGATTTACTTCAGGAAATATTACATGTTCTCTAATACCCAGCGAATAATTACCGTTCTCATCAAAAGAATTATCCTCTAATCCTCTAAAATCCCTTACTCTGGGTAGAGCAACATTTATGAGTTTATCCAAAAACGCCCACATTCTATCACCTCTTAAGGTTGCAGAAAACCCCACAATATCTCCCTTTTTAATTTTAAAACCTGCTTCTGAGACTCTGGCTTTTCTCATATAGGGTTTCTGGGAGCAAATATTGGACAATTCCTCTGCAAAAGATTCAACTGCCTCCCTATTATCCATAAACGGCCCTATTCCTGAATTAACTTTTATCTTTAATATTCTAGGTACATCCATAACATTATCTACACCAATATCCTTCTTGGCTTCTTTAGATACATATTCAATATATTTTTTATTTAATCTGTTCATATCTTCTTATCAACTATTTCTCCGGTTTTCTTAGATATTCTATATTTCTTTCCTTTGACTATTTTGTAACCAATTCTTGTAGTTTTATTTGTTTTCTCATCAAAATACATAACATTTGATATGTCTATTGGTTTCTCAATACTGATAATCCCCCCTTCTTTAGATACGGATCCCGGTTTAACATGTTTTTTTACCATGAACACACCCTCAACTACAATCTTATTCTCAGAAGGTATTACCTTTAACACGGGGGCAATCTTACCCTTGTCTTTTCCCGATATTATTTTTACTTTATCGCCTTTTTTTATCTTCATATTAAAAAACCTCTTTTGCTAAAGATACAATCTTTAAATAACCTCTATCTCTTATCTCCCTTGCTATGGGACCAAATACTCTGGTTCCTATCATTAACTCATCCTCGTTTATTAACACAGCAGCATTATCATCAAACCTTATATAACTTCCGTCTTTTCTTCTTGTTTCTTTCTTAGTTCTGACTATCAACGCCTTAGCTACTGAATGGTCTTTTACGGTTCCTGCTGAGTCTGCTCCTTTAATTACTACAGTAACAATATCACCGAGTTTAGCCAGTTTCTTCCTGCTTCCGGGTATACCAACTATCTTTAGCATTTTAGCCCCCGAGTTGTCTGCCGGATTAATTGATGCTCCGATTGGTAACATAGTTATTTCTCCTTAATGACCTCCGTAATTATCCAAGATACATCTTTACCATAAGGTCTGCATTCCTGAATTAATACTGAATCATTTAACTTTGCCCCTGCTTCATTTCTAGCTTTTACTCTCTTTGTATTCCTTAGTATTTTTGAGTATATCGGATGTTTCTTATGTACTTCTACAGCAACAACAACTGTTTTCTGCATTTTATCCGATACTATTCTTCCTCTTAATTTTTTTACGCTCATTTTCCTTCCTCCTCTGAAATTATCCTTTTCTCTGATATTACTGTAGATATTCTGGCTATATCAGCTCTAAATAATCTTACTTTTCTAATATTTTTCTCTTTTCTTTGAACTATCTCGCCTAACAATTTTTCCAAACCTTTTTTGCTATTCTCCAGGTCTTTTTTTAATTCATTTATATTCTTTTGTCTTAATTCATCTATCTTCATTTCTATTCCTTTTCAATAAACTTTGTTTTAATAGGCAGTTTAGAGGATGCTTTATGAAATGCAACTACAGCCAAACTTTTTGATAAACCGGCCAATTCAAATATTATCTTACCCGGTTTAATAACGGCAGCATAATGATCTGTAGCCGCTTTTCCGCTTCCCATACGAGTTTCTGCCGGTTTCTTAACAATAGGTTTATCAGGAAATACTCTTATCCAGAGTTTTCCCCCTCTTTTTGTTTCATGCATTATAGCTTTTCTAGCTGATTCTATCTGCCTTGAAGTTAACAGTCCCCTGTCCATAGCCTTCAAAGCAAATTCACCAAAAGAAATTGTAGATCCTCTTACTGCCAATCCTCTGTTATTTCCTCTTTGTTGTTTTCTAAATTTTACTTTTTTAGGTAGTAACATAAGATATTAAAACTGTTTTAGTACAATTTTTCTCCCTTATAAATCCATACTTTAACTCCTACCGTTCCGTAAAGAAGATGGCAGTCTATCTGAGCATAATCTATATCTGCTCTCAATGTTTGGAGAGGAAGAGAACCTGCAGTAAATTTCTCGCTTCTTGCTATGGTATTACTTCCGCTTAACACTCCTGAAAATTTAATTTTTATTCCTTTTGCCCCTTTATCCATTGCAGAACTTACAGCAAACATAGCTGTTCTTCTGTAAGGTATTCTTCTCTTTAACTGTCTGCATATATAATCAGCAACAAGTTGTGCTTCAATCTCCGGTACCTTAATCTCTTCGGCTGTTATTTTAACCTTAGCTTTAGTTATCTTCTTTAATTCTTTTTCCAGCTCCTCAACTCCGGTACCTCCTCTTCCTATTACAAGCCCGGGCTTAGATACTCTCAATGTTATACTTACTTCATTTTCCGTACGTTCAATTTCAATAACTTTCAAGCCTGCTTGGTCAAGTTTTTTCTTTAAGAATTTTCTAATTTTTATATCTTCGAGTACCAAATCGGCATATGAATTTTTAGGAGAATACCATTTAGATGACCATTCCTTAGAAACCCCCAATCTGTATCCTATTGGATTTATTTTTTGACCCATATTACTTGCTGTTCCTTTCAGCTAAATTAACATAAATATTACTTGTTCTTTTTAATATTCGACGGAAATGCCCTTTGCCTGCAAACTGTCCTGATTTATACGTAGGTCCGGGTCCTACCCACACCTCCGATATATAAATATTATCTCTAGATATCTTATGGTTGTTTATTGCATTAGCTTCAGCTGATTTTAATACTTTTAGGAGTATCTTTGCTCCTTTTGTTGAATCAAATCTTAAGGCAACTTTAGCTTCATTTAGAGTTTTTCCTTTGACTAAATCCACCACCGGACCTAATTTTTTAGGTGATATTCTTATTCTCATTAATTTTGCTTTAGCATCTGCTTTATTTTTCATAATATTACTCCGTAGATTTATCTGAACTTTCAGCTCCCTTCTTTGAAGAGTGTGCTCTGAATGTTCTTGTAGGAGAGAACTCTCCGAGTTTATGACCAACCATAGATTCAGTTATAAAAACAGGAATATGTTTCTTACCATTGTGTACCTCAAAGGTTATTCCTACCATCTCCGGAACTACAGTAGATCTTCTTGACCATGTTTTTATAGGAGTTCTTGAACCCTCCTGCAATACTTTCTTAACCTTTTTCATTAATTTTTCTTCAACATATATTCCTTTTTTTAACGATCTGCTCATTATTTCCTCCTCTTAATAATTGTGTAATTAGTTCTTTTTCTTCTTCTAGTTTTGACTCCCCTTGTTTTCCATCCCCAAGGAGATTTAGGAGAAGACATCCCGATACCTGATGTTCTGTATTTTCCTGCGTGAGGGTGATCCCCTGCAGGGTTGGCCATAGCTACTCCCCTTACGTGAGGCCTCCATCCTAAATGTCTTTTTCTCCCGGCCTTACCCAGATTTATATTTCTCTTATCAGGATTGCTCGGAACGCCAATTGTAGCATAACATCTTCCCATTATCTTTTTCACTTCCCCGCTTGGAAGTTTAACATTTACATAGTCACCCTCTTTAGCTAATATTTGAGCATAACTTCCAGCTCCCCTGACCAATATTCCCCCGGCTTTAGGATTAATCTCAATATTATGAATCTCTGTTCCCAAGGGTATATTAGACATGGGCATTGTATTTCCCACATTAACTTCAACTTCTTCCCCGGATATTACTTTCATTCCTTTTTCCAAACCAACGGGGGAAATAATATATCTTTTATCACCATCAACGTAATTTATTAACGCTATATTACAATCTCTATTAGGGTCATATTCTATAGTAACTACTTTTCCTTCTATATCGTATTTATCTCTTCTGAAATCAATCTGTCTGTACATTTTTTTAGCGCCTCTTTGCTTGTGTCTGCTTGATATTCGTCCTCTGCTTTTACCGGGACTTGCTTTTAATACAGATAGTTTTGATTTCAAAGGAGCAACATTATCAACTTCTTTTATTAAAGTTTTTCTTTGTCTTAATCCTTCACTTGTTGGTTTATATGTTTTTATCATCCTTACTCCTTAGGAAATAGGTCAATTTTTTGTCCTTCCTTAATTCTAACTACCGCTTTTTTCCATCTGGGGGTCTTAACTCTCATTCTAGTTCCAATAATTCTTTTCTTCTTGCCTGGAATCACTGATGTTCTTACATCAGTAACTTCTACTGAATATATTCTTTGTATTTCTTTAGCTACATTATATTTGTTAGCTTTCATATTAACTTTAAATATATACTCATTATTATTTACATGAGTTAATCCCTTCTCTGTAATAATGGGTTTTAGAACAATACTGCTCATTTTCATTACTTTATCCTCTTCTCTAAATATTTAACTGATTCTTTATCAATAATCAGATAATCTGATTTAACAATCTCAAATGCATTTAAATTCTCTACGGATGAAATTGAAACTCCAGGAATATTAGATACACTTTTTAGTACATTCCAGTTTCTTTTTAAATAAACTAATAATATATTTCCCTGTACGTTTATATCAGAAAGTGCCTTTACAACATCTTTGGTACTTGGTTTATCCATATGAATATTTTCAACAACAATTAATTTATTATCCTTATTTTTTATGGATAATGCAGTTTTCATGGCAATGTCTCTAATATCCTTAGTAGTATTTAAAAACCAGCTTTTTGGTGTAGGTCCGTGGGCAACTCCCCCATGCACCCATATAGGACTTCTTATTGAACCTTGTCTTGATCTTCCGGTATGCTTCTGCCTCCACGGTTTTCTTCCTCCACCGGATACTTCAGCTCTTGTTTTAGTCTTAGATGTGCCTTGTCTTTGATTAGATAAATATATTCTAATATATTGTTTTAATACATCAGACTCTAATTGTTTATTAAATATTCTTTCAGGGAGTATTTTATTTATACCCTTTTTTTCTTTTCCCTTTTCAGTTTTATTTAATAATTTTAATTCCATATTTTTTAATATTTATAATATCTTTATACTTACATCGGAGTTTCTAGCTCCGGGTATAGGACCCGATACCATTAATCTTTTATCTTGCGGTAGTATTTTTACTATACGTAATCCTTTTATAGTAATTCTAAATCCCCCGTGCCTTCCCGCCATTTTCTTTCCTTTTCTTACTCTCCCGGGTGTCTGGCTTCCGATTGATCCCGGAGCTCTGGGTTTTGTACTTTGACCTCTTGTTGCAGGTCCGCCTTTAAATCCCCATCTCTTCATTCCTCCAGTGAAACCTTTACCCTTGGACGTACCTATAACAATAATTTCTTTATTCTCCAAAGCGGGAGGATCTAACTCCAGTTCGCTATTATAATTTATTACAGTAACAGGAACAACTTTCCCATCATTCATAAATATTTGAGTCATATTTAGTTTTTTTCCTGTTATTTCGTTCATATACTTTATTAAAAAAATCAGCGCCCGGGGGGCGCTTTCAGAAACACTAGCCCCTAAATTCTTATTTAATATTTATTATTTATCATCTTATATTCTCTATATACAAAAGTTTTAAACACTATTATTCTGTTACATCCTCATTGATATACCAACACCTGCCGGAAGTGTCAACTTAGAAAGATTCTCTATTGTTGATGGGGTAGGATTAAGTACATCAATAACTCTCTTATGAGTCCTTAATTCAAACTGCTCCCTCGATCTTTTATCTATATGCGGTCCTCTAATTACTGTAAACTTCTCTATTCTAGTCGGAAGTGGAACCGGACCTACTATCTTAGCCCCTGTTCTAATTGCAGTATCAACTATCTTTGAACAGCTGATATCTACGATTCTACTATCGTATGAATTTAATTTTATTCTTATTTTGCTTTCCTTTTGTGTTTTAGCCATTTTTATTTAAGCATAAGAAACCCCCGCTAAAGCGGGGGTTTCACCGATTTTACCAATTATGCAATTACTTTAGTAATTACTCCTGCTCCAACAGTATGTCCGCCTTCTCTGATAGCGAATCTCATACCTTCTTCCATAGCAACTGGTGTTATCAATTTTACTTTCATCTTTACATCATCACCGGGCATAACCATCTCTACTCCTTCAGGAAGAGTAACTTCACCGGTTACATCTGTAGTTCTTACATAAAACTGAGGTCTGTATCCTGTAAAGAATGGTTTATGTCTTCCACCCTCTTCTTTAGAAAGAATGTACACTTGAGAATCAAATTCAGTATGAGGATGAACTGATCCGGGCTTAGAGATGACCTGACCCCTTTCTACATCAGTTCTCTCTATACCTCTGAGAAGTATTCCGACATTATCTCCGGCTTGTCCTTCCTGCATTGATTTATTAAACATTTCCACACCTGTAACAACGGTTTTTCTTGTTTCTTTTATTCCTACTATCTCAACTTCCTCATTTATCTTAATTAATCCTCTTTCTATTCTTCCTGTAACAACAGTACCTCTTCCGGAGATAGTGAATACATCCTCAACAGGCATCAGAAATGGCTTGTCTAATTCTCTAACCGGAGTAGGTATGAACTCATCAACTGCATTCATTAATTCTTCAATACTTTTAATAGATTCTGCATCTCCTTCTAAAGCTTTTAATGCAGATCCCTTTATTATTGGTGTCTTGTCTCCCGGGAATCCATACTTGGTAAGAAGTTCTCTTACTTCCAATTCAACCAAATCCAATAATTCTTTATCCTGAACCATATCGCATTTATTAAGATATACTACCATTGCAGGAACATTAACCTGTTTAGCTAAAAGAATATGCTCTCTTGTTTGAGGCATTGGACCGTCGGGAGCGGAAACAACTAAAATTGCTCCGTCCATCTGTGCGGCTCCGGTGATCATATTCTTTATGTAGTCTGCGTGTCCGGGTGCATCAATGTGAGCATAATGTCTTTTATCAGATTCGTACTCAACATGTGTAATGTTTATTGTTATACCTCTGGCTTTCTCTTCAGGAGAATTATCTATTTCCTCATATTTTCTCTCCTTTGCGTAGCCCTTAGAAGCCAGTACTTTAGTAATGGCTGAGGTCAATGTGGTCTTTCCATGGTCTACGTGACCTATGGTACCAATATTTACGTGCGGTTTGTTTCTTATAAATTCTGCCATAAATACTACCTTTCGGGCTTAATGACGCCCATTCTGCGACGTTTTGCGAATAATCCTAGGACACCAAATTACCTTAGGACATCTCGGATAACTCGCTCACATCCGGAATGATCGTTCTTTAGCCCAATAAACTAATTAAGCAAGTGCTAGTTAACCAAATATACAGCTAAAAATCAAGCATTTCCTTATACCCTGCCTCTTCCCTTGCATATTTCTGCAGAAATATTCGAGGGTACTTCCTCGTAGTGGCTTGGTTCCATGGTAAAAGAAGCCCTTCCCTGTGTTAATCCCCTTAATTCAGTGGCGTATCCAAACATTTCGGATAAAGGAACTTTTGCTGATATAGTTCTAGCATTACCTCTTTGTTCAGTACTTTCAACTTTTCCTCTTTTAGATGAAAGATTACCAATAACATCTCCCATAAACGGTTCGGGAGTAACTACCTCTACGTGCATAATAGGTTCTAAAAGAAAGCTATCTGCTGAAGATTGAGCTTCTCTCATAGCCAATATAGCTGCCATCTTGAATGACATTTCTGAAGAGTCTACTTCATGGAAAGAACCATCATATAAAGTAACCCTAAGATCGACAATGGGATATCCTGCTAAATTTCCACTTTCAACGGCTTCTTTTACACCTTTTTCAATAGCGGGAATATATTCTCTTGGGACTGCCCCTCCTACTATCTTATTTACAAATTCTAATCCCTTTCCTCTTTCCAAAGGTTCAACTTTGAACACAACATGTCCGTACTGCCCTCTTCCACCAGACTGTCTTATATATTTACCTTCTTTATCAACAGCTTTTCTTATTGTTTCTCTGTAGGCTACTTGAGGTTTACCTGTATTAACTTCCACATTAAACTCTCTTTTCATTCTATCCACAATAATTTCAAGGTGAAGTTCTCCCATTCCGTAAAGTATTGACTGCCCTGTTTCTTCATCAGTTTTTATTTTTAAAGTAGGGTCTTCTTCTAGGAATTTCTTTATGGCTTCCGACATTTTATCTCTATCAGCCTTTGTCTTGGGTTCTAAAACTATACCAATTACCGGTTCAGCAAAGCTAATAGCTTCCAAAGTGTAAGGAGCATTTTCCGCACAAAGTGTATCACCCGTTCCGGCTTCAACTCCTACTGCAGCTGCAATTTCACCTGCCTCAATTTCTTTTATCTCTTCTCTATGATTTGCATGCATCAGAAGTATTCTCCCCAGTCTTTCTTTTCTATTTTTTCTAGTGTTTAGAATGTAGGAACCGGCAGATACTTTCCCCGAGTAAACTCTAAAATAAGATAATCTTCCTACATAGGGGTCAGTCTGTACTTTAAATGATAAAGCTACGAAAGGACCATTCATATCTGACGACAATTCCTCCGATTCGCCCGTATCTATATTAATAGCTATGGTAGGTGGTATATCTTTAGGGGAAGGGAGATAGTTTATAACTCCATCCAATAATTTTTGAACCCCTATATTAGATAAGGAAGCACCGCAAAATACGGGATATAATTTTGTTTTTATTGTCAGTTCTCTTATTCCTTTCATTATTTCGTCGATAGATAATTCTTCACCACTCAGGTATTTCTCAATCAGGGCATCATCCGCCTCTGCTACTTTCTCTATTAGTTTATTTCTGTACTCCTCAACCTTATTTTTCATATCTGATGGTATTTCAACTTCGATTATTTCTGAACCAAGTTTACCTTCAAATCTATAAGCTTTTCTTTCTACCAAATCTATAACTGTATTAAATTCATTTTCTATTCCTACCGGAATTTGTACTGCAACAGCATCGGAGGTAAGCTTTTCCTTGATTGAATCAAGAGACATATAAAAATCCCCCCCTATTTTGTCCAGTTTATTAACAAAGAATAAAAGCGGAACTTTATATTTCTGAGCTTGCCTATAAACAGTTTCTGATTGAGGTTCCACCCCCTGAGACCCATCCAATAATATAACTCCTCCATCCAATACCCTAAGAGATCTCTCTACTTCTGCGGTAAAATCAACATGTCCCGGAGTATCAATTATGTTTATTCTGTGGTTATTCCAAAAACAAGTAGTAGCAGCAGAGGTAATGGTTATACCCCTCTCCCTCTCCTGGGCCATCCAATCCATCTGAGCATCCCCCTCGTGAACTTCACCGATCTTATGTGTCTTTCCGGTATAATATAATATTCTTTCTGTAGTTGTTGTCTTCCCGGCATCTATATGAGCAATAATTCCAATATTTCTAATTTTTTCCAAGGGGTATGTTTTGTTTGAGGAATTATCAGCCATAGGATATATAAAAATATTTACGATCTGGAGAAGTGGGCAAAAGCTCTATTAGCTTCAGCCATTCTATGTGTATCCTCTTTCTTTTTAATGGAATCGCCAATACCTTGATAGGCATTCTTTAATTCTTCGGATAATTTTTTACTCATCTCTTTTCCCTTTTTTGATCTAGCGGATGATACTATCCATCTTACTGCCAAGGCTTCCGATCTATCGTGCCTTAAAGGCATGGGTACTTGATATGTAGCCCCGCCTATTCTTTTTGATCTAACCTCCTGCTGGGGCATTACATTCTTTACTGCCTGCTCGAACATCTTCAGATTATCTTTTCCTTCTTCAGAAAGAGAATTGATTGCTTTATATACAATATTTCTCGCTATACTTTTTTCACCACCAAGCATTACCGTATTTATCATACGGGATACAATTCTTGACTTATATATTAAATCAACTGAACTATTTCTTTTTCTTGGTTTCTTGCTTCTCATATTTATTCACCTTTAGGTTTTTTGGTACCATAAATTGATCTTGATGTTTTTCTATTCTGAACCCCTGAAAGATCTGCTTCCCCTCTTACTATGGTATATTTTACACCGGGTAAATCCTGAATCTTTCCTCCTTTTAATAAAACGATTGAGTGTTCTTGAAGATTATGCCCTTCTCCGGGAATGTAGGCGGTTACTTCTCTGTGATTTGTTAGTCTTACTCTGGCTGTTTTTCTCAAAGCAGAATTAGGTTTCTTTGGGGTTTGTGTTCTAACAAGTAATACTACTCCTCTTTTAAACGGAGAGGCAAATTTAACCACTCTTTTCTTTTTTGTATTAAAAGACTCTTTTAAGGCCTTTGTTGTGGTCTTTTTTAATTTTCTTTTTCTTCCTTTTTTTAATAATTGGTTTACTGTTGGCATATTTATTTCATTTGAGCCCTTTCGCCCGTAGGAATTAAGCGTCCGATAATTACGTTTTCTTTCAAGCCCAAAAGATAATCAACCTTACCAGAAGCCGCTGCATCGGTCAATACACTGCTAGTCTGAATAAAGGATGCTGCAGAAAGGAAACTATCCGTAGCTAAGGAAGCTCTTGTTATACCAAGCATAGTTAATTTACCTGTAGCAGGAGTACCTCCACTTGCTATTGCTTCCTCATTTTTTTCATCAAATGTGGACCTTGTTACTAACTCGCCAATCATAAATTCTGTATCACCTGCGTTTTCTATCTTTACGTGGTTAAACATCTGTTTAACAATAATTTCAAGGTGTTTATCATTTATTGCCACACCCTGGGAAGCGTATACTTTCTGAATTTCTTCGATAATATATTTTTTGGTTTCATCCACACCGACTGTTCTATATAAATCCATGAGGTCTAAATTACCTGAGGTAAGTTTTTCCCCTTTGACAACCATCTGCCCTTCTTTGACTATAATTTCCTCAACCGGATCTATAAGATACTCTACCGAATCTTCCCCTTTATCAGCAGGTACAACAATTATTTTTCTCTCATCACCGGACTTTATAATATTTACAGTGCCTGTAATCTCAGACATAGTAGCTAGGAATTTAGGAGCTCTGGCTTCAACTAACTCTTCAACTCTAGGCAACCCTTGTGTAATATCTTTACCCATAATTCCACCTGTATGGAATGTTTTCATAGTCAGCTGTGTACCAGGCTCACCGATAGACTGGGCTGCTGC
>DBQJ01000003.1:36781-62080 GCA_002305205.1 candidate division WWE3 bacterium UBA1397 | reverse complement strand
TAATTTGCTCTTTGAAACAACAATCTTTCCGTTTACTCTTGCATCTTCTGCCAGTACTCTGCCTACTAATCTATCTGAGAAAGTCTGGAGAAGAGTTCCCTGTCCTACTATCCATTCTCTTCCTGATTCTGTTCCGCAATCATGTTCCCTAACAATAACATCTTGGGACACATCTACTAATCTTCTGGTAAGATAACCTGCGTCAGCTGTCTTAAGACCTTTATCCACTAATCCTTTTCTTGCTCCTCTAGCACCCACAAAGTATTCCAACGCAGATAGTCCGTACTTGTAGTTGCCTAATATTGGGATCTCAACTGTATGACCAGTAGGATCAACTACTAATCCTTTCATACCTGCTATTTGTTTTACCTGATCTCTGGAAGCTCTGGTTAAATTATTCTCTACTAATATCCTCACGGAATTGTCATTTTCCATGTTATTCCATACAGCTTCATCAAGATCAGACCATATTTTATTCCAGGCATCTTCTTTTAATCTTGAAGCTTCAACTCTGGTTATTAAACCCTTCTTATAATTCTTTTCAATTTCAGCAACAGTATCCTTTCCGGCATTTATCATTTCAACTCTATCGGAAGGTACTTTAATATCCGAAAGAGAAATTGAATGCCCCCACATAGTACCGTATTCAAGTCCAATATTTTTAATATCATCTATAAGCTTTGCTACTGTTTCATTATTTTCAGTTTCGAAAGCTTTTCCAAGAAGAGCATTAACTTTCTTCTTATCCAAAGCATAATTAATAAATCCGTATTTCTCTGGAATAATTTTATTAAATAATATTCTTCCCGGAGTAGTTTCTATTATTTCCCCGTCAAGATTGACTTTCACTAACTGCCTCATTTTTACTAAATGAGATATATTCATTGCGTACATTAATTCAGTTTCATTTGAATAAACCTTATCAATTACAGGAAGTTTTTTATCTACCGAAGTAATATAGTAGACACCAAAAAGCATTGTTTTTACCGGTATGGACATGGGTGAGCCGTTTGAGGGATTCAAAAGATTATTAACAGAAAGCATTACTGATTTGGATTCGTCTTTTGCCTCTTCTGTTAAAGGTACATGAACTGCCATCTGATCTCCGTCAAAGTCAGCATTGTATCCTGAACAGACACAGAGATGAAGCTTTATTGCATTTCCTTCAACTAGTTTTGGATAAAACGCCTGTATACCTAAACGCCATAAAGTTGGTGCTCTGTTTAAAAGTACAGGATGCCCCTTTACTACTTCTTCTAATATATCCCATACCTCTGAGGATCTATTCTCCAGATAAAACTTAGCACTCTTAACATTTGGAGCATACCCTCTGCTAAGTATTTCTCTTAGTACCATAGGTTTAAATAGTTCTAAAGCCATTTCTTTGGGTAAACCACATTCATTTAACGATAATTCAGGTCCGTTGATAATTACCCCTCTTCCTGAATAATCAACCCTCTTACCCAGCAAATTGAGTCTAAATATTCCTTGTTTTCCCTTAATCATATCTGCCAGTGATCTTAACTCTTTCTTTCCTCTAACTACTCGTGTTTTCTGTCTTTGTTTAGAGGAATCAAACAATGCATCTACAGATTCCTGAAGCATTCTTTTTTCATTCCTAACAATTATTTCAGGAGCTCCAAGATCCAATAGTCTCTTAAGTCTATTGTTTCTATTTATTAACCTTCTATATAGATCATTTAAATCTGATGTAGCAAATCTTCCTCCCTCAAGCTGGACCATAGGTCTTAAATCCGGAGGTATTACGGGAATAACTTCAAGAATCATTCTATCGGGAGATATAGAGGCCCTTCTGAACTGTTCGATTATCCTAAGTCTTTTTGAAATCTTCTGAGCTTTCTGCCCTTTTGCTACATCCAATTCATTTCTTAACTGCTCTGACAAAGAGTTAAGATCCATTCTAGATAAAATACCCTTCAGTGCTTCAGCACCTATTTCCAATGTACAGAACAATTCCAAGTATTGGTATAAGGAGGCGTATTCGTTCTCTGATATTACAGAATAAAGTTCAACGCTTTCTATTTTCTTTTGAATAAGTTTAAAGTTCTTCTCAACTTCTTCAAATTTCTTATCGTATGAGTTTTTTATCTGCTGTATTTTTTCTTTCATCTTCAAATTATCTTCCTGAACTTTCATATCATCTCTGTGTTTATTGCTGGGTGTAAGATCTTTTTCAAAATCTTTTACTTTAGAATCTACTTCTTTCTGAAGAAGTGCTTTTGCTTTAGATAAATCCTCCTCGATTTTTGATATTGCCTCAGCTTTCTTCTTTCCTTCAATCTCAGTTACTATGAATGAAGCAAAATAGACAACCGATTCAACATTTCTAGGAGTAATATCCAAAAGCAATGCCATTTTTGATGGAATTCCTTTAAAAAACCACACATGGGCAACAGGTGTAGCCAGTTTAATATGACCCATTCTCTCCCTTCTTACTCTCATATGTGTTACCTCTACTCCGCATTTATCACAAATGACATTTTTGTACCTGATACCCTTGTATTTTCCACAGTAACATTCATAATTTTTAGAAGGCCCGAATATTCTCTCATCAAACAAACCATCTCTTTCAGACTTAAAAGTTCTGTAATTTATAGTCTCAGGTTTTGTTACCTCGCCATGAGACCAAGACATGATTTCAGATGTGGAGGCTAAATATATTTTTATGGCATCAAAGTCTTTTAATTTGCTAATATCTTTCATAATTAATTTTCTTCCTGCTCCTCATTTTCCTCACTTGAGGATTCAACTTGATTTACTTCTTCTAACTCTCCTTTTTCATAAATCTGTTCTCCCGGATTTACAGTTGGCTCTTCTTCAACAGGTACAGTCTCTTTGATAGATGTATCCTCGGTTGAATAAACTTCTAAACCTAAACCTAATCCATTAAGTTTTCTGACCAATAACTTAAATGTCTCAGGTACTGTAGAAGGGGGTATTGTTCTTCCCTGAATAATAGAACTATACGCCTGGGTTCTTCCTACCATATCGTCTGATTTAATTGTTAACATTTCCTGAAGAACATGAGCTGCTCCGTATGCTTCTAATGCCCATACTTCCATTTCACCAAATCTCTGACCCCCAAATTGAGCTTTACCTCCTAAGGGCTGCTGGGTAATTAAGGAGTAAGGTCCTGTAGATCTTGCGTGCATTTTTTCCTCACTCATATGGATAAGTTTAAGAATATATGTATCTCCCACAACAATCTCATCATCAAAAGGCTCTCCCGTTCTACCATCAATTAATTTCATCTTTCCGGTTACCGGTAACCCTGCTTTTCTCAACTCTTCTGCTATTAATTCCTCAGGTATCTCCTGGAGTGAAGGAACTTCATAACATTTATTAAGTCTTTTTCCTGCTGCACCCAGAGACGCTTCCAGTATTTGTCCAACATTCATTCTTTTTAAAACAGCCTCCGAAGAAAATATTATATCCACAGGTGTACCATCTTCTAGATGGGGCATATCAATAAAAGGAACTATTGCAGAGATAACTCCCTTATTACCGTGTCTTCCTGCAAGCTTATCACCTATCTCAATCTTTTTTTGCTGGGCTACATATATAGTAATTTCCTCTATAGTACCGGAGGGAAGCATATCGTTGTCTTCTCTGGTCACAGTCTTAATACCGATTACAACACCATGTTCACCATGAGGCATATACAATGAGGTATCTCTAACATCTTTTGCTTTTTCCCCAAATATAGCTCTTAACAATCTTTCTTCGGCTGTTAAATCAACTTCTCCTTTTGGAGCAACTTTCCCTACAAGAATATCTCCGGATTTAACTTTTGATCCAACAACAACTATCCCCCTATCATCAAGGTTTCTTAAGGATTCCTCAGATACGTTAGGAATATCTCTTGTGATCTCTTCTGATCCCAATTTAGTCTCTTGGACTGATACTGTGTAATCGGAAATATGAATAGAAGTAAGAATATCTTCCTTAACTAATCTATCCGATATTACAATTCCATCTTCAAATTCCAACCCTTTATATATCATATAAGCCACTTTCATATTGGTGCCTATTGCCAAATCCCCATCATCTACAGCAGGTCCTTCAATCAAAACATCTCCTTTTTTAACTTTCTGTCCGGTAACAACCTTTACATACTGGTTAAAACATGTATCGGAATTTGTTTGGATAAATTTCTGGGCATAATAGTCCACTTTGTTTTTCTTGCCTTCTCCATAACTTACGGTAACTTTTGAAGCATCCGCATATATAATATCTCCCTTATCCTCAGCTACAATCACAGCATCTGTATTCTGGGCAATGTCAGACTCTATCCCTGTACCCACAATGGGTTTTTCAGGCTTTATTAAAGGAACAGCTTGTGACATTTGCTGGGTCCCCATCAATGCTCTGGCTATATCATTATTCTGTAAAAAGGGAATTAAACCTGCAGCTATACCAACTACTTGCCTGGGTACAACCTCTATGTAATTTGCTAGAGATACATCCCCAAGAAAGAAGTTTCTACCTTTTCTTAAAGGAACCTGTAAATCAGATATACAACCATTATCATCTATTCTTACTGACTGGTCCGTGATGTGAACTAATTCTTCATCATAAGCTGCTAAATAAACAACTTCATCTGTTAATCTTGTCTTACCATCGGGGCATTTTTCTAATTTAATATAAGGAGTTTCCAAAAATCCATATTCATTCACCTTTGCATACATTGCTAAATAATTTATCAGCCCTATGCTTGGTCCCTCGGGAGTTCTTACAGGACAAATTCTTCCGAATGAAGAATAATGAACGTCTCTTACCGAGAAACTTGCCCTTTCTTTTGTTAATCCTCCGGGTCCCAATACGGAAACTCTTCTCATGTGGTCAAGTGCTGTAAGAGGATTCTGTTGATCGTGTAATTGAGACAGTTGGCCGGTGGCAAAGAAACTATGAACTGAAGCTGCTATCGCCCTTGGTGAAATTAATATTGATGGTTCCGGTAATATATCTCTTGGCGACAAACTCATTCTTTCCTTTATATTCTTTTCCATTCTTAGAAACCCAACTCTCATCTGCCATTGAAGCAGCTCCCCAACACTTTTAACTCTTCTGTTTCCAAGAAAATCCGTATCGCTGGAATCTCCGATTCCATTATTTAGCTCAATAATCTTTGATACAATTTTTATCAGATCTTCAATCTGAATTAATCTATGTTCCGGATCGTTGGGAAAATTTAAACCTAATACCTGGTTTAACTTAAATCTACCCACACTTCCAAGTGAGTATCTTCTCTTATTAAAGAACATGGCATTAACTAAAGATTTTGCATTTTCCAACACCAGGGGCTCCCCCGGTCTCATTTTTCTATATACTTCTATACATGCTTCTTCATAAGAAGAAGAGGGATCTTTGGATAAAGTACTTTCTATATAGTCTATCTCGGGATTAGTCTCAACACCTGTAAAAGCTTCTTTGATATCTTCGTTGCTTTCTAATCCAAATATTCTAAGTAATGTGGTAGAGGTAATCTTTCTTTTTCTATCAATTCTGAGAGATATGACTCCCGTTCTGGAAGTTTCAAACTCTAACCAAACTCCGCTTCTGGGTAATATTTTAGCGCCAGCTAAAAATTGTCCCGTAACGGGAGAGTACTCACCGTCAAATAAAACACCTTCGGATCTAATTAATTGATTTACTATAGTTCTTTCTACACCACTTATAATAAAAGTGCCTCTGGGAGTCATTAATGGGATGTCCCCCATGTATATATTCTGTTCTTTCTTCTTTTTATTTATGGGATCTTCTATAGTTGCTTTAACATACCAGGGAGCATCGTATGTTCTACCTGTTCTTTTGGCTTCTTCAATAGAAATATTTTCTTTATCAACAGTAGGTTTAGATAACGTTACTACCCACCCTCTTCCCGATGTATCTTCAATAACACCTAATTCGTCTAAAATCTCTTGTAAACCTTGATTTTTCAGCCATTCATATGATTGAATCTGAACATTCACAAGATTCGGAAGTGGTAATGCTATTTTTCTTTTAGAAAAGCTTTCTCTCATTAATTTTCCCTAAATTTCCGTAACGAAAATTCTACTACTTTATTAAACAAAAAGAAACCACACTTTCACCTGTGTTCTAACAAAATATCAAGTATTTAACTTTAGGACAACGGGAAACTTACCATAACAACAAATACATGTCAACACCTTAATTTACAAAGCCTATCCTACCTATAGGCCATAAGATAAACACCACTCGGCCAATTATCTTGTCCCTATCAATAAAACCTATATACCTTGAATCTACGGAGTTAGTCCTATTATCCCCCAATGCAAGATACTGATCCATCGGAATTTTTATACTTCTTCCTTCTTTTATCTCGGTGCCGCCGGATGTACATATATTTTCAAATAGATAAGATTCCTCTATTTCATACTTATCCCCTTCATTATTAATATATACCCGGCAGTCATTTATTTTTAACAATTCTCCAGGTAATCCAATTATTCTTTTAATATAATGCTTATCTTCGTCATTTGGAGGTATGAACACAATTACATCTCCTCTTTTATAATCATCAAATATTGGAGTTATTCTATCTACTAATATCCTCTCGTTGGAATAAAAATTGGGCTCCATACTCGATCCCCATACAACCTCTATAGAGGCCACTACTTTGTATAAAAACATTATGATAATAAAAGATAATGCAAATGTTTCAAATATATCTAAGGTATAATATTTAAAATTTTTCATATTATAGAAAGTAAGATCTATATATAATAGTATAGAATTATACTATGAAGAAGAAAAAGAAATTCATACCAAACAATAAAGACATCCAAGGAAATATACATCCAACTGAAAATAATGGGAAAAATACTTCTATAGAAGATACAAAAATGAATCTAATTTCTAAAAACATATTAAAAAAAGGCGATGAAAGGGATGGTGATTATAAAAAAGAAGGTGTAAGTATTAACAACATTAAAGATGTGTGGATCTTAACAAAATCAAATATAGGATTGCTGCTCCTGATATCCATTTTTTCATTCTTAGTATATTGGAAAGTGGTAAAGGGGGAGTTTCTAAATATAGATGATTTAGCCGGTATAGTACAAAATCCTAATATCAGATCTCTAAAAACAGCTTTTCAGACAGGATTATTTCATGAAATATATTATGCAGTAATATTTAAATTCTTCGGATTAAATTCCACAGCTTTTCATACAGCATCTATTGTTAACCATATATTTAATGCTTATCTAGTATTTATTCTTACCTACATACTTTTTGGGAAAAAAATATCACTAATTACTACAGCATTATTTACTGTAAACCCTACAGGAGCTGAAGCAATAAACTGGATATCGGCTTCAGGATATCTACAGCAAACAAACATAGCAATAATAAATATAATTATTTTTATCCTTTACAGAAGAAGTAAAGAACCCTGGTATTTTGTTTCCTCCGTTGTTATATACGGAATTAATTTACTAATACAAAAAACTGCCTGGAGTTTAACTATTCCCTTTATTATAATTACTATTGATGTATTACTACTCACTCCCATATTCAATTTGAAAAAAATATTAAAATATATCCCCGTCTATATTCCTTATATATTGCTTTCACTAATATTTGTCTTTACCAATGTACTGCAAAGCTACCAACAAAGAGCATTTACCTTAGAAACACAACATTATTTGAATCTGGATACTGCTACACCTTATCTTAATAGAATACCTTATTCTATGTTTATGATATCTAAACAATATTTATTTCCTAAGCTGTTGACTATCTATCACGAAGGGAGAGTCATAGGAAATACTGAATATACAATAATGATAATTTATTCAATACTTCTAACATCATTTTGCATCTACATGCTTAAGAAAAATAAGATATACCCCGCATTAATTTGCCTAATTTTTCTAACAACCCTGCCCAGCTTTAGTCCTGTTGCAATTGCTTGGTTGGTAGCAGAAAGGTATTTATACTTTGGTACAGCTTTTTTCTGTATGCTTGTAGCTCATCTTCTTATTGATACTGAGGAAAAGATGAAATTAAAAAAGGCTTCCATTATATTTGGTCTTTTAATATTTCTACTATATTCAGGAAGAACCTTTTTGAGAGCTGAAGAATTTTCTAATAGTAAAAACTTATGGCTTGCAACAATGAAAGCAGCTCCATTGAGCTATCGTGTATATAACAATCTGGGAGATGTGTACGCCGGTGAAGGCAACTACGATCTGGCGATAGAAAATTTTATGAAATCGCTTGAACTAAAACCTGACTATGCAGATGCGGTGCATAATTTAGGTTATACGTATATGCAAATGAAAGATGTGAATAAAGCAAGATACTACCTTCAGAAGTCATATGAAATGAACCCCAGATTATATCAGTCACTATTTAAACTTGGGTATATTGAACTGCAGTTGGGTAATTTAGAGGGTGCTAAGTATTATTTGCAAAGATGTCTTGAGGTAAGTCCGGGAAATGGAGAGGCAATTCAACTTCTGGATCAGATATATGGAATAGAAGAAAATCTAAAGAGACAGGGAATCATTCCGGTATCCCCCGAAACGTTGAACCCCTTAGGTGTAAATTCCAACCAGTAAAATACTAATCGTACTTAGGATAACAGCATTTTTTATACTTTTTACCACTTCCACAAGGACATGGGTCATTTCTACCAACTTTCTGTGTCTGATTATTACTTACTGATTGGACTCTAATTTTCCTACCCATAGAATCTAATACAGAAGCAGATTCCCGTTCATCTTTAATACCGCTCTCTATTTCCCCATGTTGATATATAATATTCCTATTCGAAAGAGGTTTACTACTTTCTTCCTTAACCTGACCTGTTACATAAGACAGTCTCTCTCCTATTGTTGAATATATTCTTGATATCAAAATACCAAATCTCTCATGCCCTTCTTTTTTATACTCAACCATAGGATCCCTTTGTGCGTAGCCCCTCAATCCTATACCCTCTCTAACTTGATCCATATCAACCAAGTGTTCGATCCACATTAAATCAATAATAGGAAGGGAAAGTTCGCAGACGATTTTTAACCACATATCTTTTCCAAATATTTTTTCCTTCTCGCTCCAAATATCATTAGTGAAAGAAGAATTACTTTGCAGATTAGTTAAGAACCACTCTTTATTTTCTTCGTTACCATCTTCAAGTTCTAATATTTTTCTTCTCAGTTTATAAACTACATCCCTATGGATATTAATTACATCATCCATTTCAACCACTTGTTTCCTACGATCAAAGTTAAATCCCTCAACTTTCTTTTGAGCGCTCTCTATTGCTTTGGATAACATTCCTGCTTCCAGGGGCACGTCTTCTTCATACCCAAATCTGTCCATTGTGTGCTGGAACTTCTCCCCTCCAAATATTCTCATCAGATCATCCTGCAGGGATATAAAAAATCTTGAAGATCCCGGATCTCCCTGCCTTCCCGATCTACCTCTTAGCTGATTATCTATTCTTCTTGATTCATGTCTCTCTGTTCCAATAACATGTAAACCTCCGGCTTCTCTAACCGTTTCTTCTTCATTTTTATCCACAGGATCGCCTCCCAGCTTTATATCAACTCCTCTTCCTGCCATATTAGTTGATATTGTTACCGATCCTCTTCTTCCGGCCTGTGAAATAATCATTGCTTCTTTCTCATGATTTTTTGCATTTAATATCTCATGGGGTACTCCTCTTCTTTTTAGGAATTCATGAAGCAGTTCACTTTTCTCAACCGATGTGGTTCCTACTAATACAGGCTGCCCTTTTTTATGCTTATCTTCAATTTCATCGGCTACTGCTCTAAACTTAGCTCTCTCAGTTTTATATATAACATCATTTAAATCTTTTCTGATACATGTTTTATTCGTCGGAATAACTAACACATCCAGCTTATATATTTTATAAAATTCCTCAGCTTCAGTAGAAGCAGTACCGGTCATTCCTGCCAATTTTTTATACATTCTGAAGTAGTTCTGATAGGATATCTCGGCTAATGTTTTACTCTCTTGCTGAATGGGTACATTTTCCTTTGATTCAATAGCTTGATGAAGACCATGAGAAAATCTATTGCTGGGAAGAAGCCTGCCAGTAAATTGATCGACAATAACAACTCTTCCTTCCTTTACTACGTAGTCACGATCTTTTTCATAGAGAGCATGTGCTGTAAGAGCTTGTTCTATAAGATGAACCATTTCAAAATCTTCTTCATACAAATTATTTATTCCCAGTAAATGTTCTACTCTTCTAATACCCAAATCTGTTAGTGTTACATTCCTAAATTTCTCTTCTACTTCATAGTCAGTATCTTTAACTAATGATTTCATTATTCTATTCGCTTCGTGATACCTCTCACTTGGTTTTGAATCGGCTGTTGAAATAATTAAAGGTGTTCTGGCTACATCAATTAGTATGGAATCTACTTCATCTACAATAGCGTAATTGTGTACACCCCAGTCACCGTTAGGATTAGTTTGAACCATCTGTTTTAGGGATCTAACCATATTATCTCTTAGATAATCAAATCCGAACTCATGGTTTGTTCCATAAACTATATCGCACTGATAGGCTTCCTGTCTGGATACTTCTCTCAAATGAACAGCATATGCATCTTCAAACTCTGAACCTTGATAGGATGTGTCGTATCTAAATGCTTTCTCCTGCATAATTACCCCAACCGAGCACCCCAGATAATCATAGAGAGGACCCATCCACCCTGCTCCATGGCGGGAAAGATAATCATTCGGAGTTACAAGATGAACACCCTTCCCTATTAAAGAATTTAAATATAAAGGAAGAGTAGCAGTAAGTGTTTTTCCTTCTCCCGTTTTTTGTTCTGCTATCTTTCCTTGGTGAAGTGCAATGCCTGCAATAAGCTGAACATCAAAATGCCTCATGTTCAATACTCTTTTTCCTGCTTCTCTGACTAAGGCGTATGCTTCAGGAAGTATCTGATCAAGATATCTTTTATCCTTATCTCCGTCTTTAAATTCTTTCCTCCAGCTGTCTGTTCTATCCCTGATTTCATTATCACTCCATTTAGAAATCTTATCCTCCCAAGAATTTATCTCCTTAACTAAAGGGTATATTTTCTTTAACTGCTTTTCGTTTGAATCAAAAAAAGATGAAAACACAATGTGATTATAACATCGGAATAAATAATAATAATAATGATGCAGCTAATATCAATCTATAGAATATAAATAGATTGAGCGAGTGGTTGTTTAAAAACTTTAGTAAAAATTTAATAGCTAGGAGACCTGATAATAAACTGGATATATATCCGATAATAGGTATGTATATAGGTAACAAAAATAATTCTTCTCCTGAAGATAGTCCTTGAAAAACACCCGCAGCTAATACAATGGGAATTGATAAAAGAAATGAATATTTAGCTGCTTCATATTTTTTTAAACCGCTTAGCATACCTGCCGAGATAGTCGATCCTGATCTGGAAAAACCCGGAAAAAGAGCCAGTATTTGAAACATACCAATAAAAATACTTCTGCTGTATGTAATGTTATCCTCATCGGTTAGTATATTTAAGCTACTGTCTTTATCTTTCTTTCTTTTCCTATCATTTACTGCTTGAGAGATAAACATTAGAATTGTTCCCAATATAAGAAAATAAACTGTATATTTAATATCTCTGAATTTTTCCTCAAACAAATCGTTAAATAGGAATCCTACAATTCCCGCGGGTACTGTTCCTGCTATTATTTTAAAACATAGTAGTGAATCTGATGAATAGTTGTATATCTTTTTACCGTAAGTTAGATAATCACTTTTTAAGGATACTAGTATTCTGAATATTAATTTTCTAAAGTATATGATAAGTGCAGACGCCGTACCCAAATGAAGGGTAGTATCAAATACTAAAGTATTTTCTCCCCATCCCAATATATTTGGAATTATTATTAAATGAGCTGATGAAGATATGGGAAGGAGTTCAGTAGCACCTTGTACTAATCCCAATATCAATGCCTGAAACCAATTCATATCAACACTATACTCTTCCGTAAATTAAAATATTATCTGAGTTCGTATGGCCGGCTACTACTAAACACTTAACTTCCTTGATGAAATTAGATACATAATCTATAAATATATTCACATCATCTTGATGTGTTGAATGGTACATACGATTAAATATCACCAATCCACCGGGCATAAGCATTTTTTTTACGGCGGAAATAAAATTACCCGAAGAACCTAAATCAGGATATTTTTCTCCTATATAAATATCAACAAATACTGCTTCAAAACTCCCATAAGATATACCAAAGTTTTCAGGCTCGATTACTACTCTTAAAGCATCGTCAATAATAACATTGTGGTTTGGAATTTTATCCAAGTCAAAATATTTCTTAGCTACATCTACCATGACATCATCTATTTCCACACTGGTTATGGAAACACCGGGGTAGTGTCTGGAAATAAGATGGGCTACGGTACCGCCTCCTAAACCCAGTATAAATATGTTCTTTAATTCAGGAACTTCTTCCTTTAATATTTCTAAAGTTCTTCCCCACACTAATCTTTTGCAACTTTCACTTTCCGGATTAACAGACTGGTCAAAATTATCTACTTTTATCTTTCTGGTTGTACCCAACTGATATACTTGAATATTTCCATTATATTTTGACTGTGCTTCGTAAATAATCTTCGGTATTTGTATCCCATCAAAAATGTTCATTATGTGGTTGTAATTTATTATTCTTAGGTAAAATTCTATCAAATCCCATTAACGCCACCAATGATTTTGGAATAGATACTGAGCCGTCAATATTTTGATGATTCTCCAGTATGGCTAGTAGTGTTCTACCAAATGCTACTCCGGTATCGTTCACAGTATGTGCATACTTTATTTTGGATCCATCTCTGTATCTAATATTTAATCTCCTTGCCTGGTAATTAGTAGTCATAGTATCCGTACCTGCCTCCATAAATCCCCTTTCTGCAGGTCTCCATATTTCTACATCATGCTGGTAGTAAGAAGCATTATATCCGCAATCTCCCGAGCATTTATTAACTATACGATAGGGTATTTCCAATTGCTGATACAACCATTCGTTAATATCTAAAAATTCTTTAAATATGTCTTCATCCTGATCTTCTGTTGTAACAGCATTTATCTCAAGCTTATCAAATTGATGCACTCTCTTTATTCCTCTAACATCCTTTCCCCATGAGCCGACTTCACTTCTAAAACAACTTGTCTGAGCATATATTTTTACAGGAAGTTCTGAAACATCTAAAATTTTGTCCATAAAATAAGAAAAGTTTGATGGTTCCGATGACCCTATCAAATACAATTCATTTCCTTCTTCAATATTATAATTTTCTATTTTATAAACTTGTTCTCTCCCTTCAGGAAAGTGACTGGTTCCAAATAACGATCTTTCTCTCACAAGCAAGGGGGGAATCATGGGCTTGAACCCTCTATTAAGCAATTCATTTTTAAGCAATGATGATATTGCATCCTGTACTAGAACCAGCTCATTCTTTAGATATGAGAAACGACTGCCCGATACTTTGGCACTCTGTTCGACATCAATTACATCTAAAGCATTACCAATTTCTAAATGATCTTTATAAGGAAANNTTGGAAGGAAGATATACTTTTAATACAACATTATGTTCCTCGCTATCCCCTAAGGGCATCTTATCGGAATTAATGTTCGGAATATGCTGTGCAATCTCATTAAGTTTATTAAGTAATTGATCTAATTGTTTTTCTTCTTCCTGTATTTCTTTCTTAACCTCTGAAGCTTCTTTAATAAGTTTATCTCTAACTTCTTTGTCTAATTTTGATATATCTTCAGATAATTTATTTCTCAAAGACCTATGTGTTTCCACATTTCTAAGAACAGATAAGTATCTTTCATAAAGAGAAAGGAAATTATCAATATCTACTTTAACAGTAATATGTCTGCTTTCTATGGCAGTTTTTACCTTTTCTTTATTTTCCTTTATAAAGTTAAAATCAAGCATATAGGATCATTTTATTGCGTTTACATCCTGCAATGGTAATATATGGTTCAAGATCATAGTTGTCAATGAAGCATTTTATTACCTTGGTAAAGCTTTTTTCACCTGGGTAATGGGTTTGTTGACCTTGTTGTATACGTTTGGTACAATCTAGCGCGTCAATTGTAGGTTTTAACTTAATGAGTACAAAAGATGTAATAACAAAAGACGGTATTGTTAAAGAAGCCCTTATGGGGGGAATGTTTAAGATTGAGATGGAAGATAAAGATATAATTCTTGCTGTTATATCAGGCAAGATGAGAAAAATGCACATCAGAGTACTGCCGGGGGATAAAGTAAGAATTGAGTTCTCCCCCCACGATCTGACAAGAGGAAGGATAATGTATAGGCTTTAAATATTATGAAAGTAAGGTCATCTATTAAAAAAATTTGCAGAGACTGCAAAATAATAAAAAGGAAGGGTGTTTTAAGGGTTATTTGTTCTAGAAACCCTAAACATAAGCAAAGACAAGGATAATATATGCCAAGAATAAAAGGTGTAGATATACCAAATGAAAAGAGAATAGAAACAGCACTTACCTATATATATGGTATAGGTCCTTCTCTTTCAAGAAAAATTCTTACACAGGCTGAAGTAAACCTTGATACTAGAGCTAAAAACCTTACTGAAGATGAAATTGCCAAAATTAACTCCACAATAGTAAAATTGGAACTTCCCGTGGAGGGTGAAATGAGAAGATTAGTAAATCAGAATATAAGAAGGTTAAAAGAAGTAAAATCATACAGGGGACTCAGACACCATGTAGGACTTCCTACCAGAGGACAAAATACCAGAACTAATTCAAGAACGAGAAAAGGAAAAAGAAAGACTGTAGGAGGACAGAAGAAAAAATTAGCTAAGAAATAATATGACTGAAGAAAAAATATTAAATACACCAAAAAAAAGAAAAGCCAAGATAATACCAACAAGCGGAAGAGCTTACATAAGTGCTGGTATGAATAACACCATAATTACAATAACAGATCCTGAGGGGGGTATGCTTTTCTTTGGAAGTTCGGGCAGGGCAGGTTTTAAAGGATCCAGAAGAGCCACTCCATACGCAGCAACAAAAGCCGCAGAACAGGTAGGGGCTGAAGCATATCAAGCCGGAATAAGAGAACTTGCTGTTTATTTAAAAGGTCCTGGTATGGGAAGAATATCTTCTATCAAGGCCTTAAAATCAGCCGGCTTGAACATAGTATCAATTTCCGATATGACACCAATACCGCACAATGGGTGTAAACCTAAGAATAAAAGAAGGATGTAATTATGGCTAGAAATATTGGACCAAAATGCAGATTATGCAGAAGAGAAGGAACTAAACTCTATCTTAAGGGTTCCAGATGTGAATCGGAAAAATGTGCTCTTAATCGTAAGGCTCAAGCTCCCGGTCAGCACGGAACAAGCAGAAGATCTTTATCAGAATATGGAAAACAAATGAGAGAAAAACAGAAAGCTAAAAGAATCTACGGAATATTAGAAAAACAATTTAAAAAATATGTAAACGATTCATTAAGAAGCAAGGGTGTTACCGGAGATTCTCTAATACAAAAATTAGAAGGGAGATTAGACAATCTGGTATTCAGAAGTGGATTCGCAATGTCCAGATCACAATCAAGACAGTATATTAGAAGAGGTCTTTTTATGATTAACGGAAAGGTGATAAAAATACCCTCACAACAATTAAAGATCGGTGATATAATCAAGCCCGTTTCTTTTGAAAAGATAGCATTAAAAGAAGGTTTCGTGCTTCCTGAATATCTGGAAGCCAATATCAAAGAAAAATGTGTTAGACTGGCAAAAATGCCCACTTCTCAGGATTACCAGGAAAAAGTGGACATTCAATCAATTATTGAATTTTATTCCAGGTAATCCAGCTAAGTAATTTATTGGAGGAATTATGCAATTAACAAAAGAAAATCTAAAGATAACTGCTATAAAAGAAAGTAACAATTTGGGTACATATTCAATAGAACCCCTTCCTACCGGATTTGGATATTCCCTGGCAAATTCATTAAGAAGAGTAATATTAACCTCAACAAAGGGTGCTGCTGTTACACAAATAAAAATAACGGGAGCAAATCATCAATTCACTACTCTTCCGGGAATAAAGGAAGATATAGTTGAATTAACTATGAATCTTAAGAAAATTAGATGCAAGACATTCTCAGATAATCCTGTTATTGCTACCTTAAAGAAAAAAGGAACTGGGGAAGTTAAAGCTAAAGATATTGAAGTAACCTCAGAAATAGAAATAATGAATAAAGATCTTCATATTGCCACATTATCCGATTCTAAAAGTGAAATAAATATTGAATTGACAATAGAACCAGGAACAGGTTATTCTCCGATGGAAGAAAGACAGACATCAAAAATCGGGGTTATCGTACTTGATGCTTTATTCTCTCCCATTATCAATGCTAATTACGAAATTGAACCGGCAAGATTCGGCGGGAAAATAGATTTAGATAGAATTATCTTTACAGTAGAAACTGACGGAAGTATTGCACCTAAACAGGCAATTCTGGATGCGGCACAAACCTTAAAGGAATACTATGAAACCCTAATAAAATGGAATACCGGGTCTTCGGATAGTGACAAAAAAGATACAAAAAAGGAAGATCCGATAAAAATATCATCTGAAGATGTATCTATTGAGGAATTACCTTTGCAGACCAGAACAATCAATGCATTAAAAAAACAAGGTATAAACACACTCCATGAATTATCTGAAAAAACAGACGAAGATATTGCTGACATAAAGAATCTGGGAGAAAAATCTCTTGAGGAGATTAAAAAATTACTTGAAAAGGAAGGCTTAAGATAATGAGGCATAGGATTAACAAAAAGAGACTTAATAGAGATATGGATCACAGAAAAGCTCTTTTGAGAAATTTGTCTACCGAATTAATTAAACATGAGAACATTGAAACAACATTAGTAAAAGCCAAGTATTTCAGACCTTATGTCGAAAAATTAATTACAAAAGCAAAAGAGGCTGCTGAGAGTAAGGATAAGATAAGGATATTCAATATTCTAAAAGATTTGAGAACTCATATCACTTCAGAATCCGAATTAAAGAAACTTTGTCATGATATAGGTCATAGATTCATTGGGGTAAACGGAGGATATACAAAGATAACTAAAACAAGATATAGAGACGGGGATAAAGCCCTTATGGCAAGAATAGAATTATCCAAGAAAGCTAAGAAAGAAGAAGTAAAGAAATCAAATTCAAAGAATAAGAAAGATACAAAGAAAGAGGTAATGACTGATGAAAATAACTAGCTCTACTCCAAAAATGAAAGAATTAGTTAGAAATAAGCATAAAATTGATGCCGAAGGACAAATTTTAGGCAGATTAGCTGTTAAAACAGCAAAAATTCTAATGGGAAAAAATAAAGCAATATTTACCTATAATGAGAATGTGGGAGATCAGGTAATAATATCCAATATAGACAAAATAAGGTTTACGGGCAATAAACTAAAAGATAAGAAGTACTACCATCATACCGATTATCCTAAAGGATTGAGATCCGAAACACTTGAATCCCTTTTCAACAGAGATCCCTCTAAGGTATTCAGAAAAGCGGTAAGTGGCATGCTTCCTAAGAATAGACTCAGAAAATTAATGCTAAGGAATTTAATAATTATGTCTTCTCCCAAAAACACAAAGGAAGGAAATAATTAATATGGATAAGAATAATAAAAATAAGAAAGATCTATATATTGCATCCGGAAGAAGAAAAACTGCGGTAGCAAGAATATTCCTTACAGAAGAGAAGGGTGAATTTACTATAAATGATAAATCTATTGAAGAATATTTCAATTCCGAAACAGAGAAAATAAAATGGTTAAAACCATTTCATATCATAGGTGTTTCCCATCCCAAATCCAAATTCTCCGCAACTATAAAAGTCTCGGGTTCCGGTAAACCTTCTCAAGCGGATGCTATTGTACTGGCAATTTCTAAAGCCTTAGCATCAATAAACACTGAATATAACAGTATGTTAAGAAAACAAGGTATGTTAACAAGAGATCCAAGAATGGTTGAAAGAAAAAAGCCCTATATGCACAAAGCAAGAAAAGCCCCTCAATATTCAAAGAGATAAATCATTCCCTATAATCTTTTCAATATTCTCAAGTTCTTTTCTAATCTCGGATATTTTATTTGATATCATATTTCTACCTTTATCGGATAAACATAAATACGGTGTTGAGTATGTTTCACATATGTCATCCAATACTTTTAAGGGAGGCAGGCAGCGTCCGTTTTCATAAGCCGATATACTTTTAGCTGATATTCCTATCTTATTCCCAAATCTCTGTTGAGACAGCTTTTTCCTTTCTCTCAGTTCTTTTATCTTTTCTCCTATATTATTCATAACGTCTTTTCCATTATTTTTAGAAATTATCATATTGTAATATATATTGCAATAATTATTATTGTATATTATGACGGATAAGCTGGGGGATTTAAAATACTATGAAAAACCTAGAGAAAAAATGCTGATCACGGGACCTGAATCACTAACTGACGTAGAGTTATTGGCAATATTGCTTGGTTTTGGAGGAAAAGATCACTCGGTAATTCCCCTGGCTAGGGAAATACTAAACAAATACGAGAGTTTTCATAAGCTTAGTAAAATGGAACTAAATGAATTAAAAAATATTAAGTTTATTGGATTATCCAAGGCATCCACAATAAAAGCAGCTCTAGAAATAGGAAGAAGATTTCTGGAACCAAAGAAAACATCGGGAAATAAAGTGAGTAAACCACAGGACATTTATGAAATATTTAGGAAAGAAACATATCTTAAAGATACAGAAAGTACATATATACTGAGTCTTGATTCCAGAGGTTTAGTGATTTCTAAAGATATTATTACAACTGGAACTATAAACGAAACTCTCCTCAGTCCCAGGGAAATATTCCGTAAGGCATTATATAGAAATGCTGTAAATATAATTTTGGTTCATAATCATCCATCAGGCAACCCCCAGCCTTCTCTTGAGGATATTAAGGCCACAGATAAAGTCAGGTGCGCAGGAAATAATATCGGCATAAATCTTATAGACCACATAATTATAACCGATAGTTCGTTCATGAGCTTTAAACAAGAAGGTTTATTAAATTCTTTACCCTGTATAAAAGGAGGTGATAAATGTGATAGTAATTAAAAGAAATATAAAGAGAATAATACTTATCGTCCTGGGAATAATTTCTTTGGGTATCTTAGTTAAATTCGCTTATGCGGCCTTTACGGATAAAGGAACGGTACTGGGGTCATCTTTTAGTGTAGGGAATGCAGATATTAAACTTCTTCTCAATCCCTCTCTGGGTACAGATAGCAGTAATCTATTTGATGAAATAAATGGACCAGCTTTTACTAATGTTGGGCAGAATTGGAGCAAGGATTATCCGATAAAAATTTTTAATAACGGTACATATAAAATGTCCCTTGTATCCCACGCCGGCTATGAAACATCAAATGATCCTGAGGAATTAAGACAATACATATATGCGGAAATATTTAACTGGACAGATGTTGATTATGACGGTGAGATTGATTCCGATGAAATTAAAGAATCTTTAGGAAAAAAGACTATAGTCAAGTGGAAAACCGAAGGATATAGCTTAGGAGAATTTGAACCGGGAGAAATAAAAAGCTATGTAGTAAGATTTTCAACGGAATCCATTAGTGATACTAAACAAGGAGCATCGGGTTCTTTTGATTTTGAATTTGATTCAATAGAAGTATGAGCACTTCCCCGCTTCTTCCGCGAGAAGCGGGGATTTGATATCCTTAGAATATGCTTGGAGAACTAAAATTACCTAATGCATTCCTTCTATGGTGGCTGGTAAAAGCACCAAAAAGAATATTTACTGTAGGGAAAAGAATTCTCATTATAGTTAATAATTCTATTTCCTTTACTCTGAATTTAAGATTAATATTCACACCCCTCTTTGGAGATTACACACTGGTTGGAAGATTTATTGGTTTTTGTGTAAGAACTGTGGAAATAGTATTGGGTCTTATTGTTGTAATCATGTTATCGTTACTTGTGTTAGCCTCACCGGTAATATGGCTTCTTTCTCCGGTGATATTATTTCTAACCATTAAATTTTGGGTTTTCCTATTCTATATCCTTTTATACATATCTTGGGCTTATATAAATAACAATACCCCCGATAAAAAAATAAATGAGATATTACCTGGCAATGAATTGCATTCTTTCAGACCTGTTGTTAAAAAAATATTAGGTAAGGCTAATATTAATATCTCAGATGCTCTTATTGAACTATTCAAGCTAAGAGAAATTAAGTATCTTTTAATCAAAGCTGAATTACCTATAGATTTTTTTAAGGATAAACTGCTTACAGCACCGAGAATGGATATAACTAATCTTAAAATGATTATGTTTGAATTGGCAAAAAAACAAAATTCCAGATACGTTGAAGCAGAACATCTCTTATACTCAATAATAACGCTACTACCTAAACCCGAAGTATTCCTATCTTCATTTGGAATAAGTTTAAAACTACTGGAAAAGACAACCGAATGGGTTATATCTGAAAAAGAGCATAGGGCAAAAATGTATATCTGGCAGGAAGAATGCGACCGTTTATTCGTGGGTGGTATAGGTAAAGGAATGACGGGTAAAATTACTCCTTTCCTGGACCAACATTCTGAAGATTTTACTAAAAAAGTTAAAAACGGAACTATAAAAAACATAGTAGGCAGAGATGAAGAAATTAAAAAAATAGCAGAATTATTAATGGGTACAAGACAAAATATTCTCATTATCGGAGATCCGGGCAGCGGTAAAACATCAATAGTGAGAGGTATGGCTTACGAAATAATTAAAGGGACCGAATATAAATCTATACAAAACAGACGTATAGTATCACTTGATATCGGTGCATTGGTATCTGGAACTAAATCAGTCGGGGATATATCCGCAAAAGCGAATATTATCTTGGAAGAAATAAAATCCTCAGGAGATATTATTCTTTTTATTGATGAGATCCATAATATGGTAGCAGAATCAGGAAACAGCGATTCTCAAACTTCTGCTATCTACAGTATTTTAGAACCCCATTTAATATCAGATAAAATACAATTCATAGGTGCGACTTCAATCCCCAACTATCGTAAATATATTGAACCTAATGGGTCATTTTCCCGTTTATTTACCATAGTAGAAATAAAAGAATCATCAAAAGATGATACTTTGGAAATTTTAAAAGACAGGGCCCGTGAATATCAAAATAAAAATAATATTATTATTACTTATCCCGCATTAGAAAGAATGGTTGAACTATCTGAAAAACTAATTCAAGAAAGAGTGTTACCGGATAAAGCACTGGATATATTAAACAGATCCGTTACAAGTGTTCAATCCGGATCAAAATTAGTTAACTCAGATGTGGTTGAAAAGGAAATATCGGTAATGACAAATATACCTTCAGAAAATTTTACACAAGATGAAGCAGAGAAATTACTAAATATTGAAGAAGAAATGCAAAAAATATGTATTGGACAGGATCATGTAGTAANNGCTAGTTTTCTATTTGTAGGTACAACAGGAGTAGGTAAAACACAAACTGCAAAGGCTCTAGCTCAAACCTATTTTGGAGATAAAAAGGCAATGATTAGAATAGATATGAGCGAATATCAGCAGTTGGATAGTATTAATAGATTAATAGGAACACCTGACGGAAAAAACAAAGGTAAGTTAACTGAAGCAGTTAGAACAAAACCTTTTAGTTTGATACTACTGGATGAAATAGAAAAGGCTCATCCAAATATTCTTCTTCTCTTCCTTCAAGTACTGGATGAGGGTATGCTAACAGATTCTTCAGGAATGTCTTTTAGTTTTACTAATACAATAATAATCGCGACCAGTAACGTAGGTACAAAGTCTATTCAGGATATATTTAGTAGAGGAGGCAGCTTTGAAGAAATGGATAAGGCAGCTCTATCTGACGTAAGAAAGAATTTTGCTCCGGAATTCCTAAACAGGTTTTCAGGAATTATAGTATTTAATCCTTTAAGTAAAGAGACAGTAAATAAAATATGCCTTCTTCTTCTGGAAGATGTTAGGAGAGCTGCCGAAGAAAAAGGAGTTAAAATAACCTTTAAAAATGAATTGATAGAGGGTCTTGTAAACAGAGGGTACAGCCCTGAATGGGGGGCAAGACCACTATCAAGAGTAATTGAAGATACTGTGGAATCGTACATTGCTACAAAATTACTTAAGAACGAAATAAAACAGGGGGATGAATTGGAGGTTGGAATAGAAGCCCTATCCTGACTTGCCCTTAGCTTATTGAAATAAGCTACTTTTTTTCTATATGAACAGCGAATTAAATGAAAGACTGGAAAAATTAAATAAATATCTTTCTATTGAAGATAAAAGGAAAAGAATATCTGAATTAAAGAAAGAGCTGGAAAATGAGAATACATGGAATGATTGGGAAAAAGGAAAATCTGTTTCCCAAGAACTATCTGCACTTGAAAAAGACATTTACGATTATGAAATGCTTGAGTTATATATAGAAGAAAATGATTATGATGCATTTGAAAGAGAAATAAAAAAACTTGAATTAAAATCCTATCTTAGTGGAAAAAACGATAAGAATGATGCGTTGTTATCTATTCATTCAGGACAGGGAGGAACTGAGGCAATGGATTGGGCAGGTATACTTCTAAGAATGTATAAAAGATATGCAGAAAGAAATAACTGGGAATCACATGAAATACACAAAATAACGGGGGAAGAAGCCGGAATAAAAACTGTGGTATTGGAAATACAAGGTAAGTATGCTTATGGTTTTCTAAAGAAAGAGTCCGGAGTACACAGATTAGTCAGACAATCACCTTTTAATGCGGATGATCTTAGACAAACATCTTTCGCTCTGGTAGAAGTAATACCCGTAATTGATGATGATATAACGGATATTGTAATTAACGAATCGGATATTGAATGGGATTTCTTCCGCTCAGGAGGAAGCGGGGGGCAGAATGTAAATAAAGTATCAACAGCAGTACGTCTCAAACACAAACCAAGTGGTATTATAGTTGAATGTCAGGAAGAGAGATTCCAAGGTAAAAATAGAGATAAAGCACTAAAAATACTAAAATCAAAATTATATGAGATTGAAATGCAAAATATTGAGAAGCAAAAGAAAGATTTAAAAGGAGGTTATAAAACACCGGGATGGGGAAATCAAATTAGAAATTATATTCTACATCCCTATAAATTAGTCAAGGATTTAAGAACAAACATTGAGTCTACTAATCCGGAAGCGGTACTAGATGGAGATCTTGATATGTTTATTGAAGAGGAAATAGCAATTTAGAATCTCAGCAAGTGCTTAATTTCATCGAAACCATAACCCGTTTTCTTAAATATAAGGATTAACACTACAGCAAATACCGTAAACAATAAATTCTTAACTAAATCCATCTTTATCTGTTTTATAGGAAGAGAGTTTTGTATATCAGTACTTTCTGTTTTATCCGCTGTTATAAGAACATTCTGACTAATATTCTTCTGTATTTCTTTTAAACGTCTTTCTTTTCTCTGTTGTTTTGACAACTTTTTCTTTGACATGCCCTAGATATTATCACGAATGTGTGTACATTTTAACCTTCTTTTTAAATTCCACAAATTACCTATCGTCCAAATATTCATCATCCGTATCTTCCAATGATGTATCACTTATACCTGAATTTAACCCATCAAGGGTAACGTCTCTGGCCTTACTACCGGAAACTGAAGGCCCTATTATCCCCTTTCCTTCCATCTCATCAATAATCCTGGCTGCACGTGCAAAACCTATTTTCATCTTTCTTTGAAGAAGTGATGCGCTTGCCTTGCCCATGGATTGGACTATTTCAACAGCCTCATCAAACAATTCATCAACATCATTTCCCCAGTTAGATGAACCCCCTTTCCCTATTTTATCGGAAGTCATATTTAAAATTTCTTGGTTATAGTCGGGATCGATTCCTTGTTTCTTAAGAAAATCGGTAACAGCATCAACCTCCTCATATCTAACAAAAGCCCCCTGTAGACGTATAGGTTTATTAGCTTCAGGGGGAACAAAAAGCATATCACCTTTACCTAAAAGCTTCTCAGCACCGGGTTGATCAATAATGACACGGGAATCAATTTGACTGGTAACATTGAATGCGACTCTGCAGGGGATATTTGCTTTTATTAACCCCGTAACAACATTAATAGAAGGTCTTTGTACAGCCAATATTAAGTGTATTCCCGTAGCTCTTGCCAGTTGTGCAATTCTAATAATACTCTTTTCCACTCCGGCGGGATCTTTCATCATTATTTCACCTAATTCATCAACAACAATTACTATATAGGGCATGGCTTGTATACCGGACTTTTCATTGTACTTATCTATATTACTTACTCTTGCTTGTTCGAAATATCTATATCTCTTCTCCATTTCCGCAACAGCCCATTTAAATACTGAAGGAGCTTTATCCATATCAGTAACTACATTGGTATAAAGATGAGGGATACCTTCGTATCTATTTAATTCAACTCTTTTTGGGTCAACAAGAATAAATTTAACTTCGGATGGGGTGGATCTGTACAATATGGAAAGCATAATATTATGTATAAATATTGACTTACCTGATCCGGTTGCTCCGGCAATAAGCATGTGAGGCATATTTGATATATCGTAAACATATGTTTTACCGGCTACATCTTTCCCAAGAACAATACCTAACTTTGATTTAATCCCCTTCATAGCATCCGAGGTAAGAAGAGATCTAAAAAATACTGTGGATCTTGAAGCATTTGGAACCTCAATACCGATCAAAGACTGCCCGGGTATAGGTGCCTCAATCCTAACGGATCCGGTGGGAGAAGCTAATGCAAGAGCAAGATCCTCCTGTAAGGAAGATATCTTTGAAATCTTAGTTACTGTCTTTGGTTTTAAAGAATACTGAGTTACCGAAGAACCAACCCTAATGTTTTCTATGAATACGTCAATACCAAAGGAGTGAAGGGTATCAACTATAGTCTTAGACCTTCTCTCTGAGTCAGAGGTATCCTTGACTTCGGAAGGGGGATCTAAGAGTAAGTCGGGTGAAGGATATTGCCATATCTTATCAGAGGGAAGTTTAGGTAATTCATGCTGTTCTTGGTACAGAGGATCTGCTGTTCTTGTATGTTTTACTGCTGAACTTTGCTGAGGTTCAGAGAACGG
>DBQJ01000003.1:32478-36679 GCA_002305205.1 candidate division WWE3 bacterium UBA1397 | reverse complement strand
ATCTGATCCAGAGATATGTTTAATCCTACGAATATTGATATTAGAATTAAAAATATAAAGATCGCTCCGGCCCCTACAGCACCGGTTGAATCTTTTAAGAAAGAGGAAAGATGATAGCCAATAATTCCTCCCCCTCCGCCATTCCTTGCTATTTTGTACGGATCCTGTTCGTTGATAAAAAGATGAAATACACCCGCTAAAGATAAGGTAAATACAACAAGAGATAGCAATATTCTTATCTCTTTAAATCTAGGTTGCATTTTATCTATGAACAAAAATCCAGTTAATCCGAGTATAAAAGGCAGTGTTATAGCAACAGAACCTAGTATTCTTCTCAACCATGAATATATTTTTTCGTTTACAGGGTAGTTTGGGGCTAGAATAGCAATAAACATCAATATCGCCGATAACACTAACAACAATGCAATAACCGTTCTTATAGTATCGGTACGAATATTAAAGTGGAGCTTGAATTTTCTTTTTCTTCCCCGAGGCATTAAGCTTATGATATCAGACTATAATTGTATGAACAATTACCATTGGGCTGCTTCCTGTTTCTTTATATAGAAAATCTTCAATCTTTGATTCCAATCTTCTTTTAAAATCCTGCCATTCTTTAGATTTTGAAATACCCTTATCAAATATCTTTATTATATGCTGTTTTGATTTGTCCATTAATTCTTTTGAAGATTTAACATAAATAAATCCTCTTGTAACAATTTCAACCTTATTCGGATAAAAATCACCCTTGGGTGAAGCGGGGATGATAACTACAAAAACACCGTCTGAAGAAAGTTGATCTCTATCTCTAATGATAACCGGATTAATTTCACCAATACCATTGTTATCTATATACACTGGCTTTGTTTCTATCTTTTTCCCCTTTGATGCCTGCCCGTTGTTGAATACTACAGAATCCCCCTCCATGCATTCAAACACTCTTGTTTTATCCACCCCTAATTCAGATACCATTGTTCTATAAGATCTCATTCTTGTAACTGTACCTCCGATGGGAATAAAATACTTTGGTTTAGCTAATGCCGCTACTGTCATTAAATCTCCCCTTGTACCATGCCCTGAAATATGAAGGTTGTTCTGTATTTTGCTGTACAGTATTTCCGCCCCAGCTATAATAAGAGAGGACATCACTTTTTCAACATCCATTTCAACCCCCGGAGGATTAGGATCAGCTGAAAATACTACTAAAGCATTATCTTCAAGAACTATGCTTTCATGCTCCCCCCTGCTTAACCTTCCTAAAGAAGATCCTTCCTGACCATAACATCCGGCTATGATATAAACCAGATCTTTTTGTTTAAATTTTTGGGATTCCTCTTCCTTAATAAATAAATCCTGATCAAAGGGAAGGTAGCCTAAGTTTCTAGCTACGGAAACACTTTGTTCAATTGAACGTCCGCTTAATACAATCTTTCTTCTATGTTTTATTGCGGCATCAATTATTTGATACATTCTTGATATATTTGATGATATTGTTGTTATTAATACCTGTCTTTGAGTTGAATTATCAAAAATATCATTAAATGTTTCATTAAGAGTATTTTCGGATTTTGAATATCCCTCAGTTGTAACATTTAAACAATCTGATAGAAGACAAAGCACACCGCTTCTTCCATACTGAGATATTAATCCTAGATCAATAGGAGGATCTAAAACAGGTGTCCAATCCATTTTATAATCAGCCATATGAAGAACCAAACCTTCCGGTGTTTCTATAGCTAAACCCATGGAAGAAGGGACAGAGTGGTTTGTGGGAAACGCAGATACCTTAAATCTACCTAATACTACTTCCTCTATACCCGGAGTAAAGAGATGGAATCTTGCCTTTCCGGATAAATCTCTAAAAGCTCTATCATTTAATCTCTCATTAAGAAATCCCTGTACCAATTTATTGGCGTATATAGGTATATCCATCTCCCTCAATAGATAGGGTACTGCTCCTATATGATCCTCATGTCCATGAGTTAAGAATAAACCTCTAACTTTGTGAGCGTTCTCCAATACATAATTAAAATCAGGAATTACTACATTTACTCCGTATTGATCCATGTCGGGAAATCCCACCCCGCAGTCAACCAGAATAATATCCTCATCGTATTCATAAACGGTAAGGTTTTTAGTCACTGACTCCGTGCCGCTTAATGTAATAATTTTCAGGGATTTGTTTCCCGTATCCTTTTTTTGTTCATATAAATCCATAGTTTATTCTTACAAACCCAAACCTAATTGTCCATCATGTATAGGAATATCAGCTTCTTCATATTTTGTATTCTCAGCTTTCTCAAGTATAGACGGTATATTCATAAAATCCTTTCTTAGTGTCTCTGCCATCTGGGCATTCCTCAACGCTGCTGCGGGATGGTAAACAGGATATACATTATACTTACCTACTCTGATAAGAGTGCCTCTATCTCTGGTTATCTTTCCCTCAGGATAGAAATAGTTTAGAGAGAATCTTCCTAAAGTTACAATTAATATTGGGTTAATTGCTTTTAACTGCATTGTTAGATATGGCTCACATGCAGATATTTCATCGGGGAGGGGATCTCTATTCTCCGGAGGACGGTGTTTAATAATGTTTCCTATCCATACCATCTCTCTTTTCAAATTTATACCTTTGAGTAATTCTTCCAATAATTTACCTGCTCTGCCCACAAAGGGTCTTCCTGTATCATCTTCAACTTTACCAGGAGCCTCACCTATAAATACAATCTTTGAGTTAATATATCCCTCTCCCGGTACAGGATTTTTTGCTGTTTTGCACAGACGGCATTTTGTACACAATTTAATATTTTTTTCTAATTCATTAATGATAGTGCTTTTTTCCATAACATTTCCATTTAATGACACTTCCTTATTGTGGAAGATAGTATTTGAGATTCTCTTGTGTAAGTACCACTTTCTGTGTTTTACCTTCCACAATTTCCTTAGCCACTTTTCTGCAGATTGAAGATAAGGTTCTTCCCAATGACCTTATTCCTGAATCGTAGCCAAAAGGACGTATAATACTAGGCCATATATTAGCATCAATATCTAACTCTCCTGGATTTAAACCAGCTGTCTCTATTGCCTTTGGAAGTATAAAATCTCTGGCAATTATTAATTTCTCTCCGTCAGTATATGACGGCATTTTTATTATTTCCATTCTATCCATTAATGCTGTAGATAGGGTGCCTAAAGTATTTGCAGAACATACAAATAATACTTCAGATAGATCTATGGGATAATCAACATAATGATCTCTAAACTCACTATTTTGATTAGGGTCCAATATCTCAAGTAATACTGCCATAATATCCGATCTTAATCCCATCTCGCCACTTGCTTTATCTATTTCATCAAGAAGTATTAGAGGATTTCTCACTTTGGATTTCATTAATGCTTTAACTATCTGCCCCGGTTCAGCACTGGGGGTTGACTTATTCCTGCCTCTTAATTCAAGTGTGGAACCAATACCACCCATAGATATTCTGATAAATTCTCTTCCCAAAGCTTTTGCCATTGATATAGCTAATGTTGTTTTTCCTACACCCTGAAGACCTGCCATTAATATTATCGGTGAGTTTGCTATAGCATCCCTCCCTCTTTGTTTTAATAATATGAGTGTAGCCAAGTATTCTTGTATTCTTTCTTTAACATAGGACATTCCGTAATGCGTTTTATCCATCAATTCCTTTGTCTTCTGCAAATCAAGATGATCTTCTGTCCTTTTATCCCATGGTATTGATGTTACGGTCTCTATATAAGTAGCTTCTGTATCGAATTCCTGAGCATAATGTCCCAAATTAGCCATTCTTTCCAGTCTCTGTACAATAAGAAACAGTTTCTCTCTTAATTGATCCGGTAAACCCGCGGTCTCGCTAATCTTTTTCTTTAAATTTTCTAATTCCTGAATAGCTTCTTTATCTATGGACATAATTAATTATCCCTAATTTATTACTGCGTAATCAAGACCTGTATCTAAATATGAATTAAATACGTATGACATATCACTTCCGATGTCCTCATTTAGTAAATTATATATGAACCCCTTTCCGTTTTTACTCAATGCTAATATCTGTATTTTACCTTCGTAGGGTATTTGGTTTATAGCTGAAGTAAATATCGGATTTAATGCTAAACTTTTGGACAATCCTTTTTTATTGTCTTCAATAGTCTTTATAATATCTTTGTTTGTGGTTAA
>DBQJ01000003.1:0-32415 GCA_002305205.1 candidate division WWE3 bacterium UBA1397 | reverse complement strand
GAGTAACTCGTATCACTAATACCGGATATAAAATCATCACTAAGGTTTTTCACCTTACTAAGTAACTGCTCCTTAAATATACTTAAATCAGATCCTTTTATTACTAAATCTGTTTCATAAGGAAGATATTTTGAATAATCATTTTCATTGAAATTCATTACTGGAGATGATATTGAAGATTTAATTATATATTTACTATCTTTTTTTATTTCCTGATTATCTATTTCCTCCAAAACACCAGTATTTAATTCATTTGTACTTTCTCTAGTCGATAAACTGATATTCCCACTTACTTCCTTTTCCACTAGGGGTACTAAATAATTAAATACGAAATAACCTAGGAAAGAAGATATTATTAAACCAATAGATATGAGAAGCAGTTTTTTTCCGATAATTCTTTTATAACCAGAGAGTATGCTATGTATTTTTGTACCAATTAATATTTGGTTATTTTTAGTACCGAAAGTCTTCTCTTCCTCTGCTACAGTTATAGTTTTTTTGTCCAAATCGTCCACTTGAATTAAATTATCGGGAAGAATAATACCGCATTTAGAACAAAAATACCTATCATACAAACTCAAAAGATAGTTACACGAAGGGCAGTGTCTAATCATAGTAATATAAGTATATCAAAAGAGTAAATATTACCTTTTTGTTTTTCTATCTATGACTTCCGGTGATTCCAATTGTTTTTTTGATAGAGATATTTTGCCTTCTTCTCCCAGTGCAATTATCTTAACCTTAACTTTATCTCCGGGTTTAACGTAATCCTTTACATTATTTACATAGGTATTTGCTATCTCACTTACATGAAGAAGTCCTACCCTGCCCGGAAGTATTTCCACTAAAGCACCAAAATTCAATAGGTCTTTTACTGTACCTTCATATATATCTCCAACCTCCAAATCTCTAGACAGCCCATATACAATATCGTATGCCTTCTTGGCATTACTTTCAGATTCAGAGGATATAACTACAGTACCATCTTCCTCAATGAATATTTCCGAATCAGTAGTATCCTGTATTTCCTTTATTGTCTTTCCTCCTGAACCAATAATTATACCTATCTTATCTTTGTCAATTTTAAGTCTGATCATCTTGGGAGCATATTGGGAAACATTGTCTTTAGGTTTCTTTATTACTTTTTCCATCTCATCAAGTATAAAAAGTCTACCTTCCTGGGATTGTTTGATTACTTTATAAAGTACTTCCATGGGTATTCCTTTTACTTTCATGTCACATTGTATTGCTGTAACTCCATTTCTCGATCCCGTCATCTTAAAATCAAGAAATCCTCCCTTATCTTCTTCACCGGATAGATCGGTTAGTATTTCATATTTTGTGAAACTATCATCACTGACTATTAATCCCATAGCCACACCCGCTATCATTTCTTTGATAGGAACTCCTGCATCCATTAGAGCAAGCGTGGATCCGCAAGTTGAAGCCATTGAAGAAGATCCATTAGAGGATAGTATTTCAGAATTTAATAGAATCATATAAGGAAATTCTTCTTGGCTTGGTATAACGGGTCTTAAAGCTTTTTCTGCTATCATTCCATGTCCTATCTCCCTTCCTCTGGGAGCACCTATTTTCCCAACTTCTCCTGTTGAATACGGGGGGAAACTATAGTAATGAATAAATCTCTTATTTCTCTCCCCATACATATCCTGAATAAGAAGTTCTAAAGATGGGGATCCTAAGGTAGCTACTGTTAACGCCTGAGTAGTTCCTCTTATAAAAAGACCGCTTCCATGAGTTCTAGGAAGAACACCTACCTTTGCAGATATAGTTCTTACATCCTTTACCCCCCTTCCGTCTAGTCTTTTACCCTCCTCAAGTGTTAGTTTTCTAATAGCTTTCTTTTCTATCTCATCAAAAGCCCTGATCATATCGTCTTTTTTATACTTACCTTCAAGTTTTGTAGTTATTTCTTCTATTAGTTTTTCAGTTAATTCCTTAGCTTCATTCTTTTCTAATGTTTTATTCAATATTTCATATATTTTCTTTTCTGCTATCTCACTAACATCTGTAATAATTTCTTTACCTAAAGCCTTAGAAGTATATGTATATTTTTGCTTCAAAGGATTAATTTCAGATGAAAATTCATCAATCATGCTTATCAGGGGATCAACATTATCCCTGGCAAAATCAATGGCTCCGATTATTTTTTCCTCAGGTAGTATTTTTGAAGAAGATTCAACAGCTAAAAACTTCTTCTCCTTGCCCACAAAAGAAACAATCATATTCAAATCAGAGGTATCATGAACAAAATCAATACTTGGGTTTAAAATATATCTACCATCAGACATTCCTATCCTTGCAGTTGACATAGGACCCTCCCAGGGAATATCCGATGCTTGTAAAGCAGCTGAAACGGCTATCATACTCAGAAACTCGGGATCGGAATCCTTTTCCAGAGAAAGTACTGTAGCAACTACCTGTACTTCATCCATATAATCAGAGGGAAAAAGAGGTCTAATAGCATGATCTATCGCTCTTTGAGCAATTATTGCATCATCGGTAGATCTTCCCTCTCTTTTAATAAACCTGGAGTTCTTTATAGTTCCACTGGCATATAATTTCTCCTCATAGTTGACTGTCAGAGGAAAAAAATCGGTATCCGGATTGGCTTCCCCTGCGACTGCAGTAACAAGTACAACAGTATCTCCGTAGCTGGCTTTAACTGACATATTAGCTCTTACAGCTAATTCTCCGGTTTCCAGTATAAGTTTTTTACCGGCAAATTCTATTTCCTTTTTTATTACTTTATTCATTTTTTTGTGGGATGATACTTATCGGATGACTAAGATCCAAGATATTAAGCACTTTTATGCACAATACCTTAACTCCTAATCATCTCGATCTATAAATCCCTTTCCTTAAAATAATTAATTACTTACCCAGATCAATTTTTTCAATTATCTGGCTGTATCTATCTTCATCTTTTTTCTTAAGATAGGATAATAATCTTCTTCTTTTGTTAACAAGCTGCAGAAGACCTCTTCTTGAGTGATTATCTTTTTTATGATTTTTTAAATGATCGGACAACTTACTTATTCTTTCAGTAAGAATAGAAACCTGAACTTCAGGGGATCCTGTATCTGCATCGTGCAAACGACTTGTTTTTATTATTTGTGCCTTTTTTTCCTTTGCTAAAGCCATAATTAATAAGATATGTTAACAAATTACACCCTAATAATCAATGGTTAATTTGTCCTTTCTTTATCTTTATCTAAATCAATTAAACCTGTAAGCAGGGCTTTACCTGTATTGGAGTTTAAAGTTAATCCGTTTCTTAGTATCAGATTTATCATTAACAACGATAATGATTCTATTTTAGGATTTACTATATTCAATAAACCGTAGTGTGTATTATCGTTATTGTTATCAATATTTAATATAACAGCTTTTTTGTATTCATCTTCCATATCAAAGTAAGATAAACCCAAGTCTTCTTTTCTTGCCGCTCCAATAGTGATTATTAAATCAAAGTTTCTATCCATTATCTTTGTTTTAACATTATTTGTATTAAAATTTCTTTTGACAGGTGTTAATACAATTTTTAATGTTTCATTATCTATACTGTAATTTACTTTTGAAGCCGGGCTGTCTGAGTAATTAATTTCGACAATTAAATCCCTCAAAGAAGGATCTTCAATTATAAAATTAGGGTTTACATAATCTTTATAATCCTGGGATATCTCCTTTGGGTATACTAAAAAGACATTTTTTTCCATTCTTTTATTACTTTCATCTTCTTCGTATTGATTTATTTCATTGTTGAAAGATGTGTCCCTGATGGATAATATAAGTCCAATAGCGGCCGATAAACCGTCAATACCTGCACCCACAGCAGGAATAACTGCAATATTATTTGATTTTTCTATTAAGCGCCCCATTTGTGTTTTTTCTTTAGATGTATTCATAAATACCTCAATATAAGCTATTTATCTTTTAACGGGGGCATTTTACTATATAAAACCTATAGTGTCAAAACGGATGATTATAAGGACTATCTAACCTCAAGCCACATTCCTGATGCTATATCCTCATACTGAGATTTGAACAACACTCCACACTCATTATCTCTTCCAACAACATTTACTTCGTCTTTTCCTTTCTTTAAGCTTTTTATACTACCTGTGAATAAAGGTCTATCTTCTTCTGTCAAATCAGCCGGATTTTTATCATAAACACTTGTTTTTACTCCTACCTTTAGTACCCCTGCTATAACTTTGCATCCGGCAACAATATCTCCTGAGGGTAATTTAAATATCTTTATTACTTGTGCTCTACCCTTGATTTTAGATTCCTCCTGTATTGCTACCCCCTGTAGTAATTTCTCCGCATCTTCTGTTAATTCATATATCGTTTTGTACGTTTTAACAATTATCTTAGCTTCTTCGGCTATATCCATTACTTTGGGAGATACTTTAACGTCAAATCCAAGAACTACTCCTTTTGCGCTTTGAGCTAAAGCTATATCTGTTTCTGTAATATCTCCGGTACCGCAGAGTAAAAACTTAATTGCATATGTAGCTTCCACGGAAGAGGTAACTAACCTGGCGAGGCTTCCCTTTACAGCTTCCAGAGTGCCTTCTGTATCTGTCTTTAATACTATAGCTACAGTTTTCTTGCTCTCCTGTCCTATAATCTCAACTCTGTTCTCTTCTATAGCCAATTCGGCTAACTCACTCCCCAGCTCAATAATTATATCTCCTACATGAGGTACAGCTCTAAAACCCAGTATTTCTACAGGGCATGATGGTCCTGCTTCAGATAGATTATTACCTTTATCATCTGTTAATGATCTAACCTTGCAGTCAATATTACTTGCAACTACTTTCTGTCCTACTTTCAATGTTCCATTTCTAATTACACAGGATACTACTACACCTCTTTTTCTATCCAATCTTGATTCAATAATTACTGCTTCGAGATCAGTATCAGGATTCCCTTTTATTTGATTCATTTCGGAAACAAGAAGTATCGCATCTAAAAGCTTATCTAATCCCTCTCCTGTCTTTGCAGACATCTCAATGCACAATATGTCCCCTCCCCAATCTTCTACAAGTATGTTCTCCGAAGCTAATTCTTGTTTAACTTTCTGTACATTAGCTCCTGCTTTATCAATTTTATTTATGGCAACTATTATTGGAACTGAAGCTGCTTTAGCATGAGATATTGCTTCTTTTGTTTGAGGTTTAACTCCTTCATCGGCTGCTACTACCAAAACTACAATATCGGCAGCTCTTCCTCCTCTAGCTCTCATCTGAGCAAATGCTTCGTGTCCCGGAGTATCTATAAAAGTAATTTTTTGGGAATTGCGTTCTATTTGGTAGGCACCAATATGCTGCGTTATACCGCCATATTCCTTGTCCGCTATATTAGTCTTTCTTATAGAATCAAGGATACTTGTTTTTCCATGATCCACATGACCCATAATAGTAACAATAGGTGGTCTGGCAATGTATTCATTTTTAGTATCCTTTGTATTAAGCATTTTTTATTTGTTAATATATTCCACCTCATAACAAAAAACTATTCAACAACAGAAGTATTATCAATATCCTCACTAAGTGTATCCTCATCAGACAAGATGTCTTTTTTCTCTTCTTCCTTTCCACCGTTGTCTTCCTTATCCTGTATCTGTTTCTTTATCTCCTCATCCCATACACCGACCACTCTCTTCTGTTCTCCTTTTGAGGAAACAACACCTGCTTCATCAACTACTCCGGACATTCCTGCCATACCTTTAATATCTATCTTCCATTTAGTTAACTTATTAGCCAATCTTGCATTTTGTCCTTCTTTTCCAATGGCAAGACTCTGCTGATCTTCAGGAACAGATACTAATGCTCTTTTTTCATCCTCTATTAACTCTACTTCCGTAACTTTTGCAGGGGATAAACTGGATGCAATAAATTTCTCTGTGGATCCTGAGTAAGGAACAATGTCTATCTTCTCGCCAAATAATTCCGATATTATTGATTGAACTCTAACTCCTTTTTGACCTACACAACTTCCGACAGGATCTACCTTATCGTCCCTTGAAGATACTGCCATCTTTGTCCTAGATCCGGCCTCTCTCGCAATAGCTTCTATCTTAACCACTCCTGATGCTATTTCAGGTACTTCCTGTTCAAATAATTTTGAAACAAATTCAGGATCTGCTCTGCTAACTATAATCTCAGGTCCTCTTGTACTTTCTCTAATATCCTTGATTAATACTTTTATTCTTTGATTTTGTTTATAAATTTCAGTAGATACTTGCTCACTTTGGGGCATTAACGCCTGAGTTCTGGATTTTCCCAAATCCAAAGTGATTACCCCATTCTCTATTCTAAACACTTGTCCTGTTACTATCTGCCCTACTTTTGATTTAAATTCGGATGTAATTACTTCTTTTTCTGTTTCCCTGATTTTTTGTAGTATTACTTGTTTTGCAGTTTGAGCTGCTATTCTTCCAAATCCGGAGGGAGTTACATCCTTATTTCCCTTGAGGATTCTTACTTCCCCTGTCTCTGAATCAAGATCAACAACAATATCTTCTATTTCAACTTCCTCACCGTGTTCTTTTCTGTCTTTTTTATAAGCTGTAGCTAAAGCAGATTTAACAGAATCAAGAACACTCTCCACAGGTATACCTCTTTCAGAAGCGACCTGGTTTATTGCTGCACTAAATTCTGACATTGCCATATTTTGTCCTTTTTAATTAAAAAAGTGGGACTATGAATACCCACTTTCCAACGTTAATACAATATTAATTTTATACCTAGGTGATTTTAACGCGCAAAGAGGATACGGTCAAATACTTATAACACAACTATTTAATCTTTAGATATTTATCAAGCAAATCCCTTTGTTCCTTAGATAAGCGTGTTGGGGTATTTATAACTACCTGAACTAGTATATCTCCCTGTCCTCTTCTATTTATATTAGGCATCCCTTTCCCTCTAATTATGAATTTAGCCCCATACTGTGTTCCTGAAGGTATTTTTAGAGTTGTTTCACCTAGAGCATCATTTCTACTCATATCTACTGTGGGGATTTTAATCTCTGTTCCTAACGTAGCTTCAACAAAATTTATCTCCTTTACAACAAAGAGGGTATCTCCTGCGAATCTGAATTCCTTAGGATATTTCACTCTTATGGTTATATATAAATCCCCGGAAGACATTCCTGTATCTCCGGACATTCCTTTTCCACCAAATCTAAGTTCTGTACCATCTCTTACTCCTGAAGGTACTTTGATCTTTACTTTTCCACTTTCTGCATTTACTTCTTTTTCAAATCCAAATACAGCATCTTTAAAATCTATTACCATTTCATAATGAAGATTTTTTCCTCTTTTGGGTCTTTTTGAACCTCCGAAACCTCTAAAACCAAAGAAATCTTCAAATATATCCAGGGGATCAAAATCAGAATTTCCAAAATCAAAGGGGTTTGCACCGGACCCTGTAGTATAGGTATATGAGAATGGACCCCATTGGCCGGCTCTCTGCCCCCCAAATCCCGAAGCATTGGGATCGGCTGTACCAAATTGATCATACATTTTTCTTTTCTGAGGATCTCCCAACACTTGGTAAGCTTCATTTATCTCTTTAAATCTCTTTTCAGCAGATTCTTTATTAGATGCATCTACCATATCAGGATGATGTTCCTTAGCTAGTTTCTTATATGCTGTTTTAATTTCTTCAGATGAGGCATTTCTACCTACACCTAATATTTGATAATAATCTTTTCCATTAGCCATACGTGAGATATTTTAGCACTTAGATAAATAGTTTGTTATAAATGTTAGAAAAAAGAAAAGCTAGAATATTTTATATTATTCTAGCTTATTATTACAAACTATAATTTGTGTTCTTGTGATTTGAGCGCCACCTTAACAAGGGGCTCCAACCACATGAATGTAACTATACCCATAAGAAGTGCAAGAGAAGCATCAATTAAGAACGTTTCTCTGTGCTGCGCGCAACAGAGAACCCAATTCCCGATTCTTATCGAGAATGAGGGAAAAGATGGTAATTTCCACCCAGTATCAAGTATCAAAATACTGGATAGATGCTTGTTAAAAATCGCACCAATAATGCATAGTGCGATTCTTATTATCGTGGGGATCTTTCCGATCCTCCCCACTGGCCAAGAGATCGCCTCACAGGCGATAAGAATAAGAAAATCTAACATTTTTCCTCTCCTAACCCGCTGTGAACTCAACGGATATATTTTCTGGAATATACTCTATGCACCCTATAGTGTCAAATGGGATAAAGAAGATCCCCGGGCGTCCCCGAGGATCTTTATAGTACGTACTAAGTTTTACATTAATACCTAACAAAACCATTCAGGCAGGAGGTTTTGAAAGGAATTACTTTACTGCATCTTTCAAACCTTTTCCAGCCTTGAAGGCGGGAGTTTTGCTTGCTGGGATGTGAAGAGGAGCTCCTGTTTGAGGATTTCTTCCCATTCTTGCAGCTCTCGGTCTTACTTCAAATGTACCAAATCCTGTCCAAGTAACTTTTTCACCTCTTTTAAGAGCTGCTGTCACAACATCAGCACATGCATCAATTGCTTTAGCTGAATCAACTTTAGTCATTCCAGCTTTATCAGCAACTTTAGCTATTAAATCTGCTTTTACCATTTAAAACACCCCCTTTCAAAAGAACCTGCCTGGTAGGCAATTTATACTACCTTGTCTATTCTAACGATACTTTTGGCTTCTGTATCAAATAATACACTTCTAAATGCTTTTCTACCAGCATTTTCCCAATCAAACTTCTGATTAATACCTGTTAAAAACATTCTAATTGTAATTTCAACTTTAACTCCAAGAGAAGAATCTATAGCTCCACACATTCCAACATCAGTCACATATAATGTTCCTTTGGGTAAAAGCATATTATCTGCTGTTGGTACATGAGTATGAGTACCTACAAAACAATTAACCCTTCCATCTAAATAATGGGCAAGAGAGTACTTCTCACTGGAAGCCTCTGCATGAAAATCCACTATTATTACTTCCGGCTTTTGCGATCTGGTTTCTTCCAGTATTTTATCTGCCGTTCTGAAGGGATCATCAACATATGCTTTTGCATCTGAGGAAAATGTTCTTCCCAGAAGATTAATAACTAATATCTTCCCGTTCTTTCCGGTATCAATAATTTCATATCCTTTACCCATTACTCCTTCGGGATAATTAGCAGGTCTTACCAAAGGAATACTATCTATAAATTCTTCCGTATCCTTATACCAAAATACATGATCTCCTCCGGTGAAATAATCAATACCTGCAATTTTCATTTCTTCAATGTTTTCTCTGGTAATACCCTTACCGCCCGATAGATTTTCCACATTGGCTATCACAAGATCAACTTTATTTTCTTTTACTATCTCTGGAAGAATATTCTTAACAATTTTCCTACCCGGTTCTGCTACTATTTCTCCAACAAAAAGTACTTTCATTTTTATAGTTCTATTCTAGCTTTAAATAATTATAACTAGTTATTTTATTTATATGCTGGATTTATACCTCATATTACTTAATATATCAAGGACAAATCCTTTCATAGCAATAAATAACTAGAGGTTATTTAGCTGTCTCTGATACTCTTGTTTCTCTTATCACGGTAACCTTTACCACACCCGGATAAGTCTGTTCAAGTTCAATCTTCTTGGCTATTTCCTTAGCCAAAAATGCTGTTGAATAATCATCCACTTTTTCAGGAGATACAAACACCCTTACCTCCCTTCCTGCAGATACAGCAAATACTTTCTCTACTCCATCAAATGATTGAGCTGCAGATTCTAAATCCTTTAATCTTTTTACATACGATTCGTAGTCTTCACTTCTTGCTCCAGGACGCGCCCCGCTTATGTGATCTGCTAAATTTACAATAGCAGATTCTATGGAACTAAAGGGTCTGTCTTCATGATGTTCTGCTACACAGTTTATTACCTCTTCATTTATTTTATATTTCCTCAGTAAATCAGCACCAAGCTGTATGTGTGTACCTTCATCCTCAGTAACTACTTTTCCAATATCGTGAAATAAACAACCCAGTCTTACTATGTCTACATTTGCTTTTAATTCATGAGCCAGTGATATCCCTATTCTTGTTTCTTCGAGAGTATGTTCAATCATATTCTGTCCGTATGAAAATCTATATTTAAATCTTCCCAGCATTTGTACCAATTCCTTAGGAAGATTGTATGCTCCAACTTTATGACAAAGATCATCCCCGGCTTTATACATCAGCTGTTCCACTTCACTTTTTGTTTTCTCAACAATCTCTTCTATTCTAGCCGGTTGTATTCTTCCATCCGATATTAATTTTTCAAGAGCCACTCGTGCAACTTCTCTTCTGATTGGATCAAAGCTTGATATTATTATTTCACCTGGAGAAGAATCCATATCCAAATCCACCCCTGTTAATTCTTCAAATGTATGTATATTTCGTCCTTCTTTTCCTATTATTCTTCCTTTAAGATCCTCATCAGGAAGTTTTACTTTGGAAGTAGTATATTCAACTACTAAATCAGTAGCTCCGAATTTCATAGCTTGTATTAATATATTCTGGGATATTTTTTCACTCTCGCTTTTAACCTGTTCTTCGTATTCCCTAACTTTTTTACTTCTCTCTTCATTTAATTCTTTATCCAAAGTAGATAGGAGCATTTTCTTAGCTTCATCTTTTGTTAATGCACTTATTCTTTCCAACTCTGTTTGTTTCCTTTTATGAAGTTCTTCTATCTCGTCCTGTTTCTTTTCAATTAATTCCTTAGCTGTTTTTAAAGTTCTTGCTTTTTGTTCAATCTCTCTTTCCTTATTCTCCATTTCCCTTTCCTTAGCTTGTATTTCTCCTTTTTGGGAAGCAATCTTTCTTTCCAGTTCAATTGCGCTTTCTTTTATCTTTCTGGCCTCATCTTCAGCTTGGACTCTTAACTTTAGTGCTGTATCCTTGGCCTCAACAATTATTTCTTTAGATTTAGCTTTTGCTGCAACAACAAAAGGATCATTCTCAATATTCTGATTATAAGAGGGGGGCTGGGTGTATTCCGATTGTTCTTTCTTTATTTCTGTTCTAATCTCTGAAATTACAGGGGTATTTTCTTTCTCTCTGCTCTGCTCTCCATCCCCATTGCTGCTTGAAATATTTGGCAGGGATGTACTATCTAAGGCTTTTTTCTTGGTTGATTTGCTACTCTTAGATATTAGTGAAATTGAAACACCACCTAGTCCGATTAAGGCCATTACAATAACAATAAGCAAGGTTATATCCATATTTTATTTCCTCCATTAATGATAAAAACATAAGAATTCAAAGAAGTATAAACTCTTTGGCATGATTCTATTGTAAGGTCAATATACTGTCAACTACGAAACGTACAGTATCCGGTGAATAACCTTTAGAATAAAGGTAAGACGTTATTTTTGACCGTTTAATATAAATAGGAATATTTGATAGTTTATTTAATTTTCTCTTTGCGTCTATAATAGCCCGGGTTTTTTCATAATCTTCAGGAAGAGAATTAATTATCTTAGAAACCTCCCCCTCCCCCAATCCCTTATTTTCCAATGTTTTTCTTAAAACCCTCACGCTCCTTCTTTTATTAGAGGAGGATATACTATCCTTATATACATCTACTAACTTTAAATCATTAATATACCCATCCGTTTTTAACTGGTTTAATATTTTTTCTCTAATAATATTCTTTTCTTCGGATGATTTTTCCTCTTTTCTTAGGTAATAATCTAAACGTGAGGTTATTTCTTTTTCAGTTCTAAGTTTATAGGATATAAAGTTTAGTATCTTTGTAAGAATTTTCTCATATACACTTATTTTATATTCCTTATATTGGACCATTTTATCCTATCAATACAATGTATTTCAATGATACTGTTCTTATCTATTCATCATCTTCTAAATTATGGTTTTCATTCTCCTGGCTTACTCCTACTTGAAGAGGAACTTCTCTTTTTTGTCTTATTGCTTCATGTATTTTTTTCTCAATTTCATCCCTCACCTTAGGATTTTGTTTCAGATATGTTCTAGCTGAATCTTTCCCTTGTGCAATTTTTTCACCGTTGTATTCGAACCAAGATCCGCTCTTTTTAATTACATTGAGTTCGGATGCCACATCAATAATGTTTCCCTCTTTGCTTATACCTTCATTGAACATAATATCAAATTCAGCTGACCTAAAAGGAGGTGCTACCTTATTCTTAACAACTTTGGCAATTACTCTGATACCTGAGACGTCTGACCCACTTTTTATAGATTCCACTCTCCTAACTTCAATTCTTATAGACGCGTAGTATTTAAGTGCTTTTCCTCCTGTAGTTGTTTCCGGATTTCCAAACATTACTCCTATTTTGGACCTAAGCTGGTTTGTAAATACTAATGTGCATCTTGATTTACTTATTGCACCTGTCAATCTTCTTAGTGCCTGGCTCATTAATCTGGCCTGCATAGCAATGGTGCTGTCTCCAATATCACCTTCAAGTTCTGCACGAGGTATTAATGCAGCAACTGAATCAATAGCTACCAGATCAATAGCATTTGATCTTATCAATGTCTCGGCTATTTCAAGTGCTTGTTCTCCTGTATCCGGTTGTGAAACAAGTAAATCATCAACTTTAACTCCGGTTTTTTCTGCGTATGAGGGATCAAAAGCATGTTCTGCATCAATTAAAGCTGCTGTTCCACCCTGTTTCTGGGCTTCGGCTATCATATGCTGTACTAAAGTTGTCTTTCCTGAAGATTCGGGGCCGTATACTTCAACTATTCGTCCTCTGGGTATACCTCCAATGCCTAAAGCAATATCTAAAGCTATTGATCCTGTAGGTATTGCGGATATATATTTCTCATTAACTTTATCCCCAAGCTTCATAATGGATCCCTTTCCGAAATTCTTCTGAATCTGCTCAATTGCACTATCCAATGCTATTTTCTTATTCTTATCTAAATCTACCTTTTCTTTATCTTTATCCTTTACATTCATATTTACTCCTTCAGGGCAGAATCCATTACTTTAGTAATTTTAACAAGCAGTTTATCTTTAGCAATAAATTAATCTCTAATCAGAGTAGAATCTAAATGCTAATGCTTTTTATCTCTCTTTCTAATCTTAATAATACTTCCTTTTTACCCAATAACTCCGTTATATCAACTAAGGATGGAGTTGCTGATGAAGATGTTAATACTATTCTCATTGTCATAAAAGCTTCTTTTGGTGAGTATCCCTTATCTTTAATTATCTCGTGGTTTATCTCATCTATTCTATCTTTTACCCATTCTCCCTCTTTAATATTTAAGTATCTTTCATGAAAATTAACTAATATTTCCAAGGCTTTTGTCTCATCCTTTGTATATTCACTTACTCTTTCTTTAGGAACTATATCCCATTTATAAAAATAGCCGGTAAGATTACTAAAATCACTGAGTAATTTCATTCTATCTTTAACCAGAGATATAACTTTAATATTATAGTCATCCGATCTATCTGCCATATTTAAAGAGATATTAAATTTCTCAGCCCATTTCCTTAAACGATTATAAATCCCCAAGTCATCTAGATTTCTGATGTAATAACCATTCATCCAAAGCAACTTCTGTCTGTCAAAAGCTACTAAATCTGTTTTATGTATTCTCTCTAAGGAAAATTCATTAATAAAATCATCGAGAGAATATATTTCTTTTTCACCTCCGGGATTCCATCCTAAAAACATAATAAAATTTACTAATGCTTCAGTAAGATAACCTTCTTTAAGAAAATCTATTGCAGCAACGGATCCGTATCTCTTGGATAGTTTTTTATTCCCCCCTAATTCCTTAAGATTAGGAAGATGCACATATACGGGAGTATTCCATCCGAATGCATCGTATAAAAGAACGTGTTTCGGTGTTGAAGGAAGCCAGTCAATCCCTCTCATTACGTGAGTTATTTCCATCTCATGATCATCAATAACTACTGCTAAATGATATGTGGGAAATCCGTCTGATTTTAACAATACCTGATCATCAATATCATTTGTATTTATCTTTACTTCTCCAAGTACAGCATCTTTAAATATGATATCTTTATTCTCCGGTACTTTTAATCTTATTACGTATTTTTTGTTCTCCTTGATATTCTTTTCAATTTCTTCAGGTGAAAGAGAAAGACAATATCTATCATATTTGGTTGATGTAAGCCCTTTTTTTCTCTGCTCTTCTCTAAGGTTTTCTAATCTCTCTGAGGAACAAAAACAATAATATGCCAGCCCCTTTCTAACTAAATCCTCGGCATACTTTTTATAACTGTCTAATCTTTCTGACTGCACATAGGGAATATGGGGACCTCCTACTCTGGGGCCCTCATCCCAGGAAAATCCATAATCATTTATTATATCCAGTATTCTATCTACCGCTCCTTCTACATATCGTTCTCTATCTGTATCTTCAATTCTTAAGATAAACTTTCCCATATTTTTTTTTGCATAGGCATAGTTATAAAGAAGGGTTCGTATGTGACCTATGTGATATTCTCCTGTCGGACTCGGAGCCATTCTCGTACGTATTTCCATATGTCCGAATTTTAACACAAAAACATTGGTTTATACCCAATAGTTATAATAGAATATATATATGTCATTAAGTGAGATAAAAGTTCTGGTAAAAAGAATAGGACAGGGGCTTCTAGCATTTGTCTTTATATACTATCTTTTTATATTGGTTTTGAAACCCGGAGCTATATCTTTATTTAAACAGCTGTTTGTAAAAAGGGATCCCCCTAATACTATCTATGGATTATTGGATCCTTTGAAATTTGTTGAGAAACCTATATCCGGGGAAAATATTGAGTATGAATTAAATACCAAAAGCGGGGGTCTTCCCACAAATATACCTGATAGGATACCTGTTTATAAATTTAAACCAAAACCATTTAATTATTTAGCCGGAAAAGAAGCTAAGGAAGATGCGGAAAAATTAGGTTTTAAGGAAAGTGATCTTATCTCTGATTTAAAAGGAAACATATATAAATGGAAAAATATTAGAACAGGAGGACAGCTAGAAATAGATATAAATAAAAAAGATTTGGTTATGAAAACAGATCTGCAAAGTAGGAGCGCAAGTTTTACAAAAGGAAATATTAATTGGGGAGGGGCTAAGGAATATGCTCAATCTCTCTTAAGATCATTAGGCAGGTTTGATGATCTTTATAACTCCGGTACTTCTACAGTATATCTTGGCAAAATAACACAATCTGATATTGAAGAGACCGTAATTTCAGAAGAAGCTCAAATAGCTAAAGTAGATTTCTTTAGATCCATAAACAAATACAAAGTCGTTGGGCCTGATCCTAAAAAAGGTTTACTTAGCCTTTATGTTCGTAAACCGGAGAACGATTTACTGCTTAATGCACCCGTAATTGAAGCCTATTATAATGGGATTAACCCGGACAGCAGCGCTTCTTATCCTATTATATCCCCCGCTGAAGCTTGGCAGGCAGTAAGATCGGGTTTAGGAGTTGTTACTAATGCAACACCCAGAAACTTTAATCATTTCAAAAATTATTCTCCTGTAAGGGTGGAAAAAATATTGATAGATAACATATATATAGGGTATTACGAAACACCGGAGTATCAAACATTCCTTCAACCAATATATGTATTTGAGGGAAAGTATACTACAAGGGGATCTGAAGGGGGATCTATTGCAATATACTTTCCGGCAATATTAAGAGAATATACAAAACAAATAGAAGAGAGCAGTAATTTAAATCAGTAGTATTAATTATTCCAATTATAGGAATCCAGTGTCCACTTAAGCAGCGATTTTGTATCTTCAAATCTATTAGTACTACCCATAACAATAATGATTAAATCTTTATTCCCATCAGCGTAGTTGTAAACAAGTACTTCTCCTGCACTTTCCGTAGTTCCTGTTTTAACACCCAATGTATTGGGTATCTCATTTAACAATCTATTTGTAGTATATATATTATTTATAAAGGAATTATCCTGAGAAGAAAGAAGAAAATACTGTGTTCCCACTGCCTCTTTTATTAAACTTTTGCTCATAGCTTCTTTTGTTAAAAGATATAGATCGCTGGCAGTAGAGTAATTCCCCCTCTCATTATCATCAAGTCCAATGGGATTTGAGAAATGAGTATTTTTCATACCTATCAATGATGCTTTTCTATTCATTAAGTTGACAAATGTATCATATGACACTTTACCCATAGACAAAGCGCATGCACTGTCTCCTGCAGAGCCTATAAGCATGCTGAATATGAGGTCTTTTACACTAAAGGGTGCTGTCTTTGGCAAATATGCTTTAGTACTATCTATAGTGGTGCATATCTCGGGAATTTGAATTACTTCATCATAATCATATATGTCTAAAGATATTAATCCGGTCATTAATTTTGAAATTGAGGCAGGCGGATACTTTCTATCAGCATCTTTTTCAAGAAGAATGGCGTCTGTATTTTTATCTATTACCAAATATGATTTTGCAGTCGGTATTGGGTTAGATATACTATGCACCAGAATAGGTTTATTATCATTCGAATGTAATGGTATATAACTATAATTAATTATCCTGTCAAAATATCCCTGAATTATATTTTCACCAATACCATGGGTATATTGATATCCCCATAAAAATATAAATGAAAAAGAAATTATTGTTAATAATATATGTCCAATGTCCTTAAATTTACTAATTAATTTCTTATTTGTAATTATCTCTATCGTACGGAGAACAAGTGCAAACAATCTAACTATGGTAACCATAATATGTTGAAATAATATAACTAGCATAACGCAATAATTTAAGGTCTTAGACGTTTTACATCTCTGGGTAAAAATGTAGCTTCTTTAACACTAGCCAAATTTAATATTTTCATAATAAATCTTGCCGGACCTATACCTGCTCCTCCGTGTGGGGGACATCCGTATCTAAAAAAATTAATGTAATCATTTAATGGTTCAATATCCATACCCTTCTCTTTAGCTTGCTGTATCAATATATTCGGCCTGTGTTCCCTCTGTGCTCCTGTAGTGACTTCTAAACCTTTGTATAAAAGGTCAAAACTCTTGGTTAATGATTTATTATCTTCAAACCTCATGTGATAGAAAGGTCTTCCTTCAATGGGCCAGTTTGTAACAAATACAAAATCATTTCCCGTTTCCTTTTTAATTATCTGAGATAGAACTGTTTCCTCTTCCGATGTAAGATCGTAGGGTTTCCCTCCTGATACTTTATTCTCACTTAGCTTTTTCTTTGCCTCTTCCATAGTCAACTTAGGAAATGGTATTGAGGGTATATCAATATCTATGTTCATTCTTTTAATTCTTTCAAATGATTTAACTATCATCTTCTCTTCTTCATTCATAATATCGTAATGATCTCTTATATAAGATATTTCAAAGTCAAAACCCGTAAATTCAGTTAGATGTCTGGTAGTAAATGAGGGTTCGGCTCTAAAAACAGGGCCGAAAGTAAAAACTTTCTCTAGTCCTGAAGCCATTGCCATTTGTTTATAAAATTGTGGACTTTGTGCTAAATAAGCTTTTTTATCAAAATACTTTACCTCAAATACCTCCGCACCTGTCTCACTTGAAGTACCCATGAAAGAAGGGGTATAGATTTGTATGTAATCATTTTCATTAAAATAATCACGGAAACCCCGTTCAAACTCAGTCCAAACTTTAAGGATTATTGACTTATCATCTTTTCTTAAATCAATCCATCTCCAGTCAAAACGTTTAGCAGATTCGGTTTCATCCCCGCCTTTCTCCTCGATCACCGGTATAGGAAGCTCCGGATCTGCCACTGATAATACTTCTATATTTTCTGCCTGCACCTCAAAACCTCCCGGGGCTTGTTTTTCCTCCTTAACCAAACCGGTTATTTCTACTACCGATTCAAGTGATAATTCTTTTATTAATTCAAAGGATTGTTTCTCTGATTTCAATACTACAATCTGCACTATTCCTGTAATATCCCTTATGATAAGGAATTTTATACCTCCCTGGTCTCTTATCGTTTGTATAAAACCATTTATTAAGACCTCTTTACCAATATTATCTTTTATATCCCTAATATATGTTCTTTCCATAACTATGGTGTATGACTAATTTTACCCTAAGTTAAACACTTTCTTAAATCTTTAATTATTAAATCTATGCTGACTTTACCTTGATATTGATTTCTCTTTAATGTATAAACAACATCTACTTTATCTCCAAAATTATACTCCTGTGAAGGCAGTACTCCATCAAAATATATACCTTTGTAGTATTTTCCCTCTTTGTAAAATTTATATACCACATGCTGGTTTTCTTTTCCTATGATATTTTTTTCTGATATACCCAAATATTTACTCATAAATAAAGGCTCTTCATTTCCTATACCATATGGCTTCATTCTCTCTACCTTTATAATTAAATCATTATCTATTTTATCTATAGGCATCTCAATATCTATGTTTAGTTCCGGTATCAATATATTTTCATCAATATTATTCCCTAAATATAAATTAATCTCTTTTTCTAGTATGGGGATGTTCTCTTTTTTTATTGAAAATCCGGCGGCCATGGGGTGGCCTCCTAAGTTTTCAAATAAATATTCGAATTTTCTTAAAAGAGAAATTATATCTATACCCTTGATTGATCTGGCCGAACCTTTTCCTAATTCATTTGATAAACTAATCACAATGGAAGGACGGTAGTATTTTTGAGTAATCTTAGCTGAAATTAATCCGATGATACCCTCGTGATAATTCTCACTAGCTGACACAATAATCACAGGAAGATTATTTTCCTCATATTCAACCGATGTCTTAAACATATCCGCTGTTATATCCTGCCTTTCCATGTTTAGTTTATTTAATGTATATGCAGCTTCCTTAATTCTATCTGTATTATTTTCTAATAATAAAATGAGGGCTGTATCTGCACTTTCCAGTCTTCCCGGAGCATTAAGTCTGGGTCCTATCACCCAGCCTAAATCATAAGCTGTAATTTCTGAAGTACCCTTACCCGCCAGAATCATTAATTCTTTTATTCCGGGCGGGGGGTTAGTATTCAATACTGCTAACCCCGCCTTAACTATCGCCCTGTTAAAATCCACTAGTGGCTGCACATCGGTAACAGTAGCCAACGCTGAAAGAGATATCAATGATTTATCCGAAGAACCTAGGTATTTGCTTAAAATCCAACATAATGTAGTTGCTACAGTAGAGTCATTCCATACAATACAATCTGAGTTGGGAAGCTCATCTGGTTTTTGATGGTGGTCTACAATCACAACAGTAGATCCCTTATTCTTTAAATAGTTTATTTCATTAACTGCTGTTATTCCTGTATCAACGGTAATAATAATAGAATCATATAAACTATTCTCATTCTCCAGATAATTTATTGCTTCCATAGATAATCCATATCCATGTTTAGAACGATTAGGAATAAAATATGAAATGTTATCAGTTTTTAATTCCTCCTTTAGAGTTTTATAAAGTACTGCTGTAGAGCATATTCCATCAGCGTCATAATCTCCGTATATAATAATATGTTTCTTATCTTTTATTCCATCCAGAATTATATTTCTTGCTTTATTGAATGATTCCTTAAGTTCATGGGGTAGCTTATCTATAAAATATGAAAATAGAGGTGTTGTTAAAAAATTATCTATATCAGAAATACCTCTTCCAAGTAATATTTGTTGAACAATATCTTTTTTGTCATCATAACTTGAAATAATATTCCATCTTTTCATACACGGGTATCCTATTTCTTTCTCTTCTTTTCTATATATTCTTCCCAGATAACTAATACAGGAGCTGCAGTAAATATTGAAGAATATGTTCCGGATATTATACCTATGAGCATTGTTAATACAAATGCTTTTATTGAAGATCCCCCAAGCATATAAAGAGAGAATAGTGTAAACATTACTGTCAGGGATGTGGCTACCGATCTACCCAAAGTCTCAACAATTGAATAGTTTACTATCTCACTAAATGGTAAATTACGGGGCATTTTGTTAAGATTCTCTCTGATTCTATCAAAAACGACTATGGTATCATGTACCGAAAAACCCAGCACAGTTAATACAGCTGTTATAAATAGAGAATCTACCTCCATATTAGAATAATGACCAAGTATGGAAAATATACCCGTAACCATTAAAGCATCATGAAGCATGGATACTATAGCACTTATACCAAATCTGAGGCCTGAATACGGCTTAGGAATATTTCTAAATGCAAAGGCTATATAGAATAATATGCCTAGAGAAGCCCAAAACAACGCTACAAAAGCTTTATTTGTTGTTTCTTTCCCGATAGCAGGACCTACTGTTTCAAAAGACAACTGAACTGCTCCGTTAAACTTAGTATCCAATACTTCCTTAAGATCATTATTTATCTCAGTTTCCACAGGTTTTGTTCTTATGGAGTATCTTTTTTGTGATTCTTGGGATATTGTTTCAACTTTAATACCCAAATTTTCAAATTCATGTTTTATCTCCTCCCTGCTAACTTCATTGGTAAATTCATATCTGAATAGAGAACCTCCGGTAAAATCAATGGAAAGATTTAATCCCTTTGTTACTAAAAATACTGCTCCCGGTATAAGGATCAGAGCTGAGATTATCAAATATATGTATTTATATTTTATTATCTGTATCATTCTGCAACCTTATCTTTATGAAAATTAAGTACTTCAATAAAATTTCTAACTACAAATATTGAGGTAAACAACGATACCACTATTCCAATACCTAAGGTTAACGCGAAACCCTTTACAGGACCGCTTCCTAACTGAAATAGTATAAATGAGGTAATTATTGATGATATATTTGAATCTCTTATTGAATTCCATGCACGATCAAATCCCAGATGAAATGCTATATCTTTGGGCTTTCCCCAATATAATTCCTCTCTTATTCTCTCAAAGATTAATACATTAGCATCGGTAGCCATTCCTATAGATAGGATAAAACCTGCTATTCCCGGAAGAGTCAACACAACCGGTACTATTTTATATATAGTAAGTACTACAGCAGAATATATTATTAAAGAAATACTAGCCAAGATTCCTAATTTACCATATCTGAATATTAGAAATACTATTACTAAGATGATACCAATAAAGGCAGCAAAGAAACTCCTTTGTACTGAATCATCCCCAAGTGTTGCACCGATAGTCTCCTGTTCAAGTACTCTCACAGGTACAGGAAGTGCTCCTGCCCTTATTTGTATACTTAAATTCTTGGCAGATTCAAAGGTAAAATTTCCCGATATTACAGGATCATCAGTAAGACCTTTTGCCAAATCCGGATCTACAATAGGTGCGGATAAAGGATATTCATCATCCAGAAATAATCCAATCGGTTTATTTATATTATTCTTGGCTATTTCTTCAAATCTCTTTCTTCCTTCTGAGTTAAATCTCAGTCTTATTTGCGGTTTGCCCTGTGTTTGAATATCTCCCTGCTGACCAGTTACTACATCAGCCCCTATCATATCTGCACCGGTTAATCCTGTTTCTTCCCAAGATTCCACATCAAAGAGCAATTCCTGAAAATTTTCTTCTTTCCACTCAATACCGGGTTTTAGTACCTTATAACTAAGCTGAGCTGTTTGACCTATTAATTTAACCGCATCAGTAACATTTTCCACACCGGGTATTTCCACAATAATTCTATATTCTTCACCAACTTTTGATGTGGCTACATAAGCTTCCGTTACACCTAGTAAATTTACTCTTCTGGAAATTACCTCTTTAGCAGATTCTAATGCAGCGTCTTTTTCAGAATCTTGAATCTTAGACATATCCGCACCCATTACAACTCTTATACCTCCCTGTAAATCCAATCCTTTTTTTAATTCACTTAGATCTAATACAAGTTTTCCTCCAAATAGGTTCAATACATATCCTCCCAGTGAGGAATCAAGTCTAATAATTGGATTACTGATAAATACTCTTACCTTAGGCATAGCTGCCAATATTGAGAAAGTAGCAATAATTGATATCAAGGCCAGTTTAAAATTTTGATTTCTAAAAATCATAATATTGAAAATATTCTATTGAATAATTGAACAGAATTTTTCTTCATCTCCATAGAGCATGGTTCTTCCCTGGAACATTAAACGTACTATAAATTGATCTAAAGTACGTTTTCTTGACATAAATTCTTCATCACTCATAACTGAGTAATTTATCTCCCTTCCTATTTTTGATTCTTCTTCTTTAATAATTTTCTCCAGAATTGAATTATTTATATCCCCAACAATGAATAAATCTACATCTAAAGCAGATGATTTTCTACCCCTTAAAAAGGACTTCGACATCATTATGTATATAACATTACCTAGGTTTTTTATATTTTTATAAAGCTTTAAAGATAATTCATTTTCTTTTGCAACCAAAGATATTAGATCGCTAAAGAAAGGATGGCTGGTATTAACAGAGTAATAAATTCTATTTGAGCTTTGTCTTCTTCTCAGCAGTTCAATAGATACAAGATTCTCTAATTCCCTTCTTACAGCGTTAATCTCTGATCCAACTGCACGCACTATTGCTCTAACATGCAAATCCTTTCCGGGATTAAGGAGCATTATTCTTAATATTTTTACTCTAACTTCGGATACAAATATCTTATTTAACATAATATTATGGGGCAGTTAATAAATTTCTACTTGTGTTTTGTTCCTATCGGGAACAATGCTAATCCAAAACTTTCCCCTGTTAAACTGGATGGGGGCTCCATTCATATCATAAAATAATGTTCTTCCGGCACGGGAAGATTTATTCCATGTGGCATCTATTTTCTTTCCATCCATAAATATATATGCTTCCCCACTTCCTTCCAATTCATAATCTAATCTATTTTTATCGTCTCCGCTAATTGCTGTTTCAGTAGCAAATTGTACTATAACATTTCCTATTTTTATCTGTTCTCCCGTCTCTGCATCTCTATGCGGCTGGGGCTGACCGTTCTGGTCATAACCTAAATATCTTAGGTATGAATTATCTGATGCATTATATTTAAATATTGCGGAGTAATCCCCCTCGTACCAAAAATCAATATATATCTCACTAGCGGAAGGATAAGTACTGTATTTAGACACATCATCCTTGAAACTCCAGACAACAAAAGTTTCGTCGTAACCCTGCCATCCGGCTTCTTCTCCCTTCTTCCTTAACTGTGAAATATTCGCATAAGCTGTATGTTCCCATGGTATGTCATTATCAACTCTGGATTTATTCCTCCAACAATCCAAATCAGTTGGATCGGGAAGTACATTTTCACAATTCAAACCTAATCTATTAAGACTTCTAACAGGCCATGATTCAATAGCTACTAATGCCTGAGGAGACCAGCCTATGTGCATTATCATGGCATCTCCTAACTCTTTAACTAATACTAAATAATATTCTCTTATACTTCTTATCGGACCTGCCTTAAGAGGATCCTGAGTCAGAAAGAATGCTAAATATCTTGTAATCCCACCTTCAGCTACCATTTCATATACAATATCTGCATGTATAAGACCTGATTGGGGTCTTGCATCTGTATGGTTATTGACCATGGCTCCTATGGGACGTTTGTTTAACCAAAATCCGGATTCTTCTTCTGTATGCAATATACCGGTCAAAGGATTGGGTATGTTCTTAACTATTTGTGTATCTTTATTTTTTCCAAATGGATTAAGTACTTTATTAACTCTTTCTTTGGGAATAAAAAACCATACAGCAATTAGCACTGTAGCAATAGCAAATATAACTCCTATTACTGCTAGATAACTATAACCTTTACGTTTGTGTTCAAACTGCACCTTTTTATTATATATTGAGTACAATTTTTGTCTATGAGGATAAATAATTGGATTGTTTATCTATTCTACCAATTTACCAATAACAACATATCTTTTTAATGTTGTACCTGCAGGCCAACAGGTCATTAATACAGCTTTTTTGTTCCCATCATTATTGCCTAGTAAATATTGTGTATCTTCCGCACTAACTACCTTAGTCTCAGATACTGAGTACTTATATATCCTGCTGTTATATATCAAATAGAATGAATCATCTAATTCTAATTTGTTTAGAAGGTAAAATACAGAATTGTATCTATTTGCACTTAGGATATTATCTGATGAATGTGCAAAGTAAAAAGAAATACCTTCTTCACCGGGAAGTACCGTCCCCTTGGCATGAGCAACTCCTCTTGAAAGCTGGGCTTGATACTCATAAGAATTATTAGGATCAACATTTTTTATAACTTTTGAATTAATACCTATTTTGGGTACTACTATGCTGAAATCTTTATCTATTGCAACAATATACTTCTTTTGATCATTTTTAGGTTCAGACAAAACAACATCATTCGTGATATTGGGCTTCTTAATTAAATACCCAATTTCTTTTACTAGAACCGGATAATAAAATAGTAAAAAAGCACAAAAAGACAGGGCTAATAAAATCAGCCCTGTCTTTACTAAAATTGACGATTTATTGTTTATTGGCTTTTTTTCTTCTGACAACATTAGCAATGATTATTAAGAATAGCAGACCCAAACCCCATAACCACCATTTTGTTTTTAGAGTATTTTGTAATCCCTGTAGAAAGCCTTTCGTTTCCTCCGTTTCTGATGTACCTAAAACAGAACCTTCATCACCTTCACCTTCACCTTTATCTTCATCCTCCCGACTCTCTAAAACCACTTCTGCACCCTCAGCACCTTCCTCTCCGGTTCCGACTGAGGTACCGGATACGATGTATGCTTCGGTTTCGATTGTCGTTTCACCTTCCTTTTCTACAGTGGTTGTTTCAGTTATTTCCTCTGATCTCACCTTTGAAGCATTTCCTGACGCGTCAAAAGCCCTTACACCGTAGTAGAATTTTTTTCCGCAGTCATCACCAGAGAATTCATCAATAAATGTATACTTTTCGTCAGATCCCAAATCTTTACTCTTTATCCTGTTACTGTCCTTTACGGTAAATTCCATTTCATCGGATCTGTAAACTTCCACTCTGACTGTTTCATCTCCATCATCTGCAGTTTTCAGAGTAATCTCATTTTTGCAGCTCGTCTTTTTATCTTTCTCTATATACTTTGGTTTATCCGGACCTGTTCCGTCATAAGAAGTTTTTACCGTATCAGAGGTATCTTCATCTGTGTTTGCCCAAACCTTCACATAAAAGTGATAGGTTCCTTCGTCATCCAAAACATCTTCATCAACGTTGCAGTTTGCAGTGTCACCATCGTCGGTTCCTATAACACCATCCTGAAATACATCAAAGTTACCTGGATCTGCCGGTGTATCAAAATAGCACTTATAGTTGATGTTTCTCTCACCTACTAAATCAAGAACGACAAATGTGATATTGAAATCATCTATTACTGCAGGATCGGGATCTTCCAGTCTCACAACCAGATTACCGGCCGCCTGCACCTGACCGATACTAAATAGACCAATTAACACTGCAACAATTATTGATAGTATTTCTTTTCTTTTCTTCATAATATTTACAACACCCCCTATTATGAGCAGAAGTGAACCGATAATACTTCCTGCAAGAATAGTCCAAACTATCACCGGAGAAATTCCTGTTGCCGGGAGCCTCACATCCGAAGATCCTAAAACTTCCTCTTCATTAACTTCGATATCAACCTTACCTTTATCCGGTTCCTGTTCTTTATCAATCTCAACAGTTGTTCCGACAAATTCATCATTTACATATTCTGAATCCTCCCCTGTTGCTCTGACATCTTCATTATTTCCGTAAGCCATTGCTAAATCTTTATAGATACCGGCATCAACTTCACTCAGAATCTTTGCTGTGTAAACAAGTTTCACATAATCACCGTCTTCAATATCACCTATTTGCCAGTAACCAGGCGATGCATAACCACTTATCACGGGACTAATTTGTGTATCGGTATCCGCGCTTGTGTCATGGTAATAAGCCTTTCCGTCACCCTGATAATCAAATCCTTTCGGAAGAAGATCAATTACATTTACGTCTTTTACTTTGTTCTTTTCCACCCTGACTTTTATAGTGTATTCAACCAGATTACCAACTGACTCGGTACTTGTTGAGTCATTGGATTTGGATATGTACAGTTCCGGCTTAACCTGAATATTATGGAAATCAAATCTGTAAGCACTTCCGCTGATTAAATTTCCGAACTCATGTGTTGTTGGACCATTTGGATCCCAGTAATCTTTGGGGGATTCAGAAACCGCGTATATGTAATTTGGCAGTAAGCCAAATCCTGACCAGGTATAGCATCCGTTTTCACCGGTTGTTCTGGTATCCAAGATTTGCATTTGCTGTCCAAGAGGTTCCATTCCCCAAAGATTCACTTCCCAACCTTGCGTGTATAGAACAGATGAAATTTGTTCCCTAATTCCTATTGTGTCCTCATACTTGCAGACAGTAATTGTTGGCTCTTGGAAGTTTCCGAAATCAACATTTATTTCCGTTTCTCCTGCAGACAATTCTACTTGTTTGCAGTAGACATTATTTCCGGGATCAGTACCAATCCATCCTGTCTGAGGAACTTCGCAAATGTTATACGTTCCGGGTATAAGATTTACGAAACTGTAGTTTCCTGAAGCGTCTGTGGTCGTAGTTGATAGAGGATTTATTAAATCAATATTATTGAATAGTTGTATTGTCCAACCCAGTATTCCAACAGGACCGATTGTTCCGTCATCTTTAGCGCCGTTTCCATCCCAGTCCTGATATTTCTGTCCGTTTATTGATCCTCTCTGAGTGTTGGTGAAGGTGCAGGTTACAACAGTTCTTGATTCAAGATCAATTAATCTTGGCTGTACAACTCCTGCTGTTGGCGCAGCCACCTGTATTGCAGAAAACAGGCCACCCGTTGCACTTACCGTGACACAGTTTATATCAGTAAGATCCCAACCGGCCGGTACAATTTCCGATATTGAATATGATCCGGGCGACATCCAGTTACTATCACTTTGCTGTCCATCACTTAGAAAGATATTTGTTCCCAACCAACTTGGATCAAATTCAAAACTCTGTGTACTTGCATCGGGTAGTGTTTCTTTTACAATTATTATTTTTGATGCTGTGATTGGAATAAAGTGATCATCCATTGCGGGAGCTGATTCATTGGAATCCGCAGTTGCGGTGTTATCCAGATCTCCGTCTCCTCCGCCGTTGTTATCAATCTCGGCCTGAGTGACTGTGTGGGAACAGGTGTAGTTCCATGTCTCTGTTAGCTGAAGTTTTGAGTCATCGTTGACATCGCCTGACACATATTCCGGTGCATCTCCGCAGTTTGGATCTGTAACCACAATCTGCGTTAAGGTAACATTTCCGGTGTTTGTAACTTCAAAGGTATAAGGAATAATCTGTCCTACGAAAGTTATTTCCGTTGTTGTTGAATTTTTGTCGATGTCAAGTGAGGGGTTCTGGTCAATTGTTACCGTGTCTGTTGCCGTATCAGAACCTGTCTGATCTGAATCTGCGGTAACAACATTAACAAAATCGGCCCCCGCATCAATGTCTGATTGAGTTACGTCATATGTTCCGGTGCAGGTTAGGGTCTGACCGACATTAATAGTAAGACCGGTATTCTGGTAGCCTGCTGTGATTGGGTCACAATCTTCATTTGAAAGCATTGTGTCGTCAACCGATACACCTGTTAAGGTCTGGTTTCCTGTGTTTTCAACTGTGATTGTATAGGTAATAACATCATCCTTTGCATCAACCGAATCAACATCGGCTGATTTTTCAACATTAAGTGACGGGTTCTGATCAATTGTTACCGTGTCTGTTGCTGTATCAGAATCTGTTTCTTCTGAATCTGCGGTAACGACATTAACAAGATCGTTTCCCGCATCAATGTCGGATTGAGTTACGGTATATGTTCCGGTGCAGGTTAGAGTTTGACCGACATTAATAGTAAGACCGGTATTCTGGTAGCCTGCTGTGATTGGGTCACAATCTTCATTTGAAAGCATTGTGTCGTCAACCGATACACCTGTTAAGGTCTGGTTTCCTGTGTTTTCAACTGTGATTGTATAGGTAATAACATCATCCTTTGCATCAACCGAATCAACATCGGCTGATTTTTCAACATTAAGTGACGGATTTAACTTAGTATTGGTGAAAGTGCAAGTGATATCTTCTTTAACACCTAAGTTAATCGTTGCCTGGCGGTTATTTAAATCAACAGTAGAATTTCCTGTTGGATCGACACAGCTTAGATCAGTTAAGCTAAAACCGGTTTGGGCGTCTTCAGTTATTGTATAAGCTCCGGGTAAAACATTAGTAAAAATTTTAGTATTGGAAATCGTGGCATCACTATCGTCATCCAAAGTAAAGCCGGAAAGGCCGCCTGTTGCTGTAAAAGTAAAATCTTGGGCATCGTTGGGCACAGTATTTTTAATTATGGTAATACTCCCAACCCTCAGACTGTTAGTTATGGTACAAACTATATCGTCATCTCTATCAACAGGAATTGTAAGTGGCCCGGTTCCACTTTGAGTTTTCGGACTGCCTCCATTAAAAGTAGTTTTATCTCTATCAACACAGGAAATCGTTGAACCATAGTCATCTAAATTGGTTCCTGTTCCGGCGATTTCTCCAACTGTATGAGTATCTCCTGGGTTGGTACTTGTTCCGGCACTAACACTAACTTTCTCTGTTGTTCCATTGTCGCCAACATCTGTGGCTTTTGTTATTCCGTCAATTTGTAAATTAAATTTACCACCATCCGTATCCGGAACAAGGTCCTTTACAACTTCTATATCAGCTTTAAACGGAACTGTGATAGGAACTGTTACTCCACCATCAGGACAGTTACATTTTGACTTAGTACTGGGAATAGCATCATCCGGTCCGCTACATACAGCACCGGCCTGGTTATCCCAGCTTGCACAATAAGGTACATTTAATAGGTTATCCTTATCTGGGTCTTGACATACAACAGTCAATTCTATAACGGGGTGTACTAGATCGCTGCTACTTATATCTCCGCAATCATCAGAATCATAATCAAACCAGGAAGGAACCGTATAGTTTGGCAAAGTAGAAACCGAACATGAACCTCTTCTAGCTGTATTCTGACCTCCTGTAGCAAAATACAGTCCTATGTCATATCTCTCGGTTGCGGTAGACTGAACATCCCAAATGGCCGTAAATGTCGCGGTGTCACCTACAAAATCGCACGGGTCCGTAATGGTGTAAACTGTAGCATCTGTTATAGATACATCGTTTGCTGTACAGTTCAGAGATTCCTCCGCTGCATCTTCAATACACATACCAAAGTCGTTTGTTATCGGTTCCGTAATCTGGTTTGTAACAGATAGAAGCTCGGCAGGTTGATTTTTTGAAAAAGTAACTAAAAAGGTTGTAAAGTGGTCCAAATCTTCAGCTTTCATTTTAGGATCATCTTTGTTTTGTTTGACTTTTTCTTCCTCAACAATCTCAATATCTTCAATAACCACTTCACCGCTTATTACCTCATTTAAATCTTTTTCGATATAAGAAATTTTTGCTTCAACTCCTTCCGGCTTTGGTAAAGTTAAATCATATTCAAAACTTCTATCTTCCATTTCTGTCGTAATATCGTAAGCATATTCTGCGTCAGTTTTAAATTCATCCGGAAGATTCAAATCCTCAACTTTAACTTTCTGAATTTTTAAAATAGATCTATCTTCCTCATTTAGCGGAAGGCATTTAAAAGTCAAAGTAACATCTTTTTCTTCCGGGAAAATATATTTAACTCCGAGTTTTACCGGATCCTTTGTTTCCGCATACCCGTTTTCAGAATCTATATTCCAATCGTCATTGTTAGAATTAATAATTTCAGTTCCCTCAGATAAACAAACCTGCTCGGTTATCCCAGTCTTTTGTTCAACAGCTTCCACCACAGAATCAGCTACGTCATTGGCATCTGTAACTGCCGGGGTTATTTCCGGTTCCGGTCTGTAATCTGAAATCCCATCAGGCAAAATATCCCCCTCAGGTTCAGACAAAACTGGTTCTGTAGATATCTCTACAAAAGGCTCTGATGTTGATGGTTCAATTGCATTTTCTTCTGAAACAACAGTTTCTTCTGTACCGGTTTCTTCAATGGGCTCTTCTACTGAAATCGGATCCTCTGCGGATATTTCCTCAACTGCAGGTTCGGGTTCATTTATGATTTCCGGTTCTGTATTGATTGTTTCTATATTCTCATTAAGAGCATTTTCCTGAACTTCTGTTTCTTGAGTTACTGTTTCCTGAACCACCGGATCTGAAGTATGGTCCCCTTCAGCTGTAGTTTCTTGAGTAGAAGATGTCTCCTGTGAAGATACTTCTTCTGTATCTGTAGATTCATCCTCAGAGTTGGATTCCTCTGATTCACTCCCATCTATTGTTTCATCTATTGAAGTTTCTTCGGAGACAATTTCTTCTGTTGCAGGTGCAACTATATCCTCCGCATAGACTACATAGCTATATGACAACAAAAAAGGCGAAAACATATTTAGTAGCATGGAAACAAGAGCTATTTGAATAGAGAAATATTTACCGCTTCTTCTAACTTTGTTCGTAATTTTTCTTTTTACCTTTTTTATTATTTTCATAGCTTTCTTACTTAATTAGGTACAAAAAAAGTCGCACTTCAACATGCGACTTACTTAATAAAATACTATTATTAATATTTTTTATATTTATGTAGCCCATAGAGACCGTTAAAATTAGGGTCCCAATCTGCATTTAATACAAAATACACTATATATACAGGGCGATAAATTCTTAATACACTTGATTAATACTATTGTCAACACTAATATACCCTATAACATTCTACTATAGAAAATATGAATAACAATGGATAATAGTGTATTTATATTCTTTTCATTCTCTCGGCTAATTTCCATGTATCTTGAAGAAGATTTTCTATCTGTTTCAAGGAGTAATTCCAAAAGCTTTCCTTGGATATATCCATTCCCAAATCTAAGAATAATGACCCGGGGGATACGGACGATCCTGCCGATAGGAATGTTTTCACCTTATGAATAAACCTATGGTCTTCCAAATATCTTTTTCTCATATATTCTGATAGCAGATACCCTCCGGCATATGAATAAACATAAAAGAAAGAGCGTATATGATCCCATGCTATCCACCAGTTCTCCGATCCTTTACTTTGTTCTACGTAATCTCCCATATAATCATTCATATGTTTTTGAAATATATTCCCTATCTCTTCCTTTGGAAGATAACCTTTTTTTCTATACTCGTTGTGCAGCTCCAATTCAAAGTTATAACAGGATACCTGTCTCATTATTGAGGATACAGCATCATTCAATATCATCATATTCAATATTATCTTTTCCTCATCAGATGAATCGGTAAATATCTCGTCCAATACAAAACTCTGCATAAATATACTTGCTACCTCAGCAGTAGATAGCGGTACAGATATATTCAAAGCATTCTGATTTTTTCTTACTAAAGCATCATTTAAGGCGTGACCCATTTCATGCCCCAAAGTAGTTATATCAGAAACATATCCTGAATAATTTAACAATATAAAAGCGGGCTTTTCTAAAAGTAGTGAGGCACAAAATTCACTTGATTCTTTTCCCTCTTTAGGATACACATCTATCCTTCCTTTACTAAGCATTTCTTCGTATATTTTATAAAACTCGTCGTCCATCTTTTTTAACGCTCTTCCTACATACTCCGATGCTTCTTCAAAAGAATACTTATGATTGATGTTTCCGTATTCAACATTTCTTTCGTGATATTTTAATTTCTTTACTCCCATCAACCTAGATTTAAGCTCATAATATTTTCTGGAAATATCATATTTAGATTGAACGGCTTTAATTAATGAACTTACTACCTCTGAATCAATGTCATCGGATAAGTGCCTCTGTAAATCCGGGTATTTCATTCCTCTTAGTTCATCCTGACTCTTTTTATACTGAAGTATAGAATTAATTTCATTTTCCGCTATATCGGAATTCTTGGATAAAATATCGTTGAGCGCTGATGCCGAACTATCTCTAACTTTCTTATTCTTGTCTATGGTATTAGACCATATCTCCGAATAGACTTTAAATACCTTATTTCCCTTTTCATCCAGTACTGTTCTCTTTTCTCTTGATAAAATATCTGAAGTCATCTTTATCCAGTTATCATAAGAGATGGGGGAAAAGATGTTTAATATTTTTTCCTCGGATTCGCTCAGAAGATAAGATGAGTTTTTAAATAATATTTCCAGATAGTGTTTGTATGGTTTTAATATCTCTGCGTTAAGAAATATTTTTTGTCTATCCTTCGTAATTTTTGACAAACGATTTATAAAAAATTCAATCTCATTAGTATTTCTGATTACTACATCCTGTATCTTATTTAACTCTGCTTTTATACT
>DBQJ01000026.1:771-4365 GCA_002305205.1 candidate division WWE3 bacterium UBA1397 | reverse complement strand
AGTAGTTCTGGGGTTTCTTGATGGCTTTAATCCCTGTGCTATGTGGGTTCTCCTCTTTCTTATAAGCATGCTTATTGGGATGGATAACAAGAAAAAGATGTGGCTGCTAGGCCTTACATTTATAGTTTCCTCAGCGTTTGTATATTTTCTTTTTATGTCTGCCTGGCTAAATATATTTTTATTTGTTGGATTAATTAAGTGGGTAAGAATATCTATTGGTTTAGTAGCTATTCTTGGGGGATACCTTGGCTTAAAAAAATATTTAGACAAGAAAGAGCCGGGATGCGATGTAATAGATGAAAATAAGAGAAAGAATATTTTTGATAAAATCGGAAGAATAATTACACAGAAATCTCTATTTCTGTCTCTCCTGGGAATCTCCGGTTTAGCTTTTATGGTTAATATGGTTGAATTAGTTTGTTCTGCAGGTCTTCCTGCTGTATATACTCAAATACTAACTTTAAGTATTTTAAATAATATTCAATATTATCTTTACATCTCTCTTTATATCTTATTTTTTATGCTGGATGATTTATTTGTGTTTTTCGTTGCTATGATTACATTCCAAATGACAGGAATAACTACTAAATATGTAAAATATTCACGATTATTTGGAGGTATACTTATGTTCATTATAGGTATACTTTTAATATTTAAACCTGAAATACTAATGTTTTCCTAATTAAGATTATTTTCGAACATAATAAGAAATAAATAAGGTAATTAAATACTGTTATAATAATATTATGAATATATTTTTTTATTTAAAATATTACTTTACCGCCTTAATAATCTTTCTGGGAATAGATATGATATGGCTTTTAAAAATAGCCCCAAAATTTTATCAGCAACATATAGGCCATTTATTAGCCGATAAACCAAATCTATTACCTGCTGTGGTATTTTATTTATTTAATATTATTGGAATATTAGTATTCTCTGTATTTCCCGGGGTCGCTAATAATTCATTGAAAACTACTGCTTTAATGGCTGTTTTGTATGGAGCACTAACTTACGCAACATATGATCTTACCAATATGGCAACAATGAAACAATGGCCCTTGATAGTTACAATCATAGATATAGTATGGGGAGCATTATTAACCACAGCAGTAGCAGTACTGACATATCTTATTCTACACAGGAATGTATAAACTATTTCCTAGGAAATAGTGGTATTAAAACACTTGTCTTTCTCTTATATTCCTCGTATTCAGGATTGCCTTCATACCTTTTTTCAAGAAGAGGAATACCTGAAACATACAGCAGAAGATAGGTTATAGTTAAAGGACTTATTATAGATAAAAATCCCAAAGGAGCACTTATACATACTAGAAATAATCCCCACCATTGGGATATCTCACCAAAGTAATTGGGGTGCCTTGTAAATTTCCACAAGCCTGATTGCATAATCCTACCTTTATTCTCAGGATTTTTGAGGAAAAGATTTAATTGATGATCTCCTACGGATTCAAATATAAATCCTATAATCCATAATATAATACCCAGAATAGTTGTTGATCTAAAGGATGGTGAGATAAGAGCGGAAAGATAGACAGGGGAGGCAATTATCAATGATAGTATTCCTTGAATTAAGAATACTTGAATATAGGAATTAATGTAAAAATTCTTACCCCATTTCTCTTTCATTTCAATATATCTGTAATCCTCCTTTTTATTTTTGTTTCTACTATAAACATGAATAGATAGTCGTAAACCCCATATAAATACCATTATGGAAATAATTAAAAAATTAAGATTTCTGTATCCGAAAATATATAATGATATAGAAATTAGAATAAATCCGATACCCCAGAGGATATCTGCAACATCGTTTCTTTTTTTAATCAGGGATAGTAAAAAACCTATATGTACATGTATTAATATAACTAATATAGATATGATAATAGGGTTCATCATATTAGAATAGCATAATTAATAGGAAAATTATTTTATTAAAAGTGTTATTCTATCCTAGTATGAATAAATCAGCAGGGTTTGATACGGATAAATATCTAAGAAAACAAGTGGAAGTATTGATGGACAGGGTTTCTAAATTTGAAAGACTGTATCTTGAGTTCGGTGGTAAATTATTTTCAGATACACATGCTAAAAGAGTATTTCCCGGATACAGACCTGCTGCAAAGATGGAACTGTTAAAAAAATTAGGAAGAATTGAAATATTTTACTGTGTCTCCTCTATAGATCTATCAAGAGGAAAAATAAGGGGAGATTCAGGTCTATCATATGATCTGCAAACATTAAAAGATATTGAAGACATTGAATCATACGGAATGAATGTTTCCGGTGTAATTATAAGTTTATATAAAGGGCAGTCGGCAGCAGACCAGTTAAAGGATAAATTAGAAAATATGGGATTTAAAGCATATTTTCAATATGAGATTGAAGGATACCCGCATGATCTGGATAAAGTATTGGAAGGATATAAAAAACAGCCGTATATACCTACTAGTGAAAAGCTGGTTGTAGTCACTGGTGCGGGAGGGGGTTCGGGAAAGATGGCTTTCTGTCTTAGCCAGATTTATTCGGAATACAGTAAGAAAATCAAGTCGGGATTTGCAAAATTTGAGACTTTTCCTATATGGAACCTTGCTCCTGATCATTTGATTAATATAGCTTATGAAGCATCCACGGCAGATTTAGGTGATTATAATAAAACTGACTTATTACATAGGAAATACTATGGAATTGAGGCTACAAATTACAACAGGGATATCGAAAATTTTAATATATTACAAAATATCCTTAAGAAAATAACAGGAGAAGAGTATCCATTTGACTATAAATCCCCTACCGATATGGGTGTTAATATGGCAGGCTACGGTATAGTAAATGAAAATACATGTATCGAAGCTTCCAGAGAAGAGATTATAAGAAGATATTTCACATATCATACACAAAGAGCAGAAGGAAGACAAAGTAAAAATACTATAGAAAGAATAGAGGAGATAATGAAAAAAGCAGGTCTTACTCCCGAACAGAGATCTGTAGTAGTTCCTGCAAGGGTAACTGCTAGAGAAGGAGAGGAAAAAGGCAAAGGATTTAAGGGAATTTATTGTGGATCAGCTATCAAGCTTGCTGATGGGATGATTATTACCGGTAAAAACTCTCCAATATTTCATTCTGAATCCTCATGTATTCTAAATGCTTTAAAGTACTTAGCAGGCATACCTGATGAAATACATTTAATTAATCCGGAAATATTAAAACAGGTATCAAATATGAAGGCAATGATGCTTGATCATAATTCCCCTTCACTATCAGTATCGGAAATGCTGATTGTATTGGCATCATCAGCTAATAATAATGGTGAAGCAAATAAAGCTATAAATATGATAGGGGAACTTAGAGATTGTGAGATGCATTCTTCTGTAATTTTATCCTCTAAGGATTTATCAGGATTAAGAGATCTGGGTATAAATATTACCTCGGATCCTGTATTTGTAAGAAATCAATGATTAATTAATATCTTATAATATCTGCTAATAGCAATGGACAATAAATATTATAACGACAGGGGTTCGGTAATACTGCTTTCCTGATAGAAATTAATGTTATTTTTTAATTCACTTG
>DBQJ01000026.1:0-700 GCA_002305205.1 candidate division WWE3 bacterium UBA1397 | reverse complement strand
AAGCGGATATATAACTATATAAAGTATATAAATTACTGAAAGTTGATTCTGTATAAGACTTTTATCCAATGATTTAAATATAAATGACGGTATTTGTGCTACAACAGTAATAATTATTAACCTAAGTAGAATCTGCCAAAAATTATTCTTTATAATTCTATAGCTTGATTTTAATGATTCAATTCCTCTTTTTCCGTTAAATATGATCTCAAAATAATAAAAGGAAAAGAATATTGATACTAAAACACCGGGGATTATAAATACAATGAAAGAGAAAGAAGAAATAATAAAACTCAGTAACGATGCGGTGAACATAGGAAACGCAAATTCCAAGCCCTGTTTAAATAATTCTTTAGTAGGTAAATTTTCCTTATATTTAGAGACAGCAATTAGAGTGGAGGCGAAATAAGCGTTATAAAATAACATTGCAAATACGGCGATCAGTATAACTATAGGGATGAGTATAAATAGTTGGGAATATGATACAGAACCGCTGCCGATACCGTTAGTGAAATAAACTACTAATGATAAAGTTATAATAGTAAGAATAGTTATTGGAATAAGAGATACTAATAAATATTTAAGAAATACTAGTATTACCTTTTTTAATGAACCTTTGAATGTATTAATAGTCTCTGAAAACAAATCGGATATGCTGGGCATATCTTGTGTGTGGTTTATTTGAATATTAGTTTTATAC
>DBQJ01000007.1:47407-51875 GCA_002305205.1 candidate division WWE3 bacterium UBA1397 | reverse complement strand
CTGATTTAATCTTAGAATTATCCACTTATCCAAGATATTATCCGATTCTATAAACTTGTCTTCATTCCAATCATATTGTTTTAAATACAACAATAGAAATTTCATAGAATTCCACAAGGGATTAAGTACATTTCTTAGTTTTGTTTTTAGTACTTCTTCATCAAAATTAGCATTCTCGGCTGACATTAGAGGTGAATCCGTTAAATAAAGACGCAGAGCATCCCCTCCGTATTTCTCTAATACCTCTTTTGGATCGGTATAATTTTCATATGTTTTGCTCATTTTTCTTCCGTCAGATCCAGCCATAATGCCCGTTACAATAACGTTCTTAAAAGGATGGGAATGAAATACCAAAGCAGAAAGAACATGCATCACATAAAACCATGCTCTAACTTGAGGAACATACTCGGATACATAATCCCCGGGATAATTTTTCTCAAACTTTTCTTTATTGTTAAAAGGATAGTGGTACTGAGCAAAGGGCATGGATCCTGATTCCATCCAGCAATCAAGTACTTCAGGTATTCTTTTAAAGTGCTTCCCATCTTTGATAAAAGTAATTTGATCAATATAGGGACGGTGTAAATCTGTAACTTTCTTTCCAGATAATTCTTCTATCTCTTTAATTGATGAAACTACAATTCTTTCCCCATCTTCTGATTCCCACACCGGCATAGGAGTAGCCCAAAATCTATTTCTTGATATACACCAGTCAGGTGCTTGTTCAATTCCCTGCTTGTACCTTCCTTCCTTTATGTATTCAGGCACCCAATTTATATTCTTATTTGTACTGAGCATTATATCCTTTGCATCCGATACTCTAATAAACCAAGACTTCTGTGTTTTCTGTATAAGGGGCGTATCACAACGATCATGATATGGAAATCTATGAACAATCTTTTCATTTGAGAAAAGGATATTTCTCTTTGTCATATCATCAATTATCTTAATATTTGCTTCTGAATAATAAATCCCGAAGAAAGGGTTTTCTCCATTATCTCCTTGAATAAACCTGCCTTCATCGTCTATTGTCATCATTACTGACAATCCTTTGGATATACCCATTTCCGTATCTATCTCCCCAAAACCCGGAGCTGAATGCACAATTCCGGTTCCGTCATCCATTGTTACCATACCTTCATATTCGTATATCTTAAAGTCATTCGGTCCCTTCTTAAAGAATGTATAGGGTGCATTATATTCCAAGTGCAGTAGATCTTTACCTTTAAGTTTTTCTAGAATACTGTATTTCTCATCTCTAAATATAAAATCCAATCTTTTCTCTGCCAGGATATATTTTTCACCTTCTTTTTCACATATCACATATGCTTCATTACTGTCGACTACTAGTCCTCTGTTAGACGGTATTGTCCAGGGAGTAGTTGTCCAGGCAAGTACATTTATTCCAAAATATTTACCTTTTGTGGATATAGGAAACTTAACAATTATTGAAGGGTCTTCCATATCTTTGTAGGAATTATCCATTGCTACTTCAAAATTAGAAACGGGAGTACCGCAGGTTGTACAATAAAGTGACGTTCTTACTCCCTCATATATGTATCCCTTGTCATACAGCTGTTTAAACACCCAAATTACAGTTTCCATGTATGACTGGTCAGTTGTTCTGTAGGCATTTTTTAAATCCACCCATCTTCCAATTCTATCTATATACCATTCCCATTCAGCTGACACCTCCGAAGTATATCTGTAGCATTCTTGAGTGAATTTCTCTAATCCGTATTTTTCTATATCTCTTCTGTTTTTTATTCCTATTTTCTTTTGGACTTTATTCTCTACAGATAAACCGTGGGCATCCCATCCCCATACTCTTTCAACTCTTTTTCCTTTCATTGTTTGATATCTTGGAATAATATCTTTTGAAATTGATCCCAACAAATGACCGTAGTGAGGAAGACCGGATATGAATGGAGGGCCGTCGTAGAATACATAGAGATTATCAGGAGAGTTTTTTTCTACAGATTTCTCAAATATTCTATGCTCTTTCCAAAAGGATAACGTTTCTCTTTCTAGATCCGGTATTTTTTTATTCTCATTAGTTATTTCTTCTGCCATATCAATGGAAATTCTAACAGAATCCGCCTCTATTTTGAAGAAGTCCAGGTAATTTCTTTTACTCTCTTCTTTTTATTTACATATCTGGCAGCTATAAAAAGAAGATCGGATAATCTATTTAAATATGTACCAGCTGAATCTAAATCTTTCCTTTTACTCACCAGTTTATAATGAATAAACGACCTTTCCATTCTTCTGCATACTACTCTACAAAAATGAAGATATGCTGAATCCAAAGATCCCCCGGGAAGTATAAAATGACTTAACTTAGGAAGATGTTTGTCTAATTTATCTATGTAATTTTCCAAGACTTTAGTCTTTAAATCCCAATTCTCTTGGTTTTTTTGTTTATTCTCTATAAGCAGTGTCCCAAGATAGAATAAGTCCTTTTGAATAAGAATAGATAGTTTTTTTATCTCAAATGTTTTTGAGTTATGAAGAAACCCAAGAGAAGATGTAAGTTCATCTAAATTACCAAGAACATCAAATATTAAAGAATTTTTACTTAAATCTTTCCCCGTCTTTCCAATACTGCTATTGCCTTTATCGCCTTTTTTAGTATATATCGGCATAATATATCCTCCTTATGCACAGAGTATAGTACTAGAAAGGATTTTGGCAAATTTACAAGGTTAACTTCCCATCCATTAAGCTTGTTAATTTATTAACAATGGCTGTATCCACAGGAATAGCACTTAGCACAACCTTCTTCCTGAACTAAGGTGCAATTACCGCATTCAGGGCATACATCCGTATTAGAAAAAGCTGATTTCTCGGGTTCTTTTATTGAGATTATTGGATCCTCTCCGTTGTCAGATAGATTAGTTTCATGAGAATCATTATTTGCTCCATTATTATTTCCTGCCCCTTCTTTTGAAGTAATCATATACCCGAATTCATCTGCTAATACTTTAGCTATTGCATCGGGAATTGAAGTCACTCTGTGTTTGCCAAAACCAACGGATCTGGAACCCCCTATTCCTATAAGTTGGGATATTATTTCCTGAACAGTATTATCTGAAGAATGAGGTTCTCTTAACCAGCCTGATATCACTCTGCCCAATCCCTCAGAAAGACCTGAAACGTCGCTTCCTGCCTTTCCGACGTTGAGAAATACTTCAAAAGGTCTTCCTTCCTCAGTACGATTTACTGTAATAAATGCTTTACCTTGAGGTGTTCTAACTTTGTATGTATTTCCTGATAGTTTATAGCCTCTTTCTAATCCATCCTTGTTGGAAATATCTGCCTGTATACCTGTTTTATCTTTTCCCTCTTTACTTACTTTGGTTTCCAATACAACCTCTGTTCTACTTCCTGTAACATATACGGTTAAACCTTTGCACCCTGTTTCCCATCCCAGCATATACACTTTTGCTACATCTTCTTTATTTGCTGTAGAAGGAAAATTACATGTTTTTGAAATTGAATTGTCTATGAACGCCTGAATAGAAGCCTGCATTAATATATGCTCTTCCGGTGTAATATCCGCAGATACAACAAACACATCTTTTATTTGAGAAGGTATTTCTTTTATATTTTGACAGCTTCCTGAGTTGATTACATCCTCAACAACTTTATTCTTAATCTCAGCACTTAGATTTAGTGAATCGATAGCTTTTTGAAAAGCCGGGCTGACATAAGTTAATGTCATCTTTCCGCTATCACCTGCTGCCTGATAGACATTTCTATAATACGCAAGAGCAAACACAGGCTCGCATCCGTATCCTTCAACACCTGCTACTGTAGATATAGTTCCGGTGGGAGCTATTGTGGTTGTAGCAGCATTTCTTATACCATATCTTTTTATTTCCGATACTATCTCTTCCCAATCTATCTGAGGTCTGTCCCAATTTCTTGAATAATTCTTTAGAGGTGTTGGGGGACTCCACTTGAGATTTTCCGGATCATAAATGCTTCCTGATATTTTAGGGAAAGCTCCCCTTTCCTTGGCTAATTCAATAGAGGTCTTCATTGAATGAAAACGTATAAACTCAGATACCTGGGAAGCAAATTCCTGGCCGGCATCACTTCCATATCTGATTCCCATTGAATACATAACATCTGCCAAACCCATGAAACCTAAACCAATTCTCCTGCACCCCTTTGCTGCTTCTTCTATGTCAGGTACTGCGGGTATATAGGCGTTAGCTGTAATTACGTTGTCCAAAAATCTTGTAGAAAGAATAATAGTTTTTTTCAACTCTTCCCAATCCAGCTTTCCTTCTTTATCAACATTCTCTATTAAGTTTATTGATCCCAAACAACAATTTTCATAAGGACCCAGCCACTGTTCACCGCAAGGATTGGTAGCTTCTAAATTATACAGATGAGGTACGGGATTATGTCTATTAGCGGTATCTATAAATAATACTCCCGGCTCTCCGTTTTTATAAGC
>DBQJ01000007.1:35596-47277 GCA_002305205.1 candidate division WWE3 bacterium UBA1397 | reverse complement strand
AATGCCACATCATATACTTTGAGAAATCCCACAGGTCCGGTAGCTACGCCATTGCTTCTTGAAACAATTGATCCTTTTGATCTTATTCTTGAAAAAGAAAATCCGTTTCCTCCTCCGGACTGCTGTATCAATGCAGCTACTCTTAAGGTGGAAAATATACCATCTTTCTCCCTGCCTAAGTCATCTGATATTGGAAGTACAAAACAGGCGGCTAACTGCCCAAGCGGTGTTCCTGCACCCGTGAACGTAGGGGAATTTGGAAAAAACTTTTTCGATGAAATTAAGTTATAAAACTCTATCTTGGATTTTTCTACATCACAATAGTTTCTATCAGGTTCTGCTATTGTTGAAGATATTCTTTCAAACATCTGTTCAGGTGTTTCCGATGGTTCTCCTCTGACATTCCTTCTAAGGTATCTCTTCTCTAGAATTTTCCTTGCGTTATCGGAAAATTCAATATTTGTATTCTTTCTCAAACTATCAGGATCATTAAAATACAGGTAGGGCAAACCCATAAATGTATTAGATCCTCATGAGCCGGCACTCTTCCACTGCCTATAGCGAAAAATGTCGAAGCATGAGTTCTTTATTAAATTTTTAACTTAGTTATTGTATGCAGAAATATTTCCAAAACACAATACATTATTTTTATATTCCTAAGAAAATATTACTTCCCCCTAAGAAACGCAGGAATATCGTACTTTGACTGAAGATCTTTATCATCCATATCTTCGGGTTTGAAAATATTTTTTGGTACATCAGTTTTTTCTGCTTCATTATGAGTAGGAGTATATTCTTTCTCAATAAAATTATATCCTCTATCTTCCTCCTTAGTTTCAAACCCTGTCGCAATAACTGTTATTTTTACTTTCCCGGATAATTCATCATCAATTGTAGTTCCAAATATAATATTTGCATCTTCCCCTGCAATTTCTCTTATTATGTTAGCCGCTCTATCAACTTCTTTCATAGTTAAATCTCTTCCACCCATGACATTAAACAATATACCTTTGGCTCCCTCTATAGATTGCTCAAGAAGAGGGGAGGATATTGCAGCACGTGCTGCAGTCTCTGCTCTATTATCCCCTGTCCCTATTCCTATACCCATTAGTGCTGTTCCTGCATCTTTCATAATTGCTTTAACATCAGCAAAATCAACATTTATTAATCCCGGCATTACTATTAAATCCGATATTCCCTGAACTCCCTGATTTAAAACACTGTCGGACAATTGAAATGCTTCAATAATAGACATATTCTCATCCGCCACTTCCAATAATCTTTGATTGGGTATAGTTATCAATGCATCTACCTGACTTTTCAATTCAGATATTCCTTTCTCCGCATTTCTCATTCTCTGGACTCCCTCAAAAGAAAAAGGTTTAGTTACTACTCCCACGGTTAGTGCACCAAGATCTTTCCCAATTTTTGCAATAGTGGGGGAAGCTCCCGTACCTGTTCCGCCACCCATCCCTGCCGTTACAAATATCATGTCCGAACCTTCTAAATGTGATTTAATAAGTTCCATGGATTCTTCAGCTGCTTTTTTTCCTACAGAAGGATCCGATCCCGCTCCTAATCCATGTGTAATTTCTTGTCCTATGGGTACTTTTATCGGAGCTTTATTAATTGATAAATTCTGAGCATCAGTATTAATAGCTAAAAACTCTACTCCTTGTATCTGTTTACTATCAATCATGGAGTTTAATACATTTCCACCCGCACCTCCAACTCCTATTACCTTTATTTTTGCATAACGTTCTATTTCCGGCTTTACAAGCATATTTAAAATATTAGGGCAGATATTTATTAAATAATTAAAAAAGTCTTAAGTAAAGACTTTAGACAGAAATCAGGGCAGAAGTGCTTTTATCTTTTCGAATATCTTAGATAAACTTTTTTTCATGTTACCGTTTTTATTATCTAAAGACAATAAGTTTCCGCCTCTGTAAAGTTTTGCTCCATATAATATGGCACCGACTCCTGAAGAAGATGCGGGACCCTGTATCTCATCTATCAATCCCGTAACACCCTTAGGTGTGCCTACTCTCGCAGGCATTTTTAAATTAACTTTTGCGCTTCTCTCAACACCTGCTGTTAGGGATGCTCCCCCGGTTATTACCACTCCCGCAGGAAGTTTTCCGTTTAGGTTGGCTTTTGTAATCTCAAGAGCAACTAAACGGAATATTTCTTCCAGTCTGGCGTCAATAATTTTATACAGCATTGATCTGGGAACACTCTCTATCTCCAGTCCAAATTCTGAAACATCAAAATCATCTTCTCTTCGGATATTCTGCATTGTTTTAGAAATCATTGCTTCATTGCTTAATCTTAATTTTATTTTTTCAGCATCATCGAGGCGGGATCTTAATCCTATTGCCAGATCCTGTGTAATGAATTTCCCCCCTATAGGAAGCACCGCAGAATGAATAGGGCTTCCTTCAATAAAAGCAATCATAGCTGTAGTTCCACCCCCTATATCTACCATTAAAGTACCCAGCTCCTTTTCTGTATCTGTAAGAACTGCTTCGGATGAAGATATTCCTGTATATATTAATTCATCAACATTAACACCAACTTGATTAATACACTTAGTAATGTTTCTCATTGCTGTAGCTGATCCATGGATAATATTGGTTTCAACTTCCAATCTTACTCCGGACATACCCACAGGATCTTTTATACCCTCCTGGGAATCCACAGAAAAATCACGGGGTATTACATGCACAATTTCTCTAGTTGAGGGAAGTGATACGGCCTGTGCTGCTTCAATAACTCTTGCTACATCTTCTTTAGTTATCTCAGATGTTTGAGTTGGAGATACAGCAACAACACCATGTGAATTTAAATTCTCTATGTGGCTGCCATTTAGTGTTACAAACGCATTTGATATAGAAACACCCGACATTCTTTCGGCTTTATCCAAAGATGTAGAAATGGCCTCAACCGCGCTGTCTATATCAACTACGTTTCCTTTATTTATACCTTTTGAAGGCACAGCACCGGATACGCCAATAATTGAGATCTTGCTTTCTGATACTGAAGCAACAGTAGTAGTAATTTTAGTGGAACCTATATCAATTCCGGTAATAATTTTATCTTTATGCATAAGCAGTGAATTCTACGACCTTAGTCATATGATACTATTACTTTATCATATCGTAAATCAATTTTTGATATTTTTTTATCCTCAGGATTAGGGTTCCTTATAAGTGAAGAAATTACTTTTAAAGACAGATCATTAATCTTATTATTTGGTATATAAACGGATGTATTATTTTCCGTCCATATTTTTAAGTATTTCGGATAAAAACTCATACTGCTTATTTCTATATCCTCTCTTCCTGCCAATTCTATAAGTTCAGTGGTCAAGGGTACAATATCCTTTTCAACAAAGGTTCCTATCATTATATCCTTCTCATATATTACCTCCGGTAGATAAATCGTTCCTGGTGCGACTTCCCCTAATACATAACCTTCGGCATCAATAATAAATCTTTTATCTAATGTGGATGAATACAAGACTGCTAAAGGTACTCTCTCCTCAATATTAACTTTTATTATATTAAAATAATCCTTTTGTACTGTTATTTCGTAAGCTCCAAGAAAATTGTTTTTTAATTTATCTCTCAGATCATCTGTATTAAATGTCAATATATTTTCCCCAAGAGAATTTTCTTCAGCCAGGCACTTTACATCATTATAGTTTACATATGTTGATGCTCCCGTAATAACAACTTGCTTTATTTTTAATATCTCCCTGTTTGATATATATTCAGAAGCTTTCCCCCCTATTATTACAGCAATAACTAAAATTACAGTTATTTTAAAAAATAATTTATATTTCCTAAGTATCGTTCTAATATCCCTACGTCCTCTTTTCCTTCTCATTAACTTATTGAGAAACATTGTATTTTCTCTACCCTGTATAGGTTTATTTGTATTCGTTATACGTTTTGATAACTTCATCTGCAATTATATCTGCTGCATTAGACTTAATTGACAACAATATACTCTCATCCTTTACTTTATATTCTGAAATATGATTAAGAACATAAGATATTTTATTTACCAAATATTCAGATGTAATATCCTTCTCTTCAATGATTATTCCTAAACCTGCTTCTTCCACTAACTTTGCATTGTGATACTGTTCATTATGTGAGGCCCAAGGAATAGGAATAAGTATACATGGTTTTTTTAGAACTAATAATTCCGATATTGTATGGGCTCCTGATCTTGATATAACTAGTGATGATTTGGAATATACCTCGCCTATCTCATTAGAAAATACAAATTTCCTTGATATGTAAACACCAGGTAAGTTACCTGAGATATTTGCATAATACCCATTAATAACATCGAAGTCATTATATAAGGAATTATCTCCACACTGATGAATAATATTACAGATTTTAAGTAACTCAGGTAACGCTTCTTTAACTGTGTTATTTATGAAATGAGATCCTGTTTTGCCTGCTGTGATATAAATAACAGGTAGCCGGTTATTTATCTTTATATTCTCATCAGAATATTTAAATATTTCATTTCTTAGAGGTATTCCTGTCAATATAGTTTTTTTCTTTGGAAAGAATGATAAAGATTGGAGCCATGATACTAATATTTTCTTAGCTAACAATGAAACCACTCTATTTGCATAACCAACTACAGTGGTTTGTTCATGTGTAATACAAGGAATTTTCAATATAAATCCGGCTAACGCAACCGGTACTGCAAGATAACCTCCAAAAGACAGAATCATATCCGGTTTTATCTTCTTAAGAAGATAGAGAGCCTGAAAAAATCCCAACGGTACTTTAATTAATCTTGAAATATTATATGTCCTATAAACTTTTCCGGCATGAAGATTAAAGAATGGAATGCCAATGGAACTAATCTCTTTATACTCCAGGGTTTCATTCTTATCATTCTTAAGTGTATGCTTGTGGCCAACCCAGTATATTTCCACTTCCGGATATTTCTTTTTAAATACATCAATAACGGGAATTGCGGAACTATGATGACCTCCTGTAATTACTAGCTTCACAATCTATATATTACACACTTTTAATAAATTTTCATTCCCGGTTCTGTTTTTCAATATTACACAGTATACCCAATGAAACCAGAAGAAAAAGTATTGATGAACCTCCATAAGATATAAGGGGAATTGGAACACCGGTTAATGGAATTATCTTAGTCATGGCTGCAACGTTTATAAAAAATTGAAATCCTATCCAAGAAGTAACTCCAACGGATATAAGCTTGCCGGAGGTATCCTTAGCTGATTTTGCTACTCTTAAACCTAAATATACTAAGAATGCAAATGCTATGACAACAGCTGTCGTTCCTATAAAACCAAATTCTTCACCAATAACTGCGAATATTGAATCGGAAGCTACCTCCGGAAGATAATCGAATTTTTGCTTTGACTGACCGAACCCTACTCCCAGTATACCCCCGGATCCTAGGGATAATAAAACTTGTTTTATGTGATATCCGGAGGATAGATCAGAAGATGCATCTCCCCCAAGCAAAGTTAAAAATCTTGCTCTTCTGTAAGGAGAAATAAATATTGCTAATAATAGAGATATCATAGTTATTGGTATTGCTATAAAAAACTCCTTTAGAGAAACACCCGATGAAAAATACATAGACGTTCCTATTAGAAACAACATAGCTGCAGTAGACATATTGGGCTGAAGAAGTACCAGAAAGGAACATATTCCTGTGGAAATAAGATAAAACCAAAAAGGATTTTTCTTTGAATTGATATATTTATTTATTCCAAAGGATAGAAATAATATCAAGGATAATTTTGTAAACTCAGCGGGCTGAAATCCCAATACACCTAAAAAAGGTATTTTTGGTAAAGGAGAAGGATTTAAATACAACCATCTGTTTGCTCCGTTTATACAGGGTGAAAAAGAAGGGGATATATCACAAGATGATATTCCTACTATTCCCAATGTAAACAAAAATGTTGTAGAAATAATAAACAGGGGAAGCGATGCTTTTTCAAGTTTATGATAATCAAAATGGTAGAAAATCCAAAATCCGATCATTCCTAATACAATCCAAGATAGCTGGAGCAAAGCAAAACGATAGGGAAACCCGTACAAATTATTTGATGATACTACTGTTGAGTTAGAAATTATTATTAGACCAAATAACAAAAGTGAAAGTATTAGAATGAGCAGGGACTTTCCTATTTTCATTTTTTTACATCATCGCTACAAATATTCCCAAGAATGCAAAAAATATACCAAACAAGTAAAATCTTAAAGTCACCTTGCTTTCGTGCCACCCTAATAATTCAAAATGGTGATGTATAGGAGCCATTCTAAATAATCTTTTTCCTGTAAGTTTTACTGATATCTGTTGAAGAGGACTTGATATACCATCTACAAGAAAAGGCAAAGAAGCAATAATAAAGAATATTTCTTTATGAAGGATTACAGCCAAGACGGAGAAAGACGCGCCTATGAAATGGGATCCAACATTCCCCATAAACACTCTTGCCGGAAAAACATTAAAATACATAAATGGAAGCAGCGCCCCTACAAATATCGCACAGAATGTTGAAATATTGTTATAACCCATTGCCTCTGATACAACCCAAAAAGATATCAATACAATTAATGACAACCCTCCGGCTAGTCCGTCTAAACCGTCGGTAAAAGCTATTGAATTCAGTACAACAATAAAAAATATAAATACAAATAACGGATAGATCCAACCTAGATGTACATTTCCGATTAAAGGCAGCCATACGTAATCCCATCCTAATTTCACGTAAGTCCAAAAAGAAACAAATCCTCCAATTAATGCCTGAAATATAAACTTCTGGTATGTCTGAATACCGCTCTCATTTGAACTTCCCACTATTCTCCAAAACTCTTTAAATAAATACCAAGGTTTAAAAATAAATAGTCTTTTTAAATGAAAAAGCTTAGGAGATTTTGCTATACGGGAAAAATGATATTCAAAAAATCCGGGAAGACCTGATTTTCTGTATACCTTAGTAAAGTCTTCCAAAAGACCTATTAATCCTCCTAAACAGGCAATAAACAATGGGAATACGGTTTGATTTCTGGATCTATTTAAAATTATATTTATAACAACCACAACCAATGCAAATACTAAACCTCCCATAGTAGGGGTTCCTATCTTAACTAAATGTGTTTTAGGACCATCCCCTCTTACACTTTCCCCCATCTGAAATTTATAAACAAAATTAATCCATAATGGATATAATGCAAATGAAATAAATCCAGATAGAAAGAGAAAAATTAGATTTTTCATTATCTCTATTGTTGCCATATTTTTGCCCCCAAGGACTTAATCTTAGTTAAAAAAGATTCAAAGTATTCCTCAATATTCTCCACCCCTATTATCTCGCTTTTCCCCTCTGCACTCAACGCAGCTAATAGAAGCACTGCTCCGTTCTTAAAATCCAATATTTGAAGTCTTTCCCCTCTTAACTTCTTAGGTCCTGTAATTTTTGCTACTGAAAGAGGCTCGCCTTCTTCTTTTATATTGTATGAATCGTCACTTACAATCGGTAAATTGTTTATTGAAGATGGTTTAATTAACTCAATCTCAGCCCCCATTCTATTAAGATCTTTTATATATTCAAACCTATCTGTGTAAACTGTGTCATGTACGTAGCTTACTCCCTCTGCCTGATTTAGTATCAATACTGCCAGCGGCTGCCAGTCAGGAATAAATCCCGGAGTAGGAGATATATTTACTTGCGAAGAATTAATACTTTCGTCATGTCTCCATACTTTCACTCCGTTATCTGTAAATTCAAATCGGGCACCGATTTTTGTAAGAAAATTTGCGAATGGTATAAAAACAGACTTTTCGATCCCTTTAATCTCAATATTACCCCTTGTAAGAATGGCTGCCGCTGCTAATGTAGCAGCTTCTGTTTTATCTCCCTGTATTGAATATTTAAATCCCTTCAATATGTTATTCCCATTAACTAAAATTGTTTTGGGATCAGTTCTTCTTACATCTGCCCCCATTAAACAGGAAGCCGCTAATAAATCATCTACCTCACTTTCTTCAGATGCATTATTTATAACTGTCTCGCCTTGTATAAATATTGAACTTAATATTGCATTATCCGTAGCCATATGAGATGGTATTTTAAAATTTATTGTTCCCGAACTAATCTTTTCTGAAGATAGATATACATACTTAGAGTCTTCTTCAATATTTATTCCTAAAGATTTCCACATATCAATATGTCTGTTTATAGGGTTTGAAGAATATCCTGTGCGTCTAAACTTAGGGATTATTGCTTTTCCAAATCTGAAGAGAAGAGGCCCTGCCAATAATATGCATGTTCTCTGCCCGCTTCCGATATCATAAGGGATTTCATAAGAATTCATTTTTGATCCGTTTACCATAAGCCTGTTGGATCCAAGCCATTCTACTGTTCCTCCGACAGATTTTATTATCTCAATATCCGATATTAAATTATCAATATGAGGAACATTGTCTATAACAGAATCTTCATTTGAATGGAGAGCCAACGATAGTAGCTTAAGTGCCGAATTCTTTGCTCCGGATATTTTTACAGATCCAACAAGAGGGGAAGCACCTTCAACAATTATCTGCATTTTATGAGAGAAGAAGAATACCCAGGGAATTTAATACTAATAATACAGCTGAGGTTATTGTCAGTACAAAAACGGCCTTTTCAATACCTCTTAGGGACCTATATGCACCAAAGGAACTTTTTAATCCCGAGGTTAACCCCGTACCTTTTGCCTGTATAAGTACTAAAAATATTAGCAGGGCACAAATAATTATTTGACTTGTTTTAAGTAATACTATTGTGTTCATTTCTTTGAGCAAAGAGTCTGCATAAAGGAATACACTAATGAAACTACCAATGAGGACACTAAAGCAGATTCTATGCTAGTAAGGTCTTTAGATGGTAGCACAAAGCCAAAAATTATCAAACCCGATAGAGAAACGGGTTCAATGGAAAAAGAAGGAAGAACAGTATTTAAAGAGAATAATGAAGCAAAACATAAAGCAAAAAGGAGAATAAAATAAAGAACACCCTTTGTAGGAAGAGAAATTAACTTAAGCAGAGGCTTCATTACTAAGAATATTATTGAAAGCGACACTATTACTATTAGAAAAGTTCTTGAGATATCCTCCCCGTAATTAAATCCCCCAATAACATACTGGGAAGACAACATAGATATTAATACAAAGACTATTGCACGAAGAACAATTTTCATACCTATATAATATTACACCTGAATTGTTTTGGACATCAATAAATGATGATATTTCTGAGCAAAACGGTGTGCCTCATCTCTTAACTGAATTAAATGCTGTATGCCTGGATTTGTCTTAGGTATCGATACTTCATGAAAACCTGATGAATCCCTGTATACAATCATTTCATTTTTTTTAGCTAATCCTGCTACAGAACACGATATATTTGCATCCTCTAATGCTCTTATAGCAGCGGATACTTGAGGTTTTCCCCCGTCAACCAAAATCAATACAGGGTGCTCCCAGTCTTTATTAAATCTTCTTAGCAACACTTCATACATCATATCTGTATCATCGGGTGTGTTTTTGTATCTAATCTTAAATCTTCTGTACTCATCTTTATCCAAAGCACCGTTTGTAGATACTACCATTGAGCCTACTGCTTCTTTTCCGGAGATATTTGAAATATCATAGCATTCAATTCTTGATGGTATTTCCTTTACCACAGGAACGATCTTTAAAATTTCTTCTAACACCTTTCTTCTCTTATCCTCCATCAGGTAAGGGTTATTTATATATTCCAAAGGATCGCGATAGTTTCTTCTAACGTAATTTAATCTTTCCAATATATTTCTATACTCAGCTGCTTTTTCATACTCCTTATTTCTTGATGCTGTCTTCATATTCTTTTCCAACTCGTTGATCAACAAAGAGGATTTTCCCGACAATATCCTTTCTATTTTCTTAATATTATTTCTATATTTCTTTATCTCTTCCTTTGATTCATATACACAAGGGGACGAACATACACTTATATGTCCAAACAAACATGGTTCTTTTATCTTTCTGTGTCTTTGCATTTTGGATAAAGAACAATCTCTATATGGAAATATTCGTCTTAACATTTTCACTACCTGTCTTACAGTGCCCGAACTAGTAAATGGACCGTAGTTTTTATTTCTAGCATCTAGGTTCGTTTTCCTAGATGTAACAACAGCCGGAACTTTATCCTTAGTTATTACTATATATAAGAAGGATTTACTGTCTTTAAGTACTATATTATACTTTGGTTTATATTTCTTTATTAAATCAGCTTCCAGTATTAAGGCATCAAATTCGTTATCAACGATAATAGTTTCGATAGTAGATATGTTCTGTACCAAATTATATGTTTTTGTATTTTTCTCTAATTTAGTGAAAAAATAGGAACCTACTCTACTCCTTAGATTCTTAGCTTTACCAACATATATTATCTCCCCATACTTATTTTTATACATATAAACACCGGGATTTTGAGGCAGATTTTTAACTTTTTCTATTAATTCACTTTGCATGTCAGTATTTTACAATATAAGATAGAGCGGTATGAGATTAATGCATACATATTTAAAGTCAAGGGAAAGGTATATATACCCCATCCCGGCAGTATTTTTATATTCTATCGCTGGGTTATTGTTGTCATTTTACTGTTTTAAGACCCATTCAGCTACATTAACCGATAAACAATTTATAGTAAATTATGATATTGAATATTTGATTGATGATAAAGGGGAGGTAAAGGTAAACCAGGATGTTACTTTAATAAATCAAAAGAATGATGTAGTTCCCACAAACTATAATTTCACAATGAAAAATCAAAGAATAACTAACGCAGTAGCAGAAACTAACGGAAAAAGTGTAAACCCGATAGTTAAAAATACAAATGAAGGGTCTGAACTAACACTATCAATATTAAATCCGGCTATCGGCAAAGACAGAAAAAATAAAATCTCACTTAGTTATACTGTATCCGGAATAACTAAGAAAACCGGAGGTTTATGGGTAATCTCAATACCAAAAATACAGGTTCCGGATTCTACTGAGGTATACAATGTTAAAGTATCCATTCCAAATTCGTTCGGCCCAAAGATGTATTTCTCACCAAGCCCGATATTAGAAAAAAACGAAGGTGATTTCTCTATCTACTATCTAACCAAGGACACGTTTAAGGGTTCAGGTGTATCCGCTGCATTTGGTGCATCTCAAATAGTAAATTTTAGAATAAAATATCAGTTAGAGAATAATTCAATTTTTTCAACAAAATATGACATTCCCCTGCCTCCTGATATAAAAAAATATCAACAGGTCTCATATACATATCTTGAACCTAAACCCTTGAAGATATATTCGGATGAGGATGGTAATTCTATAGCCCGCTATAAACTAAAGCCAAAAGAAAAAACTGAGATTGAACTTATAGGTTCAGTAAAATTATCAACTCCACAAATTGATAAAGATAAAGGATCTGCTCTGAATATGCTCAGTAAACAAATACTCTCAAAATATACTAAAAATCAGGAATATTGGATTACTGATAGTAGAAAGATTATTGAACTAGTTAAATCACTAAAAAACAACAATACAAATATTATACGTAATGCTGAAGAAGCATATAA
>DBQJ01000007.1:24128-35543 GCA_002305205.1 candidate division WWE3 bacterium UBA1397 | reverse complement strand
GACCTTCTTATTACTATATTAAGAGCAATGGGGATACCTGCAAGAGAAATAAACGGATATGCAATCAATGAAGAAGAATATTCTAAACCAATTGGATTGAATTTTAATAACGGGGATCTTTTACATGCCTGGGTTGAATATTACGATCCCGGCTTAGGATGGATTCAGATTGATCCTACTTGGGGATCTACATCAGGAATAGATTATTTTAATAAAACTGATACAAACCACTTCGCATTAGTAAGAAAGGGAATAAGTTCAAAAACTCCTTTTCCTCCCGGCACATATAGATTTAAAGAAAACACAAATGAGAAAATGATTGATATTGCCTATAACGAGAATATAGATAAAGAAACTTTTGTACCTAATTTATCAGCTGTGAAATCATCAACTTTAAATATTTTTAAAATAATTGCTGGTCAGAAAAAATACTCATTAACGAACAACGGCGATACTTTTATATATTTTCAAAAAGAAGATAAGGAACTTATTCTGGCCCCTAAGCAAAATATGGACATCTTCCTTCCTAAGGATACTGAATATTTAGAATATATGAATATCAATGGGAGTAAGTACTACTTAGATTTATAAACAAAACATAAATATTTATATATTCAGTATTTTTCTCATATTTCTCAGTGCTTCACCCGTATACGATTCTTTACATGAATATATATCTGAGGTGGTTCCCGAATAAAGTATTTTCCCTCCCTTATCCCCGCCTTCAGGTCCAAGATCAATAATCCAATCAGAGTTTCTGATTACATCAAGATTATGTTCAATAACAACTACAGTATTTCCTCTGGCTGTCAATCTTTTAAATATGGCGATTAGATTCTCTAAATCAGCAAAATGCAGACCTGTAGTAGGTTCATCTAAGATATACAATGTGCTTCCCGTAGATCTTTTGGATAATTCTAATGCTAATTTAACTCTCTGAGCTTCTCCTCCCGATAGGGTAGGAGCAGGCTGCCCCAGTTTTATATATCCCAACCCCACATCATAAAGAGTTTGCATTTTTCTTTTGATCTGTGGAATATGTGAAAAAAACTCCAATCCCTCTTCCACTGTCATGTCCAAGACATCTGAGATATTTTTACCCTTGTAATAAACCTCAAGAGCTTCCCGATTGTATCTCTTTCCCTGACATACTTCACAGTTTACATACACATCAGGCATAAATTGCATCTCTATCTTTATCTGGCCTTCCCCTCCGCATGCCTCACACCTGCCCCCCTTAACATTAAAACTAAATCTTCCGGGGCTATATCCTCTTATCTTAGATTCCTGTGTCATTGCATATAAATCTCTTATGAAATCAAATGCTTTAGTATATGTAGCAGGATTAGATTTTGGAGTTCTCCCTATGGGTTGCTGATCTATAGCTATAACATTAGAAATATTCTCAATACCTTTTATTTCATTAAAAGGTTCTGGTTTCTGTTCAATCTTCATTCCGAATTCCTGCCTAAGACCTGAATAAAGTGTGTCCATTATTAATGTTGACTTACCTGAACCCGATACTCCGGTAATACATACAAATTTACTTAGCGGAATCTCAACATCAATATTTTTCAAATTCCTTCCTGAACAATTTTTTAATAAAATTGATTTCCCTTGTATTTTCTTCCTAACCTTTAAATTTGCTTCCTGTTCGAGTAATTCTTCAAAATCCCTCTGTTTATTTGAGCCTATTTTCCCAACTATTAATTTTCCGGATAGATATTTACCTGTTAATGAATTGCTATTTTCTATAATTTCTTGAGGGGTTCCTTCAGCAACTACCTTTCCTCCGTGATCACCCGCACCCGGTCCAAAATCAAATATATAATCACTTTCCATCATAGTATCCGAATCATGCTCCACTACTAATACTGTGTTTCCCAACTCTCTTAGTTTTTTTAAAGTATTAATTAGCTTATTCTGATCTTTTTGATGAAGACCTATCGAAGGTTCATCAAGTACATAAAGTACTCCTGATAATCCGGAACCTATCTGAGATGCCAATCTTATCCTTTGTGCCTCACCGCCTGATAGTTGTGAAGAAGATCGTGAGAGAGTAAGGTATTCTAAACCAACATCAATAAGAAACCTAAGTCTGTAGTTTATTTCTTTTAGTATCGTATCTGCTATTTTTTTTTCTCTTTCACTTAGATATTCTGGTAAATCATTAAACCACTTTTTTATACTATCAATGCTCATTTCTACTAAATCAAAAATGTTCTTGTTATTTACAACAACTGATAAAACTTCTTTCTTTAATCTGGTACCTTTGCACATAGGACATTTTTCATTAACCATATATTTTTCTATCTCATTTTTTATATACTCCGACTGTGTTTCCTTATATCTTCGAGATAAGTTTGGAATTACTCCCTCAAAATTAGCTTGAAATGAATTATTCTCTCCCTCGTAGTTTTTATAAGTTACTTTGAATTTTCTTCCGGGTACACCATACAATATAATTTTTTTATGCTCAGGTTTTAATTTACCCACAGGCTCATTCAATGAGAAATCATATTCTTTAGCAACTACTTCTATTACTTTTTGGGTCCAAGTTATATGCTCAAACAACCTCGACCAGGGAAGAACACCTCCCTCTGAAATAGATAAACGCGGGTTTATTACTAGCTCTTCATCCACTCTTAGCTTATATCCAATACCATCACATACGGGACATGCACCATGCGGAGAATTAAATGAAAATACCCTAGGTTCTAAATCAGGAAGAGAAATACTGCACTTTGGACAGGCAAAATTCTCCGAAAACAAGTGATCCTCCCAAGATACAGGGTGCTCGGGAAAATCAAATGTTTTGTCTTTTATCACGGAGATTACAACATTCCCATTGCTTAGTCTTAAAGCTGTTTCTATAGATTGAAATATTAAACTTGAAATATTTTTATACTCATCTTTATTTTTAAATATTTTTCTTTGAATAGAATGTCTTGATATTAACGCGTCAATAGTATGTTTATTTGTTTTTATTAAATCAAAATCTACATTCAGATCTCTCAACAATCCGTCAACTCTTGCCTTTGTTATACCCTGTTTCTTTAAAGAAGTAAAAAGAGCGGAATATTCCCCCTTTCTGTCTTTTATGATAGGGGAATAGATAATAAATCTCACTCCTCTTTCTGATGAGTACCCTTCTTCTCCTTCGATTAACTGAAATATTCTATTTACTATTTCCTCACTGCTTTGTCTTTGTATTTCCCTTCCACAATTAGGGCAATGGGGATGTCCTATACGAGCATAAAGTAATCTCATAAAATCATATATTTCTGTTATAGTTCCAACTGTAGATCTGGGATTTTTTGAAGTTGTTTTTTGATCTATAGCAATAGCGGGGGATAAACCATCTATTTTATCTACATCGGGTTTATCCATCACACCTAAAAACTGCCTGGCGTATGCAGACAGACTTTCAACATATCTTCTCTGCCCCTCAGCATATATCGTATCCATAGCTAAAGATGATTTTCCCGAACCTGAAACGCCTGTGAATACCACCATCTTATTTTTAGGTATATCTAAATCGATATTTTTTAGATTATGTTGTCTGGCACCTCTTACTAGTATATGTGATATGGCATCTTTCATGACAAAGGATATTGTATATTATATTATTTCTAAAATCTACGGTATTTATTCGGTACTAACTAATCTTTCTTATTCTTCTTATCCTTATCCCTATCTTTATCTTTAGGTATACATAGTGAATCCGGAATATTACTTCCCTTGATAAAATACTCGGATTTACTGCATGAATCTTCTCTTTTTAAAAAGATGCCATCGGGAGGCGTCATTACCTCATTTTTATGCCCTTCAAGTATGGTACGGAATATCTTATTCCAAATAGGAGCTGCGCCGCTTAAACCTGATGCCAGGTATGCATTCATCGGCTTACCGTCATTATTGCCAACCCAAACTCCTACTGCAAAGCTGGGGGTGTATCCAACTGTCCAGTTATCTTTTTTGTTGTCAGTAGTACCTGTCTTAACTGCAACATTATACCCGGGAACTACTAAATAACTGTTAGTGCCAAATGCCGGAGAACGTGCGTTATTATCTGAAAGTACGCTCCAAATTAAATATGCTATCTCTTCGCTTATCACTCTTCTTTCTTCATTATCCTTTTCCAATATTTCAAAACCTCTCCCATCCTTTATTGATAAAAATGGATTTATATCCATGTAATTTCCTCCTCTGGCATAGGTAGAAAATACATTTGTTAAATCTATCAATCTGACTTCCTTACCACCCAGAGTAACTGACAAGCCATATCCGCTTCCTATTATCCAATTGGAAAGACCTAATTCTTTACCTAAGGAAACAATGTTATCGGGACCGACAACCGAGGCAATTTTAACAGCTGGTATATTATATGAATTAGCCAATGCTTGCCTCAATGTTACTTTACCGTGGTATTTACCATCATAATTGACCGGTGTGTAATATTTACCATCAACCTGGGGAAATGAAACTTCAGCATCCTCGATAATACTTGCCAAAGTATAATCACCTGATAATGCCAGGGAGTAAGTAATGGGTTTCACTGATGATCCGGGCTGTCTTAGTGCTGTCACCACATCATATGACCCCCACCCCTCTTTAAAATAATCTACTGAACCTACATAAGCTAATATGCCTCCTGTTTTAGGTTCAACTACTACTGCTGCTCCATTAGAAAAACCAAATCTAGATCCATTATTGTTAACTTCTTCGGATACGATACCCTGAACTTTCTGGTGAATATCATAGTCAAGTGTAGTTTTGACAATCAGCCCCCCTAACTCTACCTCTCTCTTACCATATCTTTTTTCTAGCTCCTTTCTTACATACTGCACAAAATGAGGTGCTCTAATATATTCTGTCTGATTAACTATTCTAAGTGGTTCTTCCTTTGCGATAGCATAATCTGATTCATTTATAAAGCCCAGTGAAAGCATCTTACCCAATACGTACATCTGTCTGGATTTTGCTGCTTCCATGTTTGATAAAGGAGAATTGGTTGTAGGAGATGAAGGTAACCCTGCCAATAGAGCACACTCTGCAGTGGATAATTCCCAGACATTTTTACCAAAGTATTTTTTAGAAGCTGGCTGTATACCCCACGCAGTACCTCCATAAGGTGTATTATTTAAATACATTTCTAAGATTTGATCTTTTGAGTATTTTGTTTCTATTAATAGAGCTAGTACTGCTTCTTTTATCTTTCTGGACAAAGTTCTTTCTGGAGTAAGGAGCACATTTTTAACTAACTGCTGTGTGATTGTGGAACCTCCCTGAAGATTATCTTCAAATAAAGTCTCTTTTGCAGCTCTAATTATTCCCCTGATATTAAGTCCTTTGTGACTATAAAAACTTGCATCCTCAGCTGAAATAGTAGCATCCTTTATGCATTGCGGAATTTGATCTATTTTAACCGGATCAAAATTTCTTTCTACGTATATTTCATAAAGTAGTTTGTCATTTCTATCAAGGATTCTTGTATTTCTTTTTGATGTTTCTATAGATAAATTATCAGGACTGGGCAGCTCTCTGAACCAGGAAACAACCTGTACGGGTATTAAAACAAATACTAATGTAAATATCATTCCAAAGATAAAATATTTTACCGGCAGTCTGTTTCTATTCGTGTTACTATGCTCTGTATTTTTGTTTTCCTTTATTCCTTCGTATTTTCTTTTATGTATTATTAGGTCAATCTTCTTACCAATCTGGTTAGCCTTTTTCTTTATCTTTTTCACCTTCTTTTTCAGATGTTTTGAAAACATTCTTATCTTTTCAGCTATGTTTATATTAATCATCGTCTTCTTTATATACAAAAAAGGAAAAATTACAATATTTCCAAGATACAGTATTACTTCTTTAAAAATTTTAATTATCTTATTTAACAGATCATATTTCTAAAATATCTGCAGATTATATGATGATATGATTACATATATTTTTTTACAATAAGGATTTTAATTTTTTTACCATATCTCTTAATACAGCAGCCTTTTCAAAATTTAGTATCTCAGCTTCATAAAACATCTCCTTCTGTAATTTCTTTATTTCCTTGTTAATTTCTTTTGGAGGAAGCTGTTTATAATCTATATCCTGATACTTATCTTTTGTTTTCTTATCTGACTCTTCAATATCGTCTGTGATTAGTTTTTCCCTTATCGGTTTAGTAATCTGCTGAGGTATAACATTGTACTTATTATTGTAGGATAATTGAACTTCTCTCCTTCTCTCAACTTCCGATATTGCTCTTTTCATACTGCCTGTTATACGATCGGCATACATTACAACTTCCCCAGAAATATGTCTTGCTCCTCTTCCCATAGTTTGAATAAGAGATGTCTCTGAGCGTAAAAATCCCTCCTTATCGGCATCAAGAATTGCAACTAAAGAAACCTCCGGAAGATCAAGGCCCTCTCTCAGAAGATTTATACCAACTAGAACATCATACTCACCCTTTCTTAATTTATCTAAAATATCTGTTCTTTCCAATGTCTCTATATCTGAGTGAAGATATGTAACTTTAATACCCTTCTCTGCCAGAAAACCGGATAATTCCTCTGCCATTCTTTTAGTTAAAGTAGTAACTAAAACTCTTTGTTTCCTTGAAACCTTTATTCTTATTCTATCCAGTAGATCATCCATTTGCCCTTTGATAGGCTTAATTATTATCTTGGGATCTACAATACCTGTAGGTCTTATAAGTATCTCCGTAACTTCTTCCTTTGATTTGTCTATTTCCCATCTGTCAGGTGTTGCACTAACATAGACGGTCTGATTATTCTTGGCTAAAAATTCATCAAATTGCAAAGGTCTGTTATCCAAAGCAGAAGGAAGTCTAAAACCATAATCTATTAAAGTCTGTTTTCTTGATCTATCTCCGTTATACATACCCCTTATCTGAGGAATAGTTATGTGACTTTCATCAATAATTAGTAAATAATCTTTAGGAAAGAAATCCATCAACGTGTAGGGAGCTGATCCGGCAATTCTACCGTCAAAATATCTGGAATAATTCTCAATACCCTTGCAATAGCCAATCTCCTCCATCATTTCTAAATCATAATTAGTTCTCTGCTCTAGTCTATAAGCTTCAATTAGTTTATTCTCTTTTCTCAATTCTTTTAATCTATCATCCAAATCTTCGGATATCTGTTTTATTGCAGATTTTCTTAATTCCTCTTGTGCTACATAATGCTTAGCGGGGAATATTACTACGGTACCTCCCTCCTTTACTCTGTGATCAAAGTAGTCTTTATGATCTTGGGATAATTCCCTGATAATACTTCCTCTTCTATCTTCAGACAACATGTTTTTATAAATATTATCTCCGGTTAAAGGATTTATGAGATTTAAAGAAACTAAAAAATCATTAAATATCTGCAGTCTAACTGCCTCATCCGAATATGCTAAATAAACGTCAACAGTTTCCCCTGTTACTCTATAAGTACCTCTTTTTAAGTCATAATCCGATCTTTCGTAATATATTTGATTTAATCTTGTTATTAAATCATTCATTCTTAACTTCATCCCTGTTCTTAGTTCTAAAGCTACTTTGCTGTATTCTGCTGGAGATCCCAAATTATAAATACAAGATACAGAAGATACTACAATTACATCTTTTCTTGTCATTAATGAGGTTGTGGCAGATAATCTTAATTTATCTATCTTTTCATTTATATCCGCATCTTTTTCAATATACGTATCAGTTGATGGAATATAACTTTCGGGCTGATAGTAATCGTAATAACTTACAAAATATTCAACTGCATTTTTAGGAAAAAATTCTCTAAATTCTTGATACAGCTGTGCTGCCAATGTTTTATTATGAGAGATAATGAGGGTTGGTCTCTGTAATCTCTCAATAACATTTGCTATAACGTAAGTTTTACCGCATCCTGTTACACCAAGAAGTACCTGGTCTTTAAGTCCATCTTTTAAACCCTTTGCTAATTTATCTATTGCCTGAGGCTGGTCTCCTTTTGGTTTAAATGGTGCATTTAGTTTAAACATAGTTAGATATAATTTTACCACTTGACATGTTCGTATATTATTCGGTATAGTTTAACATACCGAAGGAAATACAAAAATGAGTCCTGTTACACTTTATAAAAAACAAAAACAGATTTTAGATTATATATCACAATATATACAATTAAACGGCCATTCCCCTACCTTACAGGAAATAGCCGATGCTATGAATCTTTCTTCCCTGGCTACAGTTCATGAACATATTCAGGCTCTTGAAAAGAAAGGTATTGTAAAAAGATATGATGGTGCAGTAAGAGGTTTAGAAATAACTGATAATTCTTTCAACTCTTCTCTTAATGCCGTATCTCTTCCCCTTGTAGGATATATTGCAGCAGGAAAACCCATTGAAGCAATAGAAAATCCATTAACCAGTGTGCTGGTTTCATCAGATATTGTATCCAAAACGAAAAGATGTTTTGTTCTACAGGTAAGAGGAGAATCTATGATAGAGGAGAACATATGCGATGGTGATTATATCGTAGTTCAGCAACAAGATACTGCTGAAGATGGACAGATAGTTGTAGCTTTAATTGATAACGAATTTGCTACTCTAAAAACCCTATATAGAGAAAAAAATGGGAAAATACGTCTTCAACCAGCAAATAAAAAAATGGATCCAATATACGTTGATGCAAAATCACTTCAGATACAGGGAATAGTTACCGGTGTAATTAGAAGATATAATAGATAATAATCTTACTTTACACCGTACTTAAAAAAATTTTTCAATTTCTCCCCTATCTTTTCCCATATTGTTCTCTTATTCTCCTTATATATATGAAGAAGAGGGGGTGCGATAGATACTGCTATTATTAACAATACTATGGGCAGAATATATTTATCTATATTTGGTATTGTTTGCCCCAGAAAATATCCTCCAAATACCATAGACCACACCCAAATAGTCCCGCCTAGAAAATTATAAAAAGTGAATTTAAGATGATTCATATGACCTATACCTGCAACAATAGGTGCAAAAGTTCTAATAACAGGCATAAATCTCGCTATGGTTATTGCCTTCCCCCCATGTTTTTCATAAAATTCCTGCGCCTTTATCAGATTAGCCGGATTAAACAAAAATGATTTCTCTTTCTTAAATAATGATCTCCCAACCCTCTTTCCAAACTCATACCCTACATTGTCTCCCAATATTGCACAAACCCAAGCTCCTAATACTAAATGCCAAACATTAAATAAATTAAAGGCCGGAGAAGAAAGAAGACCTGCTGTAAATAAAAGACTGTCCCCGGGTAGAAAGAATCCTATTAATAATCCCGATTCAGAAAATATAACTATGAATACACCTATCATGCCTATTGCTTGTATAAAGTTTTTTAGATCTCCACTAAAAAAAGATGTGATAATTTCATGCATCTGTGTATGATAACATTATTGTGATAGGATAGTATATATGCTTGATTCTGCTCAGACGCTGATTCTTTATCAAAAATATGGAAAAGATAAAGTTGATCTTGCTATAAAATATCTAAGTTATAAGGATGTACGGATTCTTCCCAAAAACGAAATTTATGGATATCCCATTCTCTATGTATTTAGACACGGGCAGACGGAAGATAATTCAAATTTTATCTTCAGTGGGTGGAGAGATTCTGATTTAACAGAGAAAGGAAAACAGCAAGCGCTTGAATTGGCGCCTAAACTTAAAGATAAAAAAATATCCATGCTTTTCTGTTCGGATCAAATAAGATCCATTAAAACGATGCAGCTAGCTATGTCACAAAACCAATATTCTACTAAAGTTGAGATCATTAAAGACCCCAGAATCAAAGAAAGATCATATGGATCACTTCAAGGTAAAAGTAAACTAATAATGCAGCTTGAAAATCCCGAACTTCTTCTTGAATACAGAAGATCTTATACAAAGATTCCCCCTGAAGGAGAATCCTTAGAAATGGTAGTAGATAGAGTGTATCAATTTATTGAAGATTTGATACCTAAAATGAAGCAATTCAGAATAAATGTGGCTGTTAGCTGTCATGGTAATTCAATAAGAGGATTTAGGAAATACTTTGAGCATCTTACTGACGAACAAACATCTGAAATTGAGACTCCCTTGGGACAAGATTATGCTGCTTACTCAATAACATAAGGGATCGTTCACTCTCAAAATGAGAGTTTATACTCTATTTTTATAATATATATCCAATATTCTGTTGTATTTTACGGTTCTTTCTCCCCTACAAGGAGCACCGGATTTAATAAATTCAGCTGACGAAGCTACAGACAAGTCAGATATGAAAGTATCTTCACCTGTTTCCCCGCTTCTATGAGAGATAATAATATTAATCTTTTCTTTCTTGGCTTTTTTTATTAAAGATAAGGTCTCGCTCAATGTTCCTATTTGATTTGGTTTTACTATAACTCCGTTTATCATCTTTTCTTTTACTGCTTTTTCCAAGTATTTCATATTAGTTACTATCAAATCATCTCCAATAACCATTAATTTATCGGCTAGAGAATTGTGCCCCTTCTTCCATGCATCGTAATCCCTTTCAAAGAAAGGGTCTTCCAGATAAATAATTTCATAGGATTTAATTAATTCTTTATAATATAAAAGAAGCTGATCGCTGTTTAATACTTTTCCCTCTTCTTTAATTTCATATTCTTTTCCATTATAAAAAGAGCCGGCTGCTACATCTGTACCGAAAAATATTTCTTTCCCGACTTCATAATCTTTCTTTGCTGTTTCCTTAATAATTTTAAATACCTTTTCTACAGTCATTCTACGCGGAGCAAAACCACCTTCATCTCCTACACCTACATCATAATCTAGCTTCTTCAGTTCCTGTTTCAAATTATTATAAATACGTACTCCCGCTTCCAATGCTTCGGAATAATTTAAATGTTTTGAGGGAATAACCATAAACTCCTGGAATGATAGATTATTTGATGCGTGTTTCCCTCCGTTAATAATATTAAAGACCGGGGTAGGAATAGATCTTTCTTCTTTATCTTTCTGCTTTCCATACAGAAGTTCCTCTAAATATTGATACAGTTCGATATGTTTGGATATAGATGCTGCTCTTGCTAGAGCAAGAGATACTGAAAGAATACTGTTTCCCCCTAAATTACTTTTATTCTCTGTCCCGTCCATCTGCAGAAGAAGTTCATCCAATGTATTTTGTTCATATACTTCAGAACCTTTTAATGCTTCATTAATAACTGTATTTACAATATTGCATGCTTTTTCAACAGGCAGACTGATAGCTTCATTATCTCCTTTGGAAGCTCCCTCAGGTACAGACTGCGATCCAATTGAACCGTCATCTAAATATACCTCTGTTTTTATAGTCCAATCCCCTCTGGAATTTAATATTTTGTGACAGAGAATATTTTCAATTTTAGGCATAC
>DBQJ01000007.1:3905-24115 GCA_002305205.1 candidate division WWE3 bacterium UBA1397 | reverse complement strand
CTTACCGATACTGATGTAACTCCCCATTCAGCAAGTTTTTCAACTAATTCAGGAAATACTGAAGGCGCCTGTCCGCATACAGAACATGTGATCTTTCTCTTCTTACATGTAGTAACTAATTTCTCCAAACACCATAATACTGCAGGATCCATTTCCGAATAAGCATCTGCAACTTTTTCGTTGTCTCTATCAACACCAAGAGTCAACATAGTTAAATCATTTGTACCAATGGATATGCCGTCGATTCCTTCATCTATAAATTCATCGAGCATGATAACGTTTGAAGGAATTTCAGCCATCATCCAGAATTTAAACAATCCGCTTCTTCTTAAACCTGATGCAGAAAGAAGCTTCTTTACCTCTCTTAACTGATCAATTGTTCTGACAAAAGGCATCATTACCCATAAATTCTTTAAACCCTTCTTGTTTCTAACTATCTTTATTGCTTCCAGTTCCATTTCAAATACTTCAGGTTCTTTGAGATATCTTGATACACCTCTATAACCTATCATTGGGTTCGGTTCCTCTTTTTCGAATTCTTTACCTCCCTTAAGATTTGCATATTCATTTGACTTGAAATCATTAAAACGGTAAATAACAGGTCTTGGATAAAAAGCACGAGCAAATTTTTCCAAACCATCGGCCAATTGATTGATAAAATCCTTTTCTCTTTTTTCTTTAACAAACACCAACGGATGTGTTCCAATGTTAGCAATAATAAACTCGGCTCTGAGAAGACCTACACCATCAACATTTCTTTTAGCCATATCTTCAGCCAGTTCTGGTTCAGCCAGATTTACATACACTTTTATTGCTGTTTTTATCTTAGAAAGATCTACATCTATTTTTATCTTATTCTTATCCTCGCCCTTAATAGACACGTCCCCTTCATATATTCTACCTTCTGCTCCATCAACGGTAATAAACTCACCTTTGGTTAATATTCTTGTAGCATCTTTAGTGCCAACTACTGCAGGTATACCCAACTCCCTGCTTACAATAGCCGCATGACTGGTTCTGCCCCCTAAATCAGTAACTATTGCATTTGCCCTTTTCATAGCGGGGACATAGTCAGGATTAGTCATCTCAGCAACTAGGATATCTCCATCTTTTACCTTAGAAATCTCTTCCGCATTCTTTATTATCTGTACTGAACCAACACCCACTCCGGGAGAAGCTGCTAAACCTTCCAGTAGAATCTTCCCTTTCTTAGTATCGTCAATGTTTAATACAGTTTCATTCTTATTATTCAGAGTAGTAACAGGTCTTGACTGCACAATATATATAACATCATCTTCAATTCCCCATTCAATATCCTGAGGTTTTCCATAATGTTTCTCTATCCTCATTCCAATTTCAGCTAGTTCCACAATCTTCTTGTTAGACATTTTTTGTAAATGTTGGTATTCCTTAGAAACCGGTGTATTTCCGGTGATTGTATACTGCCAAGTTTGTTTGGCAATATATCGGGATACAATCTTTCCGGTCTTTTTATTTACAATATACTGATCGGGGGTTAGTTCCCCGGATACAACCGGCTGGCCTAACCCATAAGCTGCTTCAATAGATACCTCGTCCCTATCGTTAGTTAAAGGATTTACAGTAAACATAATTCCGGAAATATCAGATTGAACCATTAATTGTACTGGAACAGCAATACCTACTTTGAAATGAGAAAAATTATTTGTTTGTCGATAAAATATCGCCCTCGCACCAAAAAGAGACGCCCAGCACTTCTGTACATTCTCAGCTACATCTTTCCATCCTTCAATATTAAGGTATGTTTCCTGTTGACCGGCAAATGAAGCATCAGGTAAATCTTCAGCGGTAGCTGATGATCTTACAGCCACTCTCTTGTCTGTTTCACCACATAGTTTATGGTAATAATCCTTTATTTCCTGTTTTAAACTATCCGGCATTTCGGCACCTAAAATAGCTGTCATGATTTTTTTTGAAGAATCCTGAAGTTTTTCCGAATCATTTATGTCCAATCCCGATAACTCGGTCATTATCTTATCTTTAAGGGATGTTCCTTTAACAAAATCAAAATATGCCTTAGAAGTAACAATAAAACCATCGGGAACAGGTATCTTGGAGTTGATCATCTCTCCCAGATTCGCTCCCTTTCCCCCGACATAAGGAATATCTTCCTTACCAACATCTTTAAACCATAATATAGATTGTGTTTTTATATTCATTTTTAAATAGTATCCCACTTTACTGAATCGATCAATAAAGCTTGTAGATTGCCTAACTCTATCTCATCATATCCTGAGAGGTAAATCTTTACTTGTTTCAGAATGAAATTTAGCTCTTTCTTATCCCTCCCCTCTGCCCTTACACTTATATAAGGAGAAGTATTTGAAGCTCTGATTAAAAACCACCCTGTTGATGATAATTTAACTCTTACTCCGTCTATAAATGTCAGCCTATCTTCTTTAATATTCGTTTTCAGTATTTTTTTAAGTTTATCTATCACTCTGAACTTATTCTCATCAGAACAAGGCAGTTTTATCTCAGATGTTGCTTCCCTTCGTGGAAATTCATCCATTAGTTTAGATAATGGAAGACCTGTATTATCCATTAATTCAAGAACTCTGCACGAAGAATATATTCCGTCATCATATCCGTAGTATTTATCTGCAAAAAACATATGCCCTGAATATTCAGCTCCAAGTATTGCCTTACCTTCCGACGTTTCTTTGAATAAATATGGGTGTCCCGTTCTTATCATCTTTGGAACTCCGTTAAAGTTAGGTATTACTTCTTCCAACAGCTGGGAGCATTTAACATCATATACTACTGTTGCTCCCGGATTTTTTAATAATACGTACTTTGAGAATAACATTAATACATAATCATTTGAGTATGAATTACCTTTCTCATCAACAATTCCGAATCTATCTCCATCGGTATCAAAACCAATACCGATATCTCCTTTGTGTTTAATTACATGATTTTTTAATTCCTCCAGAAATATATTATTCTCAGGATCAGGAACACCGTGGGGGAAATTAGAATCATATGAACAATATACAGGTTCTATGTCCATACCCAGTTCTTTAAATATCTTAGGAGCTAGGAAACTTGAAGCCCCGCTCCCGCAGTCGATAATTACTTTCATTTTTCTTCTTAAGAAAAAATTTTCTTTTATAAATTCTGTGTATTTTAAAGACAATGGTTCTTCTCGATAAATACCCATACCTTGAGAATATTTACCTGATTCAATTATTGTATAAAGTCTCTGTAGATCTTCTCCGTAATATGAAACAGCGTTCTTTAAATCAATTCTGATGCCGTTAAACTCCTTGGGGTTATGGCTTGCTGTTACCATCACCCCGGCATCAAAATTAAATGCACATGTGAGGTAATGGATTATGGGAGTTAATGTAATATCAATATATGTAACATTGCACCCTGCTTCCAAAATTCCCTTAATTATATTCTTAGCAAGGGATGGTGAGCTTTCCCTATCATCTCTTCCTAAAACAATATTAGTAATATTTTTAGAAAATAAATCAGTTCCCAATGCTTTACCGATCAAATAAGCGATATCCTCATTCATATCATCGGGATATACTCCTCTGATATCGTAATCCCTAAATATTTTTTTTGATATTTTAATATTCATACCAAATAGACTTACTTTCTACGTAAATAATAAATCTAGAGTAGTGGAAGGGTAAATACAAACTTAGCTCCGTTTGGTTTATTGTCTTCCACCCAAATATGTCCTCCGTGCGCTTCAATTATTCCTTTGGAAATATACAGCCCTAAGCCCGTCCCCCTCTCCTTGCTGTGATTATTTCCCTTTATTTGGGAGAATTTCTGAAAAAGAAGATTCTTTTCACTATTCGGAACCCCATTGCCGCTATCAACAACCTCAATATGTATTTCCTGTCCAATTCTCTTGGATAGAACTAGAATCCTCCCTCCTTCAGGAGTAAATTTTAAAGCATTGGATAAAAGATTATTTAATACTTGTTTTATCCTCTCAGGATCAAAACTTGAATTACTTATGTTATTGTCTACTTGTAAATCTAAAGATATGCCTTTTATCTTAGCCAAAGATTGGAAATAACCACACTCTTCTTGAAGTACATTATTTATATTTGAATATGTTATATTCACCTCAAATTTACCAATATCCATCTTAGATACGTCCAAAATGTCCCCTACCATTTTTAACATACTTGATGAAGATGCTCTTATCTGAGATAGGAGCGTTTCAATTTGCTCTGCAGTAAGATTTCTAACCTCCTTCAGCAATAAATCAGAAGCACCGTGTATTACTGAAAGAGGAGCTCTGAGTTCATGGACTAACATCGGAACAAAATCCTTTTGTTTATTTTTTTCTTCAATAAGCCCCTCCTCATGCTTTTTAAGCTGGGATATTTTATGCAAACTATAAAATAATACTAGAGTTATAATGAAAAGAATCAGTGTCTCAGCAAGAATTATTGTAAGTATATATGTTTCCATAAAGGGCAGCTTTTCATTTTTTTATTCAGTTACTTTAACCCCGGAACCTGAAGTATCTCCAAGATAGATGCCTATCTTTTCCGGTAATTCCGAAGGAACAACATTATATTTCATCAAGTAGTCATCAGCTCCGTACTCCATAGCTTTATTGATATTTTCATCATTTCCAAAGTTAGTAAGCATTACAACCTTAGTATTTTTTGTATCCTGATTCTCTTTTATTTCCTTAAGAATATCCAAACCGCTTGTACCGGGAAGTATGATATCCAAAAGAACAAGATCTGGTTTCTCTGATATAACCTTTTCCATTGCTGCAGAGCCATCTGCTACATGTACAACGTCATATCCCTTCATCTTAAGTGGTACTGAGAAGACGTTGTAAAAATTGTCATCATCTTCAACAAATAGTATCTTCTTTGGCATAAGTAAATATTACCTAAACAAAAAGATCGGTTCAAGCCCTTTTTCTTAATATATATGTTTAGTAAATATTGACTTAAATATACAAAGGTATATATCCTTTACAGATGTTAAAGAAAATTGCACTAACTGTATTTTTCCTCGGCCTGTTATTAATCCTGTTATCAACGTATGTGAACAAACAGATGAGTCTAATATCAAACAGCGCCCCCACCCTAAATCCCATAGGTGTTAATCCGTCCGGTAATAAAGATCAGGTAAAATCCCTTAAAGATAAATCGATATTTAAGGATAGAGATAACTTAAATATTCTTCTTATAGGATCTGATACTAGTTCCGGAAGAAGGCTGAGAGGGCAGAGAGGATTTAATACAGATGTTATGGTTTTATTGTCGGTAAACCCAGTAACAAATAAGGTCCTTCTTACATCAGTACCCAGGGATTTATGGGTAAATAACAATAAGATTAATGCATTATATATAGTTTATGGATGGGAAACTCTCAAAAATGCTTTTGAAAAAATTACGGGGCAAATGGTAGATGGGTATGTTATGGCGGATTTTGATGCCTTTGTCTGGCTGATAAATTCATGCGGGGGTGTTCCCGTTGAAGTAAAGAATTCATTTACTGATTATGAATTCCCCAATTCTCAAGATTCGGGACAGATTATGGTTAATTTTACTTCCGGTTCTGAAATGATGTCCGGAGAAAGAGCTCTAACCTATGCCAGATCAAGGAAAGGAAATAATGGGGAAGGAAGTGATTTGATGAGGGCTAGAAGACAGCATCTTATTCTCCAAGGATTAGTAGATGCAATAAGTCAGCCTGAATCAATATTCTGGCCTATGGATATACCTGTATTCTATGAAATGATTACTCAGCATATGGAAACTAATCTATCTATTGATGATTTTTACTATCTTTGGGATTTTTATAAAGATAAGGATAAATATGCAATTGAATCTTTTGTGGTAGATGGTGAGTATGTTTATCATCCGGGTATGTACCCTCAAAGTTCATACCATGCCTGGGTTTTTGTTCCAATAGGAGATAGTTATGAAAAACTTCACAACGATATATACAATAAACTCCAGGGTACATTTACTGAAGAAGAACCGATTGAAAATAAAGAAATTACAATATCCGATGAGATAAAAAACTAATTCTCAAGTTGTACTGTTTCCTTATCGGGAGGAATACCATAATATTCTAATAATTCTGTGGCTGTTTCCATCCACAAAGGTACTGCAGTTTCAGATGCATAGGTAGAGGTTCTAGGTTCTTGTAAAACAACTATCATAGAAAACTTCTTTGTATCGGTCATGAAACCTGCAAAGGTTGCATTAGTTCTGGTTGAAGAATACCCGCCTTTCTCATCAGGTACTTCCGCCGTACCTGTTTTTCCAGATATTCTATAATCCTTTAATGAAAATGCCTTTCCCTCTCCCCCTTCAACCGCTTTCTCTAATACCCAGACCATAGTATCTGAAGTCTCTTTTGATATTACTCTTCTTATATTTTTTGTTGGCATATCAATTACTTTATCTCCGTCTACAACCCTATCGATTATCTTCGGTTCCAGCAAATAACCTCCGTTAGCAATAACATTAAAGGCGTTCAATACCTGCAGAGCAGTTGCGGATAAACCCTGCCCAAATGATATGGTAGCTGTATTTATATCTACCCAATCTTTATAGTTAGGAAGAATTCCTGAATCCTCTCCTTCCAATTCAACATTAGTTTTTGTTCCCATACCAAATTTACTAAAATATTCATGTAATTTTTTAGATCCTACCAAATGCCCTACCCACGCTGCTCCGATATTATTTGATTTTTGAAGTAATTGAACAATATTTAGCGTTCCCAGATGTTTAAAATTCCAATTATTTATAATTCTTCCGGAATATACTGCAGGTCCATTATCCTCATACGTAGTTTCCGGTGTTACTAGACCTAAATCCATAGCTGCAGATACAGTAAGGGGTTTAATAACCGAACCCGGTTCGTATGTTCTTGATATAGCCAAATTCTTTCTTTCAAATAACTTCCTTCTGGATTCTGTACCTAAAGATGTTTCACTTGCGGAAAAATCAGCAGGATTATAAGTGGGAAAGTTAGCTAAAGCCAGTATATCCCCAGTAAAAGGATCCATAACTATGATACTTCCGGAAACGGCATCATATTCCTCTACTCCTTTTTTAATCATTTTTTCTGCTATGTATTGTATAGGCCTTTGTATTGTTAGAAATAAATCTCTACCTTGTACAGGATCTACTTTTTTATATTTTCCAATTAAAATAGGCGTACCGCCTGCATCCGTTTCCTCTATTATTTTTCCCATTCTTCCGCTTAAATCTTCATTCAATCTGCCTTCTATCCCATAATAACCAACCTTATTACCCTTCTCATCACTGCCGACAAAACCTAGTACATGGGCTGCTAAAGTACCTTCGGGATAATAACGCTTAGGTTCTTCCTCAAAACCTATGTATGAAATACTCTTCTCCTCAATTATCTTTCTTTCATTGGGTGTGAGGTGATGCCAAATAGGAATCCAATACAAATCTTTCTTAACTTCCTGGGATATAGTTTCATAATATGAAACATAATAATCATCGTATGTTTTTCTTCCTTCTTCTTCAGGACTTGATTTTTCTCTTAACAGAGACAGCTCAGCTAATACAGATGATAAATTATGTGAAAAAGAATTCTTATCTATAATATTCTTAGGTTCTGCATATAATAGATAATATGTTTGGTTACCTGCCAAAATATATCCTTCTTTGGTAAATATGCTTCCTCTTTTTGCCTGAATATCTCTATAGTCCTCATACTGCTTCTCTGCTTGATCTTTGTAATCACGGTAGGACAATACCTGTATCTTGAATAATCTTATTTCAACTAGTATAAAAAGAAAAAGAAAAGAAAGAAGAATTATATTTAACCTATAATCAACCGGAGATTTTCTATTATTATTTCTACGCTTTAAAACCGATGACATCTATCCTATTTTACCTGGATAATGATGCAACTTGAACAGGGGCTTCAATATCTAAGGATATTAATCTGGATTCAATCGGCACAAAACCTATTTGCAACGCTTTTCTCTCAATCTCATTTATTGAAGAAAGAGAGGAATCAACATAAGCTAAAAAAGATATCTCCTTCTCTATACTGTTTCTTTCAGAAAACATGTTCTGTAGTTTTGTGTTGTCTATAGCCATAGAATTACACAAAATAAGTTTACATATAAGACTGATGGTAAAAAATAAAGCGAGTATTATAATTGCTATTTTATATATTCTTTCTTCTAGTGTTATTGTTTTAGTCATTATTTTTAATAAAAGCTCTCATTACTGCACTTCTGGCCCTGGGATTGATTTTTATCTCCTCATCCGAGGGTTTTATAGGCTTTTTAAATAAAGGCATTAATCTGGGCTGCACATTGCGGCCAAATGTTTTGACCACCTTATCCTCCAATGAATGGAAGGCGATAACAACCATTACGCCACCAGGCAGTAGTAGATGTGCAGCCCGAGGCAGTGCATCATGTAAATTTTCAAGCTCGTTATTCACTGCAATTCGCAGTGATTGAAAAGTCCTTGTTGCAGGATGAATCCTGCCATTCTCATAATTTAGAGGGGCTTCGGATTTTAAAAGATCTGCCAGATCTTTTGTTGTCTGAATCCTCTTTAAACTACGAGCTTTGACTATTGCTTTTGCATACTTACCGGCTAAATGCTCCCCTGAGTATAAAAAAATCAAATCCCTAAGCTGTTTCTCATTTAAAGCATTTACTAAATCGGAAGCTGTGACTCCTAAGGAATTATCTAATCTCATATCCAATGGTTGTTCTTTCTGAAAAGAAAGACCTATTTCCTCTTCCTCAAGTTCAAAAGAACTGTATCCCAAATCAAATACTATACCCGATACTTTAGTGAATCCGGCTTCCTGTGCTATTTTATCTATATTTTTAAAGTTCCCTTTTACTATATGCAGAAGAGACGATACTCCTGCTTTTTTTGCTCTATCGTACGCTATTTCTAAAGATCTGATATTAAGATCTATCCCTAATACTTCAGATCCTTCGCTAAGCAAAGGTATTGCATGTCCCCCCAGTCCTATGGTTGCATCAATATACTTCTTACCTTTCTCCGGCTTTAGTGTATCTATTACTTCCTTTAGTAATACAGGCTTGTGGTACTCCATTTCTTATCCCGCTAAACGGGCAGAAATTTTCTCAAGATGCTTTTTCCAATTTTCTCCATCCCATATCTCAATATGATCACCTGCTCCAATTACTACCGTTGATTTATCTATTCCGGCATATTCTTTTAAAGATGAAGGCAGTACTATACGACCCTGTACATCTATTACTGCTTCTACAGATCCGGAAAACATATATCTTTTTAGATCTCTGGTAAGCTGATCTGTTATTGGATTTTCAACTTGCTTTTTTGCCTCTGTTATCCAGTCTTCCTTATCATATACAAAAATGCATTTCTCAAATCCTCTAGAAAGAATTAATTCATTCCCTCTTATTTGATCCCGAATTCTCTTTGGAAGGGCAATTCTAGATCCTTCGGTGATATTTGGTTGATATTCACCAAGAAACATTCTCATATGTATAAAGACGGTTTACTCACATAGTATGTGATATTCACCATCTATCACCATTGTTCATCCAATATCCACCATTTGAACTCCATTGTCAATACAAATAAAACCCGAATAGATGCTGGAAAAGAAAAATTATTGGTAATCTATAATATGAAGTCTATTATTCCTAATTTAATCTGTTTGAGATATCAGATATTAGTATTCTTTCCTGTTTCATTGTATCTCTATCTCTTATAGTAACGGTACTATCCTCCAATGTCTGGTAGTCAACTGTAATGCAGAAAGGGGTTCCTATCTCATCCTGGGAAAAATATCTTTTACCGATATTTCCCCTGTCATCCCAATCAACCGATATCCCTTTACTTATCAGCTCATTAAATACTTCCTGTGCTTTGGATACAATATCTTCCTTATTCTTTACAAGGGGAAATACAGCTGCCTTGTATGGAGATATTCTCTTGTCTAGCTTTAAAACCAATCTTTCTTTTTCTTCATAATAACCGTTGTTTAAGAGAGCTAAAAATACCCTGCTAATACCAAATGTAGGTTCGATTACATGCGGAATCACCTTATCCCCAGTTTCAGGATCGGTGTATCTCAAATCTATCCCCGATTTTTCCATATGATTTTTTAAATCGTAATCTGTTCTGTAGGCTAATCCAAACAACTCCTTAAAGCCAAAACCGAAACTATAATCCAAATCCTCAGTTCTTGCTGAATAATGAGCTCTTTCCTTGTCCGTATGAATACGCCATTTCAACATATCTCCCGGTATCCCCAGAGATGTAATCCACTCTAACATTAAATCTTTCCAGTAGTTAAACACTTCCTCCCATGATTCTTTATTAGGATTAAAGAAATATTCAAACTCAGCTAAATTAAATTCAACCGTTCTAAAGATAAAATTCCCAAGAGTAATTTCATTTCTAAAAGCTTTTCCGGATTGAGCTATACCAAATGGTAATTTAGGCCTCATGGTTTCCAATACGTTTTTAAAATTTATAAACATACCTTGAGCAATCTCCCCTCTTAAGTATGCCAGTGATTTATTATCCTCAAGAATACCCATATGAGTTTCAAAAAGAAGATTGAATCTTCTTGGTTTAGTCCAGTTAAATTTGGAACATACCGGACATGGTATCTTATGTTTATTTATTAATTCCTCTAAAACATCCATGCCTTCTCCCTCTACATCTTTTAGCAGATTATTTTCTTCCAGATACCTCTCTATGAGATGGTCAGCTCTTGTCCTATTCTTGCATTCTTTACAGTCTATTAATGCATCGGTAAAACTCTTTGTATGCCCGGATGCTTCCCATACTTGCGGGGCCATTAATACACTTGTATCTAATGCGTATATATCTTTTCTTTTTGTAATAAAGAAAGACCACCAATCGTTTATAATATTTCTAAGCATCAATACACCCAAAGGACCGTAATCATATGTATTAGCCAATCCTCCATATATCTCAGATCCCGGAAATACAAATCCTCTTCTTTTGCATAATGATACTATCTTTTGCTGTAAATCATCTCTACCGGACATACGATGAGTATATCAAATTACTAATAAATTAACTCTAAGCTTTTAAATTTTGCATCCAAATGCCTATATAAGAAGTTTTTAATTATCTTATCCAGCTTTACCGCTTCTTCTTTTGATAAATCTTTGGGTATTTTATTATTCTGTAATTTTCTTATATTCCCTACAACATCATTATTTTCATAAATCTTATCTGCCGGATATTCATATCCCAAATATTTAAAAAATAGAAGTTCAAAATAATTCACAGCTATGCTGGGATAAGTAATTCCTTTAGATAATATTTTTAAACATTTTATCAGTGCATCCAGTACTTCATCTGTTTCATTTTCGTCCTCAATATTTCTATACACTAACTCAACGAGATAGTACGCATTAGTCACTAATCTATATTCTTTTTTTATTGATTTAAAAGTATCTATAGCCTTAGCCTCTTCTATTATCTTAATACCACCCCTTCCTTCGTTTATTCTTCCTTCAATTATATTTAGAGTATCTAAATTACCTGCACGTCTTGATGATATTTTTCTTACTCCTTTTCCTAATACATTAATTTTTCCTAATTTGTAACAAAGTAAAGAATATATCTTATCCGTATCTTTATAATTTGTGCTTTTTAATACTAATCCTTTGATATTATAGCTGTTCATCAGATATACAAATGCCCCGCATATAGCGGGGCATTTACTTGGCCTAATCCTCAAATAATTATTTTATAACTACAATGTAGTTTTAACTTCAACATCGGTGTCCAATATAAACTCCCTATCTTTATTTGCAAACATTATTTTATGTTTTTCACCGACAGTTCCTGCCTGTTTTTGTATCTTTAGATTCCATGTACCGTCTTTGATTACATTATCAGGGAGATAATATTTAAACACCATTGTCTTCTCCTGCCCGGGTGTTAGTTCCAAATATCCGCTATACCAGACTTTTCCTCTCTCGCTGTCGCTTGAAGTTCCGTCTTCTGATCCATCGACAGAAACGAAATCTGATCCCGCCGGTGCATATACTCTTACCCAGTCTCTAAATCCTTTTATAAAAGGTGTAAATTCAGCAGAGGGCTGGGGATAAGAATATGTAATCTTTACAGTTCTTAACCACCTGTCCCCGCTTCTTTCCAGTGAGTGTTCAACTTCTTTATTCACAAACCAATTAGTTTTATCTCCACCTAAATTTGTTGAAACAACAAGTGAGTAATCTCCTACTAGGGGATCTGTAATTCTCCCCGACAAGTTGTACTTTTCTATAAGAATCTGGGCTTCGGGATCAAATACATATATCTGTATATGCTTCTTTCTAGCTAAATCAATTCCTGTCTCTATAAGCTTGGGCCATAGATTTTTATCAGATTCAAACACATTGACCAGCATCGCCTGCATCAAATTACCCAAAACTCTTTTCCTACCTACCTGCTGGGATAATTCGAGTGAAGCTATTGTTTCTAATTCCAACACAACATTATCCTGATTATATGTTACTGCATTTAGAGTAACGGGGCCTGTTACTTCAAGAAGTTTTCTAACCACTTCTGTATCTATAGCAAATATCCCATCCACAGGCTTGACTTCGTAAGGATCTATTCTTCCTGCCATATTATAGTAAACCATGAACTGATCCATAGATGTTGGAAAATCTGGAGAATAGTTCATATCCCTGGCATACCATCTTTCTACTTTAAGATATTTCATATATGGGGCAGGAGGATCGGGAAAATCATAGGTAGCATCTATAGCGTCTAATGTTAAATCCACGCTATACATATCTTTTGAAGTAAAATCCGACTGAAGAAGAGCATTTTGAATTTTAAAAGTAGCGTAATTAGTCATGAAACCTCCGGTGGGACGAATCTCTTTATCATTTTGCATAATGATCATATATCTTTTCACCGGTGTTCCTACTGCCAGTACTTTAGGAAATATTATCAATGCATTTTTCACATCGGGGGCATAATCATCTGCTTTAGATAAATTATTCTTTATAAATTCAATGTTTGATCTTATCTCAACATTTTTAATCTTCTCCGGATATTTGGATGTATCAATAGGAGCAAGCTCATCCCCCACCTTGGCTACTTTCTCTATTACACCATCCATCTGATTTGCTACTTCAGGCATTATGGAAACCCAGGTTTGAAATGCCTCCATCAAACCCTCAGCTTGTTCAACCTGCTGATCTTCTCTTACTTTCAATCCTGCCGCATCTGCAAAAGGCAGGATCACTACTTCCATTTCTTTTACTGCATCTATGGCATAAAAAGCGGCATTGATAAATCTATCTGAATCCTCATAAAATTCATTTGCTTTTAATATCTTCATGTTCCTTAGCCATCCGATATTCTTATCCCTCGCCTCCCTGACTGAATTCAGATCCAGTTCAGTTTTTTCTAAAGCTTTATCTAATGCAATTAGGTCTCTGTCTTTTAAAGCAGTAACAACTGAATCCTTGTCGGTTACTAAATTCTTTGCTTCGGAAGCAAGAGCCATCGCCGGCTTAACCAATCCTAAATAAATTCCTAATACTGCAACACCTATGATTACAAGAAGAATAATTCCTGTAATACCCAGCTTTGTAGATAAATTAGATTTTTTCATATTTCTTTTTATATTATTCTGAACTTTATAATACTGAGATTGGTTGTTATCTTTTGGAAGAGGCTGTCCTGCTTCAGGAATTTTATTTTCAAGGGAATCTTTTCCCTTAATATTTTTATCAATATTTCCTAAAGAATTAATTGAATTATTTACTCCTGCTCCCCAAAATTTAGAATTATTCATATTAATATGCTCCTTTTCCAGTTAAAACCACATACGGGGTTTTAGCAATAATCATTAAATCATACAATAAAGATTTCTTTTGTGCATATTTTGCATCCAACTCAACCCTTTCTTCAAAAGTTAATTTGGATCTCCCGCTGATCTGCCATAACCCTGTTATACCCGGTTTTACACTGAGAGCTGTTTCCATATGACCTGCTACATGAGGGTATTTTTTAAGCTGCTCTTCGACTTCAAATGAATAATAAGCACGGGGTCCTACTATACTCATATCTCCTTTGAGAACATTAATAAATTGGGGCATTTCATCAATACTGCTTTTTCTAATAAACTTTGCACCTTTGATTAATCTTGGATCCGGATCAAGTTTGTAATTATTCTTTACGTATTGATCCCACAACTCAGGTTGGTTTTTTAACCATTCGTGGGCATTGGGAATCATTGAACGAAATTTATAAAATCTAAACATTTTTTTATCTTTTCCTACTCTTGGAGGTGTGTCTGCTAATATGGGCCCTGAGGGAGATACAATCTTAATCCATACAGATGCAGCAAGCATGATGGGTGAAAATATAATTATTGCCATAACCGAACCAATAACATCTAATATTCTTTTTCCACAATCATAAAGCTTCATAATTTGAAAGTACTAATAGTATACATTATTAATTATTTCAAGTATTTTTTGTTCAAATTTACTTTTACTAAATTGCAAAGCTCTTTGTTTACATTTATTACTATCAAAATTATCAGGATTAAAATTATTTAATACTTCTTTTAGAGCATCGGAATTTTGGGAGTAATAAAAAACTCCGGTAACTCCCTCCTCAATTGTTTCTGTTGAACCTCCCTTTCCATAGGCAATTACGGGTTTTCCCAAGTACATAGCTTCCAATGGTACTATTCCAAAATCCTCTTCCTGGGTGATAATTAGTGCTTGGCAACCTTTGATCAAATTATTCCTGTCCTGATTTGAAACATAACCCATTAATTTCACGTATTTTTTACATAATCTATTTAGTCTGTTTCTGTCAGACCCCTCACCAACTATTTTCAAATAAACCCCAAGTTCTTCACACGCATTAATCGCATAATCAATCTTCTTCCAGGAAGATAATCTGGAAATTATCAAAAAATATCTTTCCCTACTCCCGTTATTTACTGATTCTCCAACTTCATCTTTTAGATTATCTATATCCATAAAAGGATATACTATATTTGATTCTCTTCCGTAATATTTTAATATCTTCATTTTTGTATTTTTTGAATTAGCAATAAAATTATCTACTTTCTGAGCAGATATATAGTCAATAATTCTATGAAAAAATAATGATACAGAAAGTATAGGTTTAAATAGTTTTTTAAACATACCTAAAATCCCTGTATATTCCTTTTCAAAGTATGAGGAAGGCTCCCAAAACATTCTACCGGGAGAGTGCATATAGCAAATATGTTTTGTACCTGGTTTTGTTATTACAGTATGGGCAAATCTAGCTGATATGGAGAGAACTAAATCATATGATGATAAATCAAAGGAATGAAAGGCGCATAAATGAAAAAAGAAAGGTGAGTAATATCTATTTAATATTACAGAAAAAGGTAACTGCTGTATAAATGAAGTAATTACTTTTATATTTTTACTTCGGCATATTTCTCTCCATTTCTTGGATATTACAGAAGTATATAAAGGGGAATCGGGAAATATTGAACACAATTCCATTACAATTTTTTCCGCTCCCCCAAACTGTATTAAATCATCACATACTAATGCTATTTTCATAGATGCTTATTCTCTATTATAATGGATTTTACAATGAATATAGGTTTAAATGGACAAAATCTTCTAAATCCTTTTCCTGCCGGTCCGGAAAAGTATACGTTTAATTTGTATAAGTCACTATCTAAAATAGATAATAAAAATAAATATACGTTATATTTAAATAATAACCCGGGGGAATCAATATCGGAATTGTTTAGAAATACTACTTTTACTTTTAAGGTAATTAGAAATAGATTATTTTGGACTCAATTTAGTTTAGCTAAAATACTTTATTTTTCTAACATAAACGTATTTTTTACCCCTGTACATACAATACCGATTGTTAGAAATAAAAAGATAAAATATTTATCGATGATACATGGATTAGAATACAGCAGCTACAAACCCAAGAATATTATTGAGTTATTATCCAAAGGAAAACCCGAAAAATATACATGTATTAATTCGGATCATATAATTACTCCTTCGAATTCTACAAAAGATAAAATAATTTCAAAGGGATGGGCGTCTTCTGACAAAATTACTGTTATTAGTGAAGGTGTAGATGAATCATTTTATAAAAGAAATTATTCTGAAATAGATAAAGTAAAAAATAAATATAATTTATCAAATAAACAATATATTATTTTTGTCGGGACTATTCAGCCAAGAAAGAATTTAGAAAATACTATAAAAGCTTTCTCTCTGGCTTTAAAAGACCTTAACAGAAATGACCTTGTGCTATTCATTGCAGGAAAAAAAGGGTGGGATTATGAAAACATACTTAAGTCACCTCAGATATATAATATTGAAGATAAAGTCATATTTGGAGGAAGAATACCGGATGAGAATCTCCCCGCATTAATATCCGGATCTATAGGAATGGTAAATTTTTCAATTGATGAAGGTTTTGGTTTACCCGTATTGGAAGCCATGTCATGCGAAGTTCCCTGTGCTCTTTCTAATATCCCCTCCTTTAAAGAAATTATTGGCAACTATGCTTTATATTCAGATAATAATCCAGATCAGATGAAAGAAACGATAATAAAACTAATCACGGATGATCATACTAATATGATAAAAATGGCTAAGGACAAAGCAAGAGAATATTCATGGGACGAAACTGCAAGAAAAACCCTGGGTATCTTTAACCTTATCCAATCTTCTAACTAGAAACACACCCCTTGAACACATCTAAGGTATCCTTGGCTGTATTAAACCATGAATATTTTTTTATATTTTTCTGACCCCTAGCAATATATTCTTTTCTTAAATCATCATCTTTTATTAACATATATATTTTATTTGCCATATCTTCTATATCTAAAGGATTAAAATATAATACTGATTCTCCATAAATCTCCTTATGGCAAGGAATTTCTGAGATTGCACAGGGAAGAGAGTAATGTTGCGCCTCCAAAGGTGTGAGAGAAAATCCTTCTTTTAATGATGGGAATACATAAATTAAAGCATTTCTTCTCATCACTATTGTCTCCTCATCGGATATATAATTTATATGTCCGGGAAAAATGACCCTATCCTTTAATCCCATCATTATCGTTTTCTCTGATATATCTCTTGAATATCTATCGTCTTTACCTACTAATACAAGCTGGCCTGTAAATTCTTTTTCTTTTACTAAAATATTAAATGCTTCAATAAGTCTTAAAACATTCTTATGTTCGTACATACTGCTTATATAAAGCAAGAAGGGCTTCTTGATATTATATTTATCTAATATTTCTTCTTCATTTTGTATATTGATATTTTTCTCTGCGTTAAATATCGGGTCTATACCTTCATAGGAAATAACGTATTTATCCTTATTTATATTCTTAAAAGTATTTATAAAATCATTAGCTACATCTCTTGAGGGTACAATAACTTTGCATGATTTTCTAACAGCAGTTTTTACAACAAATTTATATACAATCTTTTTTAATTTAAAATACGGTTTGAAAAGAGTAGTGCCCCTTTCGGTACTAAATTTATGCATTATTATATCCGGTATTGCACAAACTAGTTTACCGGGGTATAGGGTAGGTATATTAAAATGTGGTACATAAAATAGATCTAATTTTTGTTTTATTACCAGGAATAAAAAACCAAGTTGTTCTCCCCAGCTGTACCATTTGTAATCAGCTAATATTTTCTTAGTTCTATTATTTTTAGGTACAAATTCATCAAAAACCTTTTTTCTAAGAAATATTATATATTCATTCTCATTATCAATATTTTCCAAGTGCTCTATAATATTTTTTACATATCTGCCCGGCCCTGCTTCTCCGTAGAATCGAGCATCCATACCTATTCTCATTGTTCTTATTTTAACATTTCACTATGTTAATATATCAATGTGAAATTAAAATCATTTAGAAAAATAGCAACAGTTGGTGCTGGAAACGCTTTCAACGCTTTAATGGGTTTTGTATTCCTTGCTGTTATAGCTAAATCCTTTGATCTCATTACCTTTGGTAAATACGCTCTTTTAACAACTCTGCTTGTTTCTATTTCAAAGATAATTGACTTTGGTACTAATTCAGTATTTGTCTCCCAAATAAACAAGGAAAAAGAGGAAGATAATATATCATCCTTTTTTTCAATAAAGATTATATTAACATTAGTTTCTCTTGTTATACTGTCAATTGCATTATTACTTCTTAAGGAATTTAACTGGATTATATTTCTTATTCTATGCGTCGGTCTGTTTGCTTATGGTATTAATTACACATTCTTTGCCCTCTTTCAAAAAGAAGAAGATTATAGATCATTGGTTTTATTGAATATCCTATCTTCTCTGCCAAAAGGTATTTGTGCATTACTTATTATACTTAACTCATTCACACCTACTTTAGTATCTGTTTTATCAATATTCTCTTTATCTATTATGTTCAGTATTTTACTTTTTATGAGCCTATCACCCAAATATAGAAATATAAGAATAAACTTTAAGCTTATTCCTGTGTTATTTAATAAATCATTTCCGGGAGGTGTATCCCAAACTGTATATGAAAGCTGGCCTACTCTATCTAATACTATAGCTAAAGTTACAGGAGGTTTATCTAATGTCGGTGTCTTTTCTCTTGCAAGTAAAATATCCAGATTATTTGCCCTTCTTTCATTTTCTATTTTTACTGTACTCCTCCCTAAAAATACAGATAGGAAGAAAAATAATCTATCTTACGATTTCAATGAAACATTCATTATATCCTCACTTGTTTTTCTTATAGCAACAATCTCCATACCATTTATCCACTTCGGAGTTAACAGATTCTTCGGGGATAAGTTTTCCGAATCTTTATCAATAATCAATATTCTCATATTCTCTAATGCATTTACCTCAATACATACCTTTATGGAAAATTACTTCTTCGTTGAACAGAAAACAAGATATCTTTTTATTATCTCCTTAAGTAAATTAGTTATATTCTCATTACTGTGTGTATTCTTTGTACCCGTATACTCACTTGCCGGTTTGGCAGGATCTGATTTAGCTGCTTCCATATCGGCATTTTTATTAACAATTTTATTTATTAAAAAAGTAGATTCAGTTGGAAAAATATGATCCCGAAGTTACTATCTTAAGAGAATTTTTCATCTGTTCCAGTATTTTCTTCTCAAGCTTTGTCTTTTGTAAAATTAACCCATCCAGCTTATCCTGGTTAATAGCAATACCCTTCGTTTCCTTATTCCTAAGATTGTTGATCTGATCATCTATGTATTTTAGATCGTCATTATCACGCTTTAACCTGGAGGTAAAAGACCATAAAATCCAGTCCCCATCTTCTTTTATAATATTAGGTTTGTATTCATATCCCACCACGTTCTCTCTATACCTGCCTTTTTTAGTAAGAAGGATAAGTTCATCTTCATATTTTATTGTAGGGACCTTTCCAATTTTTTCAGGATTAAAATCGTAATCTATAAATGGGCCCTGTGTATAAAACAATGATATGGGAAGTTCTAACCGATCTATATACACTACAGAATCGGTTCCAAAGTATTCATCCTTATATTCCAGAAGAGAGGCCTGAGAACCTGTAAGATCTGATGTATAAACTAATCCTTTATTTAAAAAGAAATAAAACAACGCTACTATCGTTATTACTAGCATTACTATAGATTTGAATAAGCGGCCGTTAAAATTATTTATTTTTTTATAACCGAAATCAGAAATATAATGAATAATCTTGGAAATAAACCATCCCACTATTACCGCCAAGGCCGGATATATCGGTGTAATGTACCATACCAGTTTAGATTTAGCTGAAGAAAAGAATATGAATGCAAATACTGCCCATATTAAGGGCAATAACAAGTGTTTTTCCTTTCTATATAATTTATATACAGCATAGGGAAAAGCCATGATTAAAGATATAAACCACAATCTCATACTTACTTTAAGTACAACAAGATACCAAAAGAATGGTCTTCCCTTATCTTCTATAGCTGTGGTTGCTCTATCCCAAACATGGTAACCGAGGTAGTTAGAAAGAAAAGAACTGCCGAATTTCTGATACATCAAAATATGCCAGGGAATAAAAACAAAGACTGCAGAAGTAATACAGTATAAATATTGCCAGATATATGTTTTGTTTAGTACTTT
>DBQJ01000007.1:3034-3796 GCA_002305205.1 candidate division WWE3 bacterium UBA1397 | reverse complement strand
TAGTATAAATACTGAACTGTAGTAGCTAGGAGAATAGATGATATAAAAGACGCTAATTTACCAAAATATTTATTAGTAAATATATATACTAAAAGAATTGTTAAAAAACCAAACACAGCACTGGGAAATCTAGCTGAAAATGAATTTACACCAAATATTTTCATGGATCCGGCCATCATCCACATATATAGAGGGGGTTTCTCATACCAGACCTTTCCCGGTATCCAGCTCTGAACAATATACTCACCTGTCTCAATCATATTTCTGGATATTTTCGCGTATATTGCTTCATCGTAAGGTATAAGATGATTTCTACCGNNAAGTACAACAAGATACCAAAAGAACGGTCTTCCTTTGTCTTCTATAGCTGTGGTTGCCCTATCCCAAACATGGTAACCAAGGTAGTTAGAAAGAAAAGAATTACCAAATTTCTGATACATCAAGATATGCCAGGGAACAAAAATAAAAACTGCAGAAGTAATACAGTATAAATATTGCAGGATATATGTTTTGTTTAGTACTTTATCCCTTGTTATGTACAAATAACCCTCATTTAAGAAAATTATGGGAATAGGAAGAAATCCTACTATACCTTTAGTCATTACAGCCAATCCTATAGACAACCCCGTCAATATCCAAAAAAGATTTTGTCTCTTTGCCTCCCTTGTAGAGTAATATGAATATAAGGCCAGTGTAATAAAAAAGGTTGTAGTTATGTCCAACATGGAAGCACGGGAATAGTATAAATACTGAACTGTAGTA
>DBQJ01000007.1:0-2931 GCA_002305205.1 candidate division WWE3 bacterium UBA1397 | reverse complement strand
TAAGGTATAAGATGATTTCTACCGAGATTAACAAATATTAGCATTAAAGATAGCATGGATATGAAAAATAAATGGAATTTACCATTACTTACAGTTTCTATAATAATGTTTGCTACTTTAGTATATTTCACTAAGGTTCCGATACCCCAGGAAGAGAATAATAAGAATATTATCCAGAAAAATTCCGAATTATATGAATAAAATATTCCGGCTGTAAGCCATCCTATAAGCACAGAAAACATAACGGAACCGGTCAAATATTCCTTTTTTTCTTTTGTTTTCAATCCAATAAATACCAAAGGAGCAAGAGTAAAAATACAGAAAGAAACAAAAGATAGAAATCCAAGAATACCTGTCTCTGACAGAAGCTCTCCCCATATAGTATGGGCGGGTACTCTAGTGTTTAAAGCAGCCGGATCTCTTCCAAAATATACCGGAGCAATATCTGTTTTACTGAAATGTTCAAAAAAGGAGCCATAGCCCCCTCCTAAAACAGGGTATTTTTCAAACACCTGGAAAGCTCCAGTAAGCAACAGCATATGGGAATCAAAAGAATCCATTCTATAATGAAAATACTGTTTTATCTTTGCTCTAAAGGGTGATGATTTAATACTGTATTCATAAAGGAAGGGTGTTGAAATCAAAACAACTGATATAAAAATGTAAAGTATTCCTTTTAAACCATATCTTCTTATCAACATCAGTGTTAAAAATACTAAGAACGATACTCCTCCCATTATCCAGGCTGAACGCGAATTAGTTAAAAACAACGATCCTGACAGAGATAAAAATATAATAAAATAAAATGCTTTATTCTTAATATCCTTGCTTAGTACCAGCATTACCAAAGAAATTGGTATCATAGCGGACAGTAGAGCACCATAGTGATTAACATCCCAAAATACTGTTCCCACACGTGCAATATTACCCGGAATACTCCAAAGGGCTCCAATGGTTATTCCGGTAGTTTGAAGTATTAACAACTGCAGGTACCCAAAAATACTAAGTCCGAATGTAATAAATAAATATACCTTCAAAAAATGCATTATCTTATCCGGTTTATCTTTAAGCTCAAATAATAAATATGAGGAGAGAAAGATAATGGTAGTAAAAAAAGCAAATAACAATAAAGATGCTTGAATATTTTTTGAAAACAGCAAAGAAATCCCTCTTATAAGCCAAAGTATAAAAAGAGATATAAAAACGGGGTCTTTTAACTTAGGAAGGATATATTTCCAAGTCCTATTCTTCTTATAATAAATAAATAATTTAATGATACTTCCAATAACTACAGAAAACATAAAAGCCCTGATAGGCATTAAATCCCAGCGGTAGAAACTAAATAATTCCTTGTGCAGCAAAACAGACAGAAACAGTAGAAGATATATTGATAGATCGTATTTGGTAAGTACTACATACAGTGATAATAGAAATATTAAAAATATGATAATTAATTCAATATTCATTTTTCATCCAATATACAATTATATATCTCTAAGGTTTTTCTAGCTGCATTTTCCCATGTGTATTCTCTGCGCATGTCATCACTTAATAAAGGACGTGGTGCTTTTAATTCTTTTTCAATAGCAATTCTGATTGACTTTTTATCTCCCGGGTCGCAATAGGAAGCATAATCTCCCAGACACTCCCTTGCCCTATCACCTGACGCTACAGCATTTGTTCCACAGAATAATGCTTCTAATACTGTTAAACCTGTTGTCTCAAACCAACTAGCTGAGCAACAAACCTTTGCATATTTATAATAGGATGGCATATCTTTATAAGAAACTCTATCTATGTGAGTGATCCATTTATTTTTCTTTAATGCCTCATTGAAGAGATAAGTATATTCTAAATGTTTGGCACCTTTATAAGAACCAAGGAATACTAAATTTATATCTTCTTTGGACTGCTCTCTAATTTCCGTAACAGCCTCAATGATTTTAAGTTGATTTTTTCTCGGCTCTATTCTTCCTACACATATTACATAATCTTTTAGTTTTAACTTTGGTTCATAGTCCTTATTTTCATAATATATTTTTCCCACACCGTTTGATATTTTTGTCCATCGGAAATCTACTTCAAAAGTATTTTTTAGATCTTCAGCTTCTCTATTAGTTTGTACAAGTATATGATCAGACCATTCAAGCATTCTTTTTTGCATATTTTTAAACCCATAGATAACAGAATATATTGTGGGGCCTATTCTTTTAATGTCTCTTATTGATCTATAAACATTTTTAAATGTATCTCTGGAAAACTGATTTTTAAACAATATTTTTGATATTCTTCTATAATCAAAAACATATTCGTCATCAAATCTCTTTACTTCATTTATATTATGGTGAATAGGAGAAAATACTATCTTTTTATTATATTTTTCGGCTTTTAGGAAATAAAAATATATCTCCGGAATCCAATCCAGCTGAAATATGTGTATCAGATCATATCCCCTCATATCTATGGATAGATCAGAACATATATCAACCTCAATACCAAGATTTCTCAATTCTTCAGCTGTGTTCTCTATCTGTACGGTATCACCACCTCTATTTTGGAAGAGGTCTATTCTTCCCAGCATCAATACTTTCATAATAATTGATTATAGAGCGTTAAATAATTATTTATAAATACTTCTTTACTGAATTTAGATATTATCCTTTTTCTTCCCCTATCTTCATCATGATCTCTATCATTATGTATTAATTCCTCATATTTATTCATCATTTTAATTTTTAAATCATCTGAAGAACCTGTCTTAAAAGTAGTAATGTACTCTCCCCCCAGTTCTTCTAATACATCCAGGTCTGAACATACAGAGGGTAAATTAACATACATTGCTTCTGCCAAGGCTAAACCAAATCCTTCAGTTAATGAAGGAAAAATAAAAACATCAAATGTTGAGTAATATTTTTTCAAATCTTCTTCCTT
>DBQJ01000021.1:4048-64438 GCA_002305205.1 candidate division WWE3 bacterium UBA1397 | reverse complement strand
GGATCTTCAATTACTGATTCCATCTTTTCTGCATTAGTAACAAAATAAGGAGAAGCGTATCCCTTATCAAACTGCATTCCCTCCTTGTATTCCAATTCAAGTTCAAATCCTTTTGATTCTTCTACAGTAATTACTCCTTCGTTTCCTACTTTTTCCATTGCTTCTGCTATCAGTTTGCCTACTTCAGCATTCTGAGCCGATATAGTAGCTACTTGAGCTTTTTCTTCTTTGCTTGATATCTTCTTGGATAACTTTGATATTTCTTCAACAACCTTATCGCAGGCATTTTCCAGTCCTTTTCTTAAAATCATTGCATTAGTACCTGTAGATATATTTTTTAATCCGGATTCTACTATCGCCTGGGATAGAACAACTGATGTAGTGGTGCCGTCTCCTGCTACATCGTTTGTTTTTGAAGCAGCTTCCTTAACTATCTGTGCTCCCATATTTTCAAATTTATCCTCAAGTTCAATTTCTTTAGCAACAGTAACTCCGTCATGTACAACCTGGGGCGTTCCCCAGCTTTTTTCTAATCCTACATTCCCTCCTCTGGGACCTAAAGTAGTTGATACTGCTCGAACCAATGCATCTACTCCTGATTTTAATTTTGATCTTGCATCTTCTCCATATATTATTTTTTTAGCTGCCATATAAATTCCTCCTATAAATTAACCTTCAATTACTGCTAAAATATCCTCTTCTTTAACTAATAAGAATTCTTTACCCTCAACTTTTATTTCAGTTCCTCCCCATTTTTTATACATAACAATATCTCCGGCTTTAACTTCCATGGGTATTTTATTACCCTTTTCATCTCTTTTACCTGATCCTATGGATATGATCTTTCCCTCCTGAGGTTTTTCTTTAGCAGTATCGGGTATAACAATACCGGAAGGAAGTGTCGTCTCCCTGCTTAATGGTTCTATAAGCAAGTAATCAAATAACGGTTTTATTTTATTTAATGGTGCTGACATAAAATCTTACCTCCTTAAAATATTTGAACACTAAATACAGCATGAAATATATAGCACTCAATATATCAGAGTGTCAATATTCTAAATTCTCTTTATTTAAATCTCGCATAGATTCTCATCTTTCCATCCCCTATTTTCTCTTGTTTGTATATTTCTATTCCTCCTAATTCAGAAGTGTTTTGAACATGGGGACCTCCGCAGAATTCCTTACTAACAGCTTTTTCAATACTATCACCGATGTAATATACCTTAACTTCATCGGGATAGCTTTCATTCTTAAGATACATCGCTCCAATTTCTTGGGCTTTCCTTTTTGGCATTATTATAAAATTAACCGGAATCTTTCTAATAACAATATCGTTAAAATAATTCTCCAATTCTTTAATTTGTTGATCAGTAAGTTTAGCAGGATTAGGAAAATCATATCTCAATCGTTCATTAGTTATATTACTTCCCAGCTGACATATATGATTTCCAAGTATGTTAATAAGACCTCTTTGAAGTATATGAGTAGCGGTATGATATTTAACAGTTCTCTCACTTTGATCCATTAATCCTCCTTTGAATTTCATTTCAGAACCTGATCTGGATAATTCCTGATGCTTTTTAAATTTACTATCTACGGCCTTATTAAAACCTCTTGAATCAATATACTTTCCTTTATTCTTCATATCCTCCAGAAATATATCAGGCGGGTAGCCTAAAGATTGGAATAAATTAAATGATAAATCAGCTAATTTATCGGGATCATTAAAATCTTTGTCATTCAGTTTTGATATAATCTTTTCAGATTCTTTTATTCCCAGTGATAAAACTTTAAAGAACTTCTCTTCTTCTGTACTAAATATATTTATTATTCCAGTTTCTTTATCTTTCAAACTCGGGTATAGCCAACTTAATATAGAAACAGTTTCATCAATAAGCATTGAAGGTATATTTTTTTCCACTCCAATATTTCTTCCTATCTTTATCATTCTTCTAATAATTCTCCTTAGAATGTATCCCTGATCTTTATTACCCGGAAGCACCCCATCCATAGCTAACATAACGGATGCTCTCATATGATCGGCTAATATCCTCATTGATCTTTTTACCTCTGAACTTTCATGATAATCTCTTCCTGATATTTTTTGTATTCTATCGATCAAAGGCCAAAAGTTATCAGTTTCAAAAATATCTTTTCTTCCTTGTGTTACCAAAGCAAGTCTTTCCAAACCCCCTCCAAAGTCAACATTCCTTTGTGACAATGGTTCCCATCCCCCATCTATTTTTCTATACTGCATAAATACTGAATTCCCTATTTCTAGAAACTCATCTTGATTTTCACTTGGAGATTTGCCTTCATAACTTCCTTCTCCAACATAATAAAATATTTCGGAATCAGGACCTCCTAATTCCCCTATGGATTCTCCTCTCTGCCACCAGTTATCTTTTCTTCCGCAAGGAAATATTCTTACACCTTCGCTGGCATCAATTCCGTATTTTTTCATAACTTCCTTTATTATCTCCGCTGATTCCTCATCTTTAGGTGCGTATTCATCTCCGGCAAAAACAGTAGCAAATAATTTATTCGGATCCAGTTTTAAACCCTCTATAAGGAACTCATAAATCCAAAGAAGCTGTTCTTTCTTAAAATAATCTCCTAAACTCCAGTTACCAAGCATATGAAAAGCTATTGTATGTCTGTTTGTATTTCCCACATCCTCAATATCTTCAAAACGCAGAGATCTTTGTACATTTACTAACCTCTTGCCCAAAGGATGTGGTTCTCCTGATAGGTACGGGACTAAGGGAAACATGCCCGAATTGACAAACAATAATGTTGAATCTCCTTCCGGAACTAAGGACACATTAGGTATCTGTTTATGACCTTTACTAATATAATAATTTAAATATTTTTTCAGTATTTCCTCAGATTTCATTCCGGTATTAACTAATAAATAATTCTTGGAGGCCTGGGCGGGAATCGAACCCGCGAATAAGGGTTTTGCAGACCCTTGCCTTACCACTTGGCGACCAGGCCGTTAAAAGAATAACAAGGAACAACTGATATTGATATTTTACCATCCACGTGCTAACTTACATATAAACCATGGCAGTAACTACTATCATTAACAACAGAGAAAATAAATATTCCACAGCCTTGATTTATGTTCTGGGAATTATCGGAATAGGTCTGGTCGTTTTCTTCGGAGGAAAGGTAATTGAAACTATTTTAAATAAAAACGGTAAAGCTGGATTAACAGTTGAGACTGTTTATAGCCAAGCCGAAGTAATCATTGACGGTGAAAAGATTGGTGAAACACCCTATACATCAAAAGATTTAAAACCCGGGAATAAAACAATTACCATAAAAACTGATTCACGACAGTATCAAACAACCGCTAACTTCATACCGGCAGATAACGGAACCTTGCATGTGGTTGCTTTGATAAGGGATTTGGGGGTATCAGATACCTTTTCCTCTGGACAGGAGTTTTGGTTTGAAAAGAATGGTTCAGGAAACACACTTAGGATGATATCAGAACCTTCCGGTGCTACTGTATATATAGACGGATCTGAAGTAGGTAAAACTCCCTTTTCTTCAGATAACATAAGTCCGGGGAATTATACAATAGCAATATCCCATCCCAATTATGAATCTCAAACTGCGGAAATATCCATCCAAAAAGGATATGTTCTAAATGGAAGTATAAAGTTATTCCCTTATCCTGTATCAGAAAAACCTTCTCTGTTTGAGAACTCATCAAACCTATATGATATTTCAACAGATAATCCGCTTATATATTCGGACACCGAATCTTGGGCCAAAGCAGTTGTATATTGGAATAAAACCAGAGGTTTGAATATAGATAATTCCCTGGGTATAAAAGATCAGGTTTTCGATTTCTTCCTTGATTACAAGGGTAATATTTTCAATAAAGACGGAAACATTATTAAATCTGATGAGGATAGGAAAGCTATGGGAGAGCTTAAAAAAGGAGCGTATTTAGGCAAGCTGTCTGAAGGCAAGGGACTTACTAAAGAAGCAAGTGAGGCATTATCAACTATATCCGGAAATGTTAGCTTAGGAAAAACAGCAGTTATTAAACAAACTCCGAACGGATGGCTTAGAGTAAGGGACAGTGGCTCTTTATCCGGAAAAGAAATCGGGAAAGTAAACACAGGTGAAAAATATCCTGTCTTGGAAGAAAAATCAGGATGGATAAAAATAAAGGTTTCTTCCACTCTTACCGGCTGGGTTTCCTCAGAATACACATCTATAGAGGAATAATACTTCCGGTTATTTAAACACTTCGTGCCATTCAAGAAGATCGGGCCTAAGTTTTTTAATCATCTCCATGCTTTCATTAAAGTCATTATTCAAACCTAGTTTTTTCTCATATCTTGCAACAGATAAAACAACCCCGGCATCATTTCTATATCTTTCTTTTATATATCTGTAATATTCCCTTGCAATATTCAAATATTTCCCATCTAAATTATCACTTGAGTTGGAATATAATTCCTTATAAGAAAGAAAATAATAAAGGGGAATTAAATTCCTGGCTGTTACTAAATTATTTGGGTTTAATTCAATGGATTTTTGCATATCAAATAAAGCACCTGTTTTTCTTTCTTCGTAATCATATTTGTTGTAAATAAGCGACACTATTTTTATTTTACTTCTTTCCTTAAGATAATTGGGTTCATGAGGATTAAGTTCGATTGACTTATTTATTAATGATAGTGCTTCACCAACTTTTAAGTCATTTAAATAACCCTTTGATTTTATATACAAAACATCAGCTTTATAATATTTACTTACCACATGTAAAAATATACATTCCAGAGAAATGATTAATACAATTAATATCTTCTTCATACACCTGCCTTTCTCCTGTCTTCCGAAATATAAATCCAAAAGAGCAGCGAGGTTACTAGAACAGGCCATCCGAATATATTGGTAAATAGAAAACCTATCATACCCGGCATTAAACGATGAGGAATCCTTCTGAAAACACTAATTATTAAAAAAACATAAGAGATTATACCTATTAAACCCATTTCGGATAATAACTGCAGATAATAATTATGGGGCTTATTAAAAACATAATTCCACTCTGAGGAATAGTTAAGACTTAGTATCCTGTAATCCTGAAATTCATAGGGAAAAGTCTCAGGACCGGTTCCTAATATAATATTTTTTATGGAGGATGCCCAAAGATTATAAGCACCCTTCCATAAACCTATTCTTATAAAACCGGGGTCTGATATTTTATATTCCTCACTTATAGAAGTATCTATTTTAATATCATCCGTATCTCTATCAGCTTCATACCCAACATTGGTATTATCTTTATTCCATATTTTCATATCCATTAATACATCATTAATCCTATCTTTAAAAATACCCAGATTAAGAAAAGATATTAAACCAAGTATTGTATATATAATTATTAGTTTGATTATTGTATTTCTATTTAATAATTTATCTTTTAGAAAAACGAAAATTGAGGATAATGAAACAACAGCAAATCCTAAGATACCCGATACTGAGTAAGTAAACCATAAACAAGAGTAGCCCATTATAAATATCACTAACCATATATATTTACTTTCTTTAATAAATAAATATAAAACAAAAGGAAGAATCATAACCAAATATTGAGCAAGCCAGTTGGGCTGCCCAAAAGTAGAATAAACTCTGACAACCGGATCAGATAAAATACCGTAATACTGAAATATTCCCAATATACTTACGGGAATAACTGATATTGCTATTATTTTATTTATTTGGATAAAATCACCGATCTTAAACTTATTTACTATAGTTATATATATTGCTGCAAATATTAAGAAAGACACTAATCCCCCATTTGCACGGGAATAGTAACCCCATACAGAAGTATAGGTATGGGAGGAAAATATTGTTGATATTATCACTGAGGATACAAATAAAATTACAGGTAAGTGATAATAAGTATTCCTGACCAATGTATCTTTCTTAATACATATATCGTTGCACTTAACTATGCTCTCTATGATAAATATCATTATCAATATGCTTCCCAGTACATATAGAAGATATGTTTTGGGAAACTCAAACAGCTCATTAGTATTACTACTAACGATCAATGGCAATGCCAACACCATCAAGGATAATAGGGAAAAGTACGGGCGTGATAATATTTCTTTTATTGACTGTTTGATCAGCATGGTAGTAATATCATATCAGCCCATATGTTCTCACGCATATTAATAAAATTGATAGATGAAGCTATATTTCCTGCACTTGTGTTGTTCATGTCCCGTTTGATTAGTGTTATTCTGATAGCCAGAAACTTAAATGCAGATTTTGAGATTTTAACATCGGGAATAGTATTTGCAGATAAAAATGACTATATTGAGGTAAACTCTTATTCCATACTGGCAATGTCAGGAATCGTAATAATTGGTTTAATTATTATAGTAATTAAATCCTTGATCTTTCATGATTCCCATATAAAACCTTCCCTAACTGCAAAATTATTTTCACTCAGAGCTGACTCTCTTATTCAAAACTCATTCCATATTTATTCTAAAGGAGCTGTTTGGCTTTCCTATCTATACTTAATGCTGACTGTATCTGCTTTCATGGCTTTTTTCAATATCCTTTATACTTGGGTGTTTTTCCTTATCCTAACATTCACAATAGTTATTACTGTATTATTTATATCTGATATAGATCATGAGATAAAAATAACAAAATCACATGAAGCAGAATACGATCCCGATTCTAAATATATGATGGAGGAAGAAAATGAATAAAATATTTAAATTAGCATTTGACTCACTCCTAGGTATGTTTCTTCTCTCTATGCTTGTACTACCATTAGTATCCTTGCCTGTTATAAAGATGGAGAAAGACAATCAAGTCCTTTCTGCAACTGATTGTAAATGTCCTAAACAAGAAATTAAGGAAGTAATTAGAATAATAGAAGTAGTAAAAGAATCAACTGAAACGGTAAATAAAGATAATTGATCTCAACCTATCCCAAAGGAACTAAATAAATAATTCCCATAACCATTGCCCCCCACAATATTACAGTAAATAGAATGGATTTATCTGATAGAAGAACTCTCTCCGGAGATTCTGCCTCTCCTTTTTCATAAATAATATAGAGATACCTGGCTACTCCGTAGATAACTAAAGGAATAGTTAACATCATCCATTTAGGTCCTTTTAAAATTGATGGAAGAAAATCAGACAGTACTTTACTTACACCTTTGGGGGATGTCTGAAAAGCAAAAAGTGAATAAGTAACAACAGTATAAGATGCAAACATAGTGATCATACTGTCCAACAGATTATCCGGATAGTGTTTTAATGTTGCACGTGTGTCAGGTTGAAAATTAGGTGTACTCAATTTAGCAAGAATGGTCTTCTCTGATCTTCTTTTTCCAAATGCCATTAGTAACGATATACCTATGGTGGTTAGAGTAAGCCAGGATGAAATAGATGTATTTGATGCAAAACCACCGGCAAATACCCTGATTACAAATCCAGAAGCCACAACCAAAGAATCTAAAATAATTATATTTCTAAAATATAAGGAATAGCATAGCTGTATAACGATATAAATAATCATAGACAGTGTGAAGTAAGTCCCTAGGAAAATAAAAGAGTAAATTATGGGGGAAAGAATAAATATAAATACAAAGAACCAAGCGGTTTTCGGAGATAATGCTCCTGATGCTATGGGCCTGTTTTTCTTGATAGGGTGCTGCCTATCTCTGGGTGCATCCAATATATCGTTTAAAAAATATGCTCCGGAGGAAAGAATACAAAATGAAGTAAAGGCCTGAATTAAAAGGTACAATTTATTATCAGCAAACAAAACTCCTGCCAGTACAGGGGCAGCAAAAATGCTTCCGTTCTTTAGCCATTGTCTGGGCCTTGCTGTCCTAATAATTTGATAAATAGTATATATCATTCATTGAATAATAGGGTTTTTTTCGAAATTTCACAAATCTGATTTCTTTATCAAATAACCAAATCCTTTTACTGTCTGTACAAGATTGTATACCTTATATTTTTTAAGCTTAAGTCTAAGATTTCTAATCTGCACCTCAACAGTATTTGAAAACACACATAAACCATCGTCCCATATATGTTCTAAAAGCTCTTCTTTAGAAACTATTTTATTTATATTAAAGAATAGATATTGGAGTATTTCATATTCCTTCCTCCTTAGTCTTATACTTCTAGATCCTATATAAACACATTTCTGCAAAGGATATAAACTTACATTACCCACACTTATTTTATCTGTTGATATACTTCTGGCTTTCTTTATTAATACCTTTATCTGTGCATCTAGTTCAGGATAATGAACAGGCTCTTTAAGACATACATCTACCCCGGAATTTAATAAAGATATCCTATTGTTTGAATCCTCATTATCGTATGTAACAGCAACAGATACTGTATTTTTGTTGATGTTAGGGATCTCGTTTGGTTTTATACATGGCCCCATTACTACAGCATCATATTCATTCACTTCGAATAGATACTGTCCTTCAATACTATCGTGTACAAAATCAACTACATAGTTATCTCTAAAGTCATGGTAATAACTATCTAATAATCCGCTTTCATCAATTAAGAGTATTCTCATAGAGAACCCCGACAATTAATTAGAACACAATCGAGATTAAAAGAAAATGAAATGTATTTAACAATAACAATTTGCTAAATAGGTAGAAAATATATATCATCTTTTCCATATGCTTTTAACTCCCCATACTCTGGTAGGAATAGCGGTAGCAGTTTCAGTAAAGGAACCTCTTATTGCTGTGCCAACTTCATTCTTCCTGCATTTCCTTGGAGATTTAGTTCCTCATTGGGATTTTTGTATAGAGTCGGAGGAAGGAAAAACAGACCCATACTATCCACTTAAAGTTATAGCTGATTTATCTATTGGTGTTGGAATAGGTTTGTTTTTTACTTTACTGACTTTGTGGGTGATTAAAGATCCTCTATTATCAATAAATATATTCTTATGTGGTATAGCATCAGTACTACCGGATGCAATAACAGGCCCTGCGATATTTAATAAAGAAAAAAAGGGTATTCCCTATATCATGATGAAAATACAGCATATAGTTCACTTTCCAGCCCGCCCTCCGTGGGGAGTTATCTCTCAAATTTTAGTTTCTCTTTCCTGTTTAATCCTGATCTTACATTCATTAGAACTATTATAAAAGCAACTAATCCCACTATGATCATTGCAGTTTGTATTGCATATCTCTCAGGTGTCAGAAGACCTATCAAAGCAAATACTGCTGTAGTGATCCAATAGAATCTGGCTATTTTTTGTACATTCCATCCCCTGTCTAAAAGAAGATGATGTAAGTGACCCCTGTCTCCGCTCAAGGGATTTTTTCCTTGTATTAATCTTCTAATCACAGTAACAACAGCATCCATAAAGGGAATTAATATTATCAAGACTGAAGTAATAATCTTTCCTTTAACTGATATAGATAAAGCTGCAATTAATAAACCTGCTGTCATAGCTCCAAAACCCCACATAATCTTTGATGGGTGCCAATTATATTTAGACAAACCAAAAGCGCTTCCGGCGCTTATTGCTGCCAGGATAGCGATTTGTGTATGAATAGATTCCAACGGTTTGAACCTTAAAGCCAAAAACATTACTGCTAAGGAAGCTATCCCTATAATTCCTGAGTACTGTCCATCTATACCGTTAGACCATGAAAGTACATTCATCACCCAAACGATCCATAGAATAGTAATTACTGCAGGCAAAGCTTTATGAATACTGGTAAGTATGAGAAGGTCTCCCAGGGGGTTGGTTACCTCAATGATTAGTATACCTGATAGAACAGTAGGTATTACAGAAAGAAGAAGAAGAAATAATCTTAGAAAAGGATTCTCAAATACTTTGAGGGGGGATAAAGGATGTGTGTTCTGATAATCGTCAATTATACTTAAACCTATTATCATAAGGATTGAAAGAAAAATCCCTGTGAAGTGCTGGGGAATACCAACAAACAATATTGATAAGAGTAGAAATATTAATCCGTACACCACGCCTCCCCCTCTCGCTGAAGGTGCTTCTAAGACCATTCCCGGGTGTTGATGCATTTGGGGACTGGTCACTATTCTTTTATTCTGTGCAAATTCAATAAAGTAAGGAACTATTAAGAATGTTAAAAGAAAACTTAGTATTAGAGGTATAAAAAGGGGTATTAGATTAGGGTTGACGGCCGGTTTAAAAAATATTGAGGAATTATGAACAATTGTAATTAACGAGTAGGTTAGAAATGATATACAAAAAAGAACTGCGCTCCAGATCAATCCGCGAAAATATTTTATATAGTACCTATTAAATAATATAAGGAGTAATCCAAATACAAACACTAGAAAAGATACCGCTGGAATAATATATATTGCAGATTTAGGAGCCAGCCAGTTGTCACCCCATAATCTTGTATACCACAGGGGAATTTCTGCATTAAGATATTTGGAACGAAAGAATATGTAAATAAATTGGAAAGAGATTATAAGTATACTCAATGTACTTAAAGTAATATTTTTATCTTTGAATTGAGAGATAAACTGTCTTGTGATGTTTAATGTTCTTTGATTAATCTTCATAGGTTATCATCTAACCTTAGGGGTATGATAAAGATCTTTCATCTTTTTACCAAGAAGCATTTTTGTCTGAGCATGCACCCAGGGAATAAAAGAATATGTTAATAAGTTAAGCATTATCAAAGGACCCTCCATCAACGTTAAGGCTTTCCTGTATATAGGCCAATTTTTAGGCATAGGTTTTACCAGCTTCATTCTTAGATATGATCCGGGTACTAAAAATACAAGAGTAAATGTGAGGATAATACTCATAATATCGGGTAGACTATATGCGAAGTTAGACTGTTTAACATATGGGTTAACTAAAGTTACCAAACCAAATCCGAAGGTAATCAGAAATACAATATTTATTAATATAACTCTCCTTTCCATATGTTTGAAAAACCATGATACTTTTAAGGAACGCGGGATTTTTTCATTTTTTAAGAATTCTTTCATAGAAAGGGGGAAATCTATAGCTCCCCAGCCCCATCTCAACAACTGCTTATACATCCTTATATGAGAATCAACATAGTTGCTGCCTTCAACAGCATCCGCTGAATAGGGAACATAGTGAGGGACCCCCTCAAAATCACCGTTTCTAACAAAAAGTGATCTCCAATAAAATATGGTGTCGTCTACACCCAGAGTAACATCCCAGTAATTTGCGTCTATCAATGTTTGAAGAGACGAAGAATATGAGGAAAATGTATCTTTAAGTTTTCTCTTTGATGCACTCCAGTCTGATAGACTTCCCATAGTAACAGCGTTTGCCTCAATTCTCATCATCATTGGAACTCTCCATAGATTATTATCAAACAGGTGAACTGCTGTAGAGAAGTAGTGATTATCTCTTCTTGGTGTACTTAGATAGAGATGGGTAAGTCTTGATATATACTGAGGATATAACACATGATCTGAATCTATAGTACTGAAAATATAATTCCTAATGTTTTCTCCTGAGGATTTTAATTCTTCAACAGCATGTTTTGCACCCCATGTTCTGTTTGCTGCCGCAGCTCCTATGGCCTCTCCTTCAATACCGAAGGGATGTACAAACATCATAAACTTGTACAATTTAGACTTGCGATCTCCTACAATCCTTTCTATCGTTTCACAAGTTTCCTTAGAATATTTCTCTTCAATTGAATAAACCAATACTATCTGATTTACAGGAAATGTTTGATTGAAAATACTATCTATGGATTCTCTCAAAACTGATTCGGGTTCATTAACAGCGGGTATCAATATCATATGTCTTATAGATTCTTTGCTTTCAGGGAGGGTAATAGGATCAGGTAATACAGAATAATCTAATTTTTTATATTCATCGTACCAATCAATCTTTTCCTCTTCCTTATATTTTTTATAACCTCTGATTAATCCTATGGTGTGTTTTACAGCTAGATAAGACCAGAATACTGTAAAAAAAGTAAGAATATAAACAATTGCTTTGGGATATATCACACCAAGCCATATGGGTGATGTTAATAAAGACCAGGTTAATATCCCCAAAGTCATTTCAAATATTCTATGTGTTAATTTGTCATGTTTTTCAATAAATTCCTTCATATATTAAAAATACGGCAAGTATTTTCGTATGATATACGGCATACTTCCAGAAATGGTTTTTTAATTATCTGGGAAGCTGTTTCTGCCACGATTCTAACATATTTAGGATAGTTTATTTCTCCTCTGTGACCCTGGGGAGGAAGATGGGGAGAATCAGTTTCAAACAATATACGATCCTCAGGTATATTTCTTAACACTTCTCTCAGATCATTTCTTGAGGGATATGTAATTATTCCTGAAAAAGAAATATAAAAACCAAGATCCAAATATTTTACTGCTGATTCCCATGCTGAAGTAAAACAATGAGCAATTCCCTTAATATTATTTTTATATCCTTCTAATATTGAAAATACTCTGTCATCTGAATTTCTATTGTGAATTACTAGAGGTAAATCGTGTTTTATTGATAATTCTATCTGTGCAATAAATATTTTTTCCTGTTCTTCCAAAGATCTAGGATTTTCGTAGTCAGATATATCTAGTCCGCATTCCCCTACAGCAACTATCTTTCCTTCATTATCATTTTTAATCAATTCATCTAAACCTTTGAATATATCTTTCTGTGGTATTTCCTTATCTTCATGGGGATAAACACCAACACTTGAATATATTTCCGGATATTCTTTAATCCTAAGATAAGTATCGGAACTATTGGATAGGGACGTACCGATACTGATTAATTTAGTTACCCCCGACTCTCTGGATTCATTAAGAAGCTGGGGAATATCTTTCTTTAATCTAGGATCAATAATATGACAGTGAGAATCAATCAACATATATATTCGCCTATTCTTCTATCAATTCTTTAAATTCTTCTGCATCTATTGTCTCTTTTTCCATCAGGCGATCGGTTATCTTCCCAAGAATATGTTTCTTCTCTGAGATTATTTCCTTAGCTTTAGAATAACAAGAATCCATTATTTTCTTTATTTCCAAATCTACTTTTGCAGCCATTTCATCGCTGATCTGAAAACCTTCGTCAAAATCTCTTGCCAGCCACATGCCTCCTCCTGCAATATCATAATTAATAGGACCAAGGCTGCTCATACCAAATTCGGTTACCATTCTTTTGGCTAGTTTTGTAGCTCTACTTATATCATCTGAGGCCCCAATCGTTAGTTCATTAAAAATTACTTCTTCTGCAGCCCTTCCCCCTAAGGATGTTGTGATTATTGATATCAATCTTGTCTTTGTTTCGTTATATCGGTCTCTTTCGGGGGGAAAACTTGTATGCCCCAGTGAACCGCCCCTGGCAACAATGGAAACGCGGGAAACAGGGTCCATATCTTTCAGGTTAGCTGCAACTAAAGCATGACCGGCCTCATGATAAGCAGTCATTCTTCTCTCTTCTTCCGTCTGCATCGTTTTCCTTTCTGAACCAAGTGTAACTTTTAAAGCTGCCTCTTCAATATCTTTCTGAAGAATTGTTTTCCTATCTTCCCTGGCAGCCAGTATTGCAGACTCATTTAACATATTCTCAATATCAGCGCCGCTAAATCCTACTGTTTTCTTGGCTGTCTTTTCAATATCTACTTCGTCCGATACAGGTTTGCCTTTCATATGAATTTTAATAATTTCTTCCCTATCTTTTAAATCAGGCAGTGGTATGGTTATTCGTCTATCAAATCTTCCCGGTCTTACTAATGCCGGATCGAGCATATCCGGTCTATTGGTAGCTGCCAATACAATTACATCCGTTCTGGTATCAAAACCGTCCATTTCTATTAATATCTGATTAAGGGTTTGTTCTCTTTCATCGTGCCCCCCTCCTATACCCATTCCTCTTTGTCTTCCAATAGCATCTATTTCATCTATGAAGATAAGGCTTGGCTGACTTTCTCTTGCCATTCTAAAAAGATCTCTAACTCTTGAAGATCCGACTCCCACTAACATTTCCATGAACTCACTTCCCGCAGCACTAAAAAACGGAACTCCTGCTTCACCGGCAATAGCTTTTGCTAAAAGAGTTTTCCCAACACCCGAAGGTCCTACTAACAATACTCCTTTGGGAGTTCTTGCCCCCAATAAACGATATTTCTCAGGACTCTTTAAAAAATCTACTATTTCCATCATCTCTTTCTTTGCTTCTTCACTTCCAGCTACGTCACTAAATGTAATCTTTGATTTATTTTTATCAAATACTCTGGCTCTTGATTTCCCAAAAGACATTAATTCTCCATTCTGTCCTCGTATTTGTCTAAAGATAAAAAATAGGATAAGAAGAGGAAAACCAAACATTAATAAAGGCGTTATTATCTGATCAAAGGAAACTCTATGTACTACTTTATACTCACCTATAATCTTAGTACGATCAATATTATTATTCTTTAATATTTCATCAAATGAAATACTGCTTTCTTTCTCGGAGATAATTGTGGAACCATCTCTTAATAAAATCTCTATCTTATCTCCCGAAACTGTAACATCCTGTACTGCATCTTTTTGTATTCTATTCAATACTTCACCTATAGATACCTTGCTGTTTACCTGATCACCGCTTCCAATAAAATCAAACAATAGCAGTATAAAGAAAAATACCATGAGATAGAAAAATATATTATTGTGAAGGGAAGGTTTTCTGACAGCTTTCCCTTTACTGTTGTTTTTTATTGTTTTTTTATTATTCTTATTCATTTTCACTATTCCTTCTTTGTGTATAAAATTGATAATTTATACCATTTTTCCAAACGATTTATTATTCATACGCCTGAGTATTATATTCTAAAAACGATGGAGCATCATCTTATCTCGTACCTCATCCAAAGTATTTCTGGCTTCTTGTCTGACTTTTTGTGTACCCTCCGCTAATATCTCCTTAACTAACTTAACGTTATCTTCATAGTATCTTCTTCTTTCTCTAATCGGTAACAAAAAGGAATCAAGGGCATTAAATAGTTTATCTTTAACCTCAATGTCTCCTACCTTACCTTTTGTATATCTATCTTTTAAATCCTGCACTTCATCCTTATTCGGATTAAATGCATCGTGATATATAAAAACAGGATTACCTTCAACCTGTCCCGGATCGGTTGGGTGTATTCTATTAGGATCTGTATACATTTTCATTATTTTTTCTTTTAAAGATTCTCTTGTTTCACCTAAATAAATGGTATTTCCTAGGGTTTTTGTCATTTTAAAACTACCGTCTGTTCCTACTAACCTTTTTACTCTGCCGATTATTGGATTAACATCCTTAAACACATTTCCATATGTACTATTAAATCTTTTTACTACCTCGTTTGTTAATTCCAAGTGGGGGAGTTGGTCTTCTCCAACGGGTACGGCGTCTGCTTTTACACACAGAATATCAGCAACCTGCATTACAGGGAAATTAATAAACCCCAAAGAATAATTATCTCCCATTTCTTTATCTCTTATCTCATCTTTTATGGTTGGGTTTCTCAAGTTTCTGTTGTATGAGATTAGCATAGAAAATATCAGAGCTAATTCATATATCTCAGGTATTGAAGATTCAACAAATATATTTGATATTTTAGGATCTAAACCTACTGCTAAATTATCTATGGCTACCTGGTAGACTGAATCGGATATCGTGGAGGGATCGCTAAAATATTTGGGGTAAGCAAAAGTATGCATATCTGCAATTACAATAAACGTATCATATTCATTTTGTAGTTTTACTCTATTTTCCAATGAACCTACATAATGTCCGAGGTGTAATTTTCCACTCGCATTATCTCCGGTTAATATTCTTTTCCTGCTTTGGGTGTTATCTAAATGCATATAATGAATATTATCACAAGCCCGCTAAAAAATGACGGGGAAAATAGGTAATGGTGCCAACGGGTGGACTCGGACCACCGACCTAGCGCTTATGAAACGCCCGCTCTAACCCCTGAGCTACGTTGGCTTAGCAAGTACAAGCATTATACCTTATGATTTAATTTTTTTTAAAGGAATATTTTATTACTATATTTGGTTGCGGGGCCTGGATTCGAACCAGGACCCCCGGATTATGAGCCCGGTGAGGTGCCGTTCCTCCACCCCGCGTCAAATGAACATTTGTCAGCGTAGATACTCTAACAAATAAGGGGGAGGGTGTCAAAAAAACAGCTTGTACCACATGTACCAATTAGGGTCATTATCATCTTTTCTGCTGTTATTGAGATAAGAACGATCGTTTTTTTCAGATAATACTGATTTATTTACTCTTATAAGGCTGTCCGGAGAAGAAATCACATAAACCTTTTCTCCCGGCTTTATCATATTTAACTCGTTTCTTGCTTTCTCTTCAATAAATTCACTTGTTTCTTTATATTTAATACTTTCTTCAAGTTGAATCTTCTCACTCTTAAGGGATAACACTTCGTCTTCAAGCTCCTTAAAACGCTGTCTTCCGCCAAAAACACCAAGAGTTGATTTAACAATACCGATACAGATAACTGCCAATAATACAATAACGGATACATATTTAATACGTTTAACCAATGACATTATTATTGATTATAGACGAATAATTGACACTTCAAAACACCAATGGTAATATACCCCATAGAGTTTATTGCCTTGGCTTATTTACTGCCCCCACGACAAATAATTAAAATGATAAAACTTGAAATAGCTCATAAAAACTTCATTGAACAGTTAAAATCCGAAGGAAAATCGGAAGCTACCCTTGTGGCCTATAAAAAAGATATAGAACAGCTAAACAAGTATTTAGCCGATAAGAACATATCTTTAACCGATGACATACAGTCATCTCATATACAGGAATTCATGAATTCCTTATCTGCTCAAAACTACACTCCGAAATCTATATCAAGAAAAACAAATGCTGCCAGAACATATGTTAGATTTCTTCATTCCAAAGGATATATGAAAACAGATATATCCATGGAATTAAAACATCCTAAGGTAGATTTAAAAGCACCCAGAATATTATCCAAAATGGAGTACGGGGCATTAAGGGATGTCGCAAGAACTGATACAAGAACTTACACCATGCTTGAAGTATTATTACAACTTGGAGTATCTATATCTGAATTATCCGAAATAGAATTAGAACATTTAAATTTGAAGGAAGAGGAAGGCACATTATTTGTACCTAAGAAAAACAATAAAGAAGCCAGAAATATTCCGGTTAATAAGATTGCTGCCGATACTTTGAATAAGTATTTAACAAACGAAAGGCCTTCAGTGGAAAATTCAAAGTATGTATTTATTACTAAAAGCGGTAAACCTTTATTAGTTAGAAATATCAGATCAACAATAGATAGATATTTTAAAATAGCAGGGGTGGAGAATGCCAAGGTCAATGATCTCAGACATACTTTTATAGCCCATCATTTAAAAAACGGAGTTAATGTTTCTTTCTTATCAAAAATAGCAGGCCATAAAAGAATAACTACTACAGAGAAATATCTCCAATATATTAATAAACCTGAGGAATCAAATAAACTGGAATTATCTGTTTTGTAAATATGGTGGGTGATCCTGGACTCGAACCAGGAACCGAGCGTGTATAAGACGCTTGCTCTACCAATTGAGCTAATCACCCTAGTTTATGCACACCTTCCTGTCTAAGTTTATGAATTTTACTGCTATTGGGACATTTCTTCAATCACAGAATCTATAATATCTACTTTTGTTCTTTTTTCCTTGCTTTTCTCTTTTTCCATCATTTGAAATATTTCCTCTACCGTCTTTATTAAAGCTCCCTCAACCGAATAATCTGTTTCGTCTGAAAAGTATTCTTTTCCCCCAACTTTAAACTTTGCCCTAACTAAAAATTTATTATCAGGTACGGTGTTTATAACTACCCTGGCATACTTAGTATCTTCCGGATATTCTTTAACTTTATTCTCTAATCTTTCAAATTTTTGTTTGGTCAATACTTCCATACTTGGTGTTAGTTCCATATTGTCTGAAGTTATTTGATAATTCATAATTCCATTCTTTTCCCTTCTTCATCAAATAACATTATTGCTTCTGAAGGACATGCTTTTGCTGCTTTTATTATTTCCTCATCACTTAATTCTTTCCATGAATCTTTAACTATGGAATGACCCTGATCATCTATTTCAAATGCCTTTGGAGCTAATACAGTACAAGTACCGCATGAAATACATGCTTTGGAATCTATTTCGACCCTAACTATTTTTCTTTTATTCTCATCCATAATATCCTCCTAAAATAATTACTCTTTATATCTAATTACTTCTTTTAGTCTCTGAACCATTTCCTCAATATCTTCATCGCTTAACCCATGTACTTTTGCTCCCTGTTCTATTGTATCGTAAGCACTGGCAACACATCCCACACAATGCATACCATAATCCATAAATATTTCTACTGTCTCGGGGTGTTCCTTAATCAATTCTCCTAAGTTTGTATTCTTATCTATATTCATAAATCCTCCAATGCATTTTGTAATGCAGAAAATACTACTGAGGCACACGATATTCTACTGGTAGATAAATTCATGTCTATTAATTTTAACAAATCGTTCTTCTTTATCTTTTTAACTTCATTTATAGATTTACCAATTATATAATCCGTAAGAACAGAGGATGAAATTATACTTACGGAACAGGCATTTCCATCAAACTTAGCATCAGTAATTATTCCATTATCAATCTTCAACTGTAGATTGACCTCATCTCCACACATAGGATTTTTCTTGGATACTGAGACTGTGGGCTTGCTCATATAACCTTTGTTATGAGGGTTCTTATACAAATCCATAATCTCATCTCTTTTTATATCATGCATAATTTTAAGATAAAATATCTAGTGCTTTCTTTATACCATTGAGTAAAGTATTCAGCTCTTCCTTTGTATTATAAAGGTAATAACTAACTCTAACAGTTGAAGGTATGTTTAATTTATTGTGTAAAGGCATAGCACAGTGGTAACCCGATCTTACAGCTATACCCAATGTATTTAACACCGAAGCAATATCATGAGAGTGTATATTTAAAAAATAGAACGATATTAATCCGGTTCTTTTATCAGCTTCTCTGGGACCAATTATATTTATGCCTTTAATTTCTTTCAGCCCTTCCAGTAGATATTTGCTTAACTCTATTTCATGATTTCTGATATTATCCATACCAATATTGGATAAATAAGTTACTGCGGCTCCTAAACCTACTGCTCCGGATACATTAGGTGTGCCGGCTTCAAATCTAATTGGAATTTCCGCCCAAGCAGCATTTTTAAAAGATACTTCATCTATCATACCCCCTCCATATTCATAGGGCTCTAATTCCTTTAATATTTTTTCTTTAGCCCATAGGACTCCCACTCCCATAGGACCAAGCATTTTATGTGAAGAAAACGCATAGAAATCACAACCCAGGGACTGAACATTAATTTTAAGATGGGGGGCTGCCTGTGCGCCGTCTACACAAACATATATACCCTTATCATGTGCTAATTTGCATATTTCTTTTATTGGAACTATTGTCCCTAATACATTTGATGCATGGGAAATGGATATCAACTTAACCTTGTCACTTATCATCTTCTTTACTTCTTCTATGGTTATTTCTCCATTATCATCAGTATTAATATAATTAATTTCTGCTCCTATCCTTTCCGCAGCCTTCTGCCATGGAATTATATTACTGTGATGTTCAAGATCACTTAACAATATTACATCTCCCCTTTTTAAATTTGCCGGAACCCATCTTTCAGCTATTCTATTGAGGGATTCTGTTGTACCCTTGGTAAATAATATTTCTCTTGGGTTATCAGCCCCTATAAAATCAGAAATCAATTTTCTTGCTCCTTCATACATCTCTGTTGATTCTTCACTCAATGTATGTATTCCTCTATGTACATTAGAATTATATTTATAATAATATTCTACTATCTTATCTACTACTTCTTTAGGTTTCTGAGATGTAGCTGCATTATCTAGATAAATCAAAGGGCTACCGTTAACCGTTCTATTTAGTATTGGAAAGTCTTTTCTAACATCTTTCATATAATTGGTTCTTTCTCCTTGAATTTTAACTCTTTTATTAACTTATCTCTAATACCTCTATCGTTTATTCTATTTATCAAATCATCAAGAAAACCTTCTATTAGAATATTCTCCGACTGAGACTTGTTTAATCCCCTGCTTTGTAAATAATATAAAGAAAGAGGATCAATATTTCCTGATGCAGAGCCGTGGGATGCTTTTACCTCATTGTTATGTATTTCCAATACAGGTCTGGAGTATTTCCTAGCTCCTTCGCCTATCAAAAGAGAGTTATCTTTGAGGGAAGCAGTTGTATTTCTAGAATGATTGTCTATATATATTCTTCCCAGAAAATCCAATGAAGAGTGAGGAAATATTACTGACTTAATTAAAACTTCACATGATGTATTGGGAACCATATGTTTTACCTGAATACTTATTTTTATATTCTGCTCTTCTCGAATAATCATAGGCCCAATTATTTGTAGATTTACATCTTCTTTTGCCAGTATAAAATCTATAGATATTTCATTAATTGATTTATATTTATTATTACTTGTATCCATTTGTAATATATATTGGGTGTCTTCAGTCGCTTTGTATGTATTTATATTATTATTTATATTAATAGTTTCTATTTTCATCCTACACTTCCTTCCATTTCCATATTAATTAGATTATTTAGTTCTACTGCATATTCCATGGAAAGATCTTTTATAATGGGTTCAATAAATCCCGAAACAATAAGTCCCATAGCTTCGGATTTACTCAAACCCCTGCTCATTAAATAAAATATTTTTTCATCCGATACTTTGCTTACGGAAGCTTCGTGTTCTATATAAGATGTATTGTTATTATTTCTCATTACAGGATAAGTATTAGAAAAGGACTTTGAATCAAGAATAAGTGCATCGCACTCAACATGAGATTTGGAATTGTATGCTATTGGGGACATCTCAACTAAACCTCTATAGCTGGATACACCTCCTTTTTGAGATACTGATTTGGATACTATTATTGATGAGGTATTTGGTGCTAAATGAACCATCTTTGCTCCGGCATCTTGATTCTGATTTTCTCCTGCATAGGACAAAGAAAGCATTTCGCCTCTTGCGCCTTTTCCTATTAAATAACACGAGGGGTATTTCATTGTTACTCTTGAACCTAAATTTCCATCAACCCATTCCATTACACCATTTTCTTCCACTCCGGCTCTCTTAGTCACTAAGTTATAAACATCACCTGACCAATTCTGTATTGTTGTGTATCTTAAACGGGCATTTTTCTTTACATAAACTTCTACTACTGCAGCATGCAGGGAATCAGCAGAGTAAACGGGGGCTGTACATCCTTCTATGTAATGAGCAAAGGAATTCTCATCGGCAATTATCAATGTCCTTTCAAACTGACCCATATTCCTGGCATTAAGACGGAAGTATGCCTGCAATGGTCTTTTTACTTTTACTCCCTTGGGAATATATACAAAAGAACCTCCGGACCAAACAGCACTATTTAAAGCAGAGAATTTATTATCTGAGAAAGGAATTAATTTTCCAAAATGCTCCTGTACTAAAGAGGGGTATTTTTTTAATGCCTGATCCATTGATAAAAAAATTACACCCTCTTCCTCAGCTTCCTTTTGCAGTGAGGAATATGCAACTTCAGAATCATACTGGGCTTTTACACCTGCCAGATAATCTCTTTCAGCCTGTGGAATGCCTAATACTTCAAATGTTTTTTTTATCTTCTCCGGTACTTCGTTCCAATCTCTTTTCTCTTTATCCAGTGGTTTTAGATAATAACAGATATCGTTAAAATCTACTTTAGATAAATCAGGACCCCAATCTGGAATTTCTTTCTCTGTAAAATATGCAAATGATTTCAGTCTATAATCTCTCATCCACTTTGGTTCATTTTTCAATGACGATATCTCTTCTACTACTTGTCTGCTTAATCCCCTTCTTGCTTCCCCCGGCATTATTTAAATCCTTTTTCCTCTATCTGATCAATTAGATTGATGTCTCCGCTCTTTATTATTGTCCCTTCGCTCATAATATGCACTCGGGAAGGGGATAAATATTTCAATATTCTGGCATAATGGGTAATTATTAATATTGTAGTATTTTCTATTCTATTCAATACCTCCCCGATTATTTTTAATGCCTCCACATCCAAACCGCTGTCAATTTCATCTAGGATGATTAGTCTGGGTTCTAATACTAAACATTGAAGAAGTTCCAGTTTTTTCTTCTCTCCTCCGGAAAAACCTTCATTTAGGAAACGATTGTATATATCATCTTTTAAATCAAGCATTTCCAGATATTTTTTAGTATGTTCTCTAAATTTTACGGGAGATAGTTTATTCTCATGTGTTTGATTATAAATAGTACGGAGATATCCAAATATATTTACCCCCGGTATTTCTATGGGGTTTTGGAATGATAAAAATATCCCTTGCTTTGCCCTATTCTCAGTATTTAGATCAGATATATTTTTACCTTTGAAATATATTTCTCCTGAGGATATCTTACACATGGGATTTCCCATTATCGTTTGAGCTAATGTGCTTTTACCGGAACCGTTCTTGCCCATAAGAACATGTATTTCTCCGTCAGGTATCTCAAGATTAATGTTATTTAATATTAGATTATTTTCTATTTCTACTGATAGTTCTTTTACTTTAAGCATATTAAATATTTAAATCCCCTAATACACAATGTGAGTGATTGATAGGACAATTCTTATTAATTGAGTAATATATCCTTTTCCCTTTTCTCACACTGTTCAAAAGACCGAGTATTTTCATATCTTTAAGGTGGTAAGATACAGTAGGTTGTCTAAGGTTTATATGTTTTACTATACGATTTACATCCGATTTTCCTGATTTTTTTATAAAAAGGTATATCTTCATCCTGGATGCTACACCTAGAGACCCGAAGCATTTAGTGCAGTATGAGGATGTATTTTCACTTTGTTTTTTATTATTTTTATTCATAACATATAGATAGTAGTCTATATTATAAAAGAAAGCAAACTCTGATATAATTTGCCTATGAGAAAGATAAAGGCTTTTATTTATGTATTCAAGAAAAGCTGTACTAGTCCAATTTATTACAGAGATTTGATTAGAACAAATGTAGGATTTTCTATTAAATATCTGCTGTTTTTAATTTTCTTCATTTCTCTTATCTTTTCCATCAGATTGGGTTTTACCATACCTAATCTAAAAAAAACTTTGGATAAAGTTTTATTGAATGTAAGTAAATCAGTACCCGATGATTTTGTTCTTAAGATAAAGGATGGGAAATGGGAATTAAACAAACCCGACCCTTTCTATATACCTATTCCTGAGGAAATGAAACGTTATGAAAGTAAAGAAGGTATAAATACTGAGATAAAAAATTCGGTTGTTTTCTATAGAAACGGTGTGATAGAAGATTTAGAAAATATGAAAACATTAGTATTAGTCAACGATGTAAATGTTATATATAGGGATACAGAGGGTATAAGAGCATATCCTGTAGAAAATATGCCTGACAGCGAGATAAATAAAGAAGGGATTAGTAAATACATAGATAATGCCAAAATTTATGTAACTGTATTTCTTATTGCTATAGTACCTGTTGCTTTAATCATTTCCTTCATACTAATATCCATATACTGTTTATTTTATTTCCCGGCTGTATCCTTATTGTTTTTATTTATAGCTACTATAGTGAAGAATAAGATCAGTTATAAAGAGTCTTTTCAGATTACAGCACACACTTCTACCATACCCTTAATACTTTATGTTTTGTATGTTCTTAGTGGTATAAATATAGGTTATTTTATGCTCTTAGTATTATTTTTGAATTTATTAATCTCCGTTTACGTATTAAAAAAGAGTATAGGTATAGAAAATAAAACGGAGTAAGTATTGAATCGTTGAACACATATTAATCCTGTGATAACATGCAAAAGCCATTATTCCCCTGTAGCTCAACGGTAGAGCAGGAAGCTGTTAACTTCAAGGTTCGTGGTTCGAATCCACGCGGGGGAGCCAATTAGCCCTTATACGAACTAAATCCCTTGTAACTAAAGCCTCAAACTCTGGTACGAACTCAAAACTCGTTACAACCCGCTCCTTCTCCAGAAATGCTTTTGAGATAAAAAACCTTATAAACTGCTTTCGTTGTGGCTTGGTCATTGCATCGTAAAGGTCACCAATGTTTCTCAAACCTTTGATAATCTTCTCAATCTCGGAATCTTTAAGATTGGTAGAAGGCTTATCTAGGTCTTTAATTTGACCTTCCACAATCCTCAACTCATCCTTTAGTGGCTGATATCTACCTTTTAAGCGTTCAGAATCCACTAACTCATCACCGGAGAACATCTTGTCCTCAATTACTCGCATTTTCTTGTCCAGAGCGTCCCTTCGTTGCCTTAAAGTCTTTAGCTGTTCTGGAACACTCGAGCCTTGGTCCTTTTTGACCTCGTAGAGCGCATCCCTTAACTTACGCAAGGCTTCTTCTGTAAATACGGTTCCGTGAAAGAAGGCTGAAACTTTATCGTCGGCATCTTCAAGGGAAACATTAGTTTTTGCACAATGCTGACAGCGATAATAATTACCTTTTGGATGATATTCACCAAACATTTGATTTCCACACTTCAGACAAGTGGCATATCCGGCTAACAGCGTTACATATTTTCTATTTCGATTTGCACCTTTGTTTTTCTTTTCAAACATAGCAAGAGAACGGTAATGCCAATCCAAAGGAACTATACCTTCGTGCATCGCTTTTTCATATTTTATTCCGTCGTAAAATAATCCACCAGCATAGAGTATATTTTTTAGGATATTTGTTATCGTATTTTTTTGAACTTGCTTACCTTCTTTAGAACGAAAGCCCTTTTCAAATTGGATATCAGCGATTGCTTTTACAGAGTAGCTTCCGGTTAGCCACATCTCATAAATACAGTAAATAAAATGCTTCTTTTCGGGGTCTGGTTTAATCGGAACATCCTTTTGATAGGAGTTTAGGTAGCCAAGTGGAGCCATTCCTGGTTTCAAACCCTTTTCTGCGAGTGCTAGCATTACACGCTTTGTTTTCTTACCTGTTCTTCTACTTTCAAGCTGGTTAATTGCTGCAACAACAATATCCGCAAACTCACCCTCATCAGAATCGCCAAAGTAACCATCAAGCGGGATGAGTTTTATATCTCTTTTTTTCAGAAATGCTTTTAAGGCTAAATGGTCGGCTACATTTCTACAAAGCCTTGAGGTATCCTGCACAAAAACAACATCCAAAAGGTCAGAGTTGTCATCACAAAAATCCATAAGCTCCTCAATGTCCCTTCGATTAAGATTTCTGGCAGATTTCCCTGGGTCCTCAAAAGTTTTGAGAACTTCAATATCGTGTTGCTCTACTAGAGTTGTAAAAAGTTTTCTTTGCACTTCCATCGAATGCCCGTTTATTACCTGACCAGGCGTGCTTACACGCTCGTAATCGACGGCTTTTAATCTTGTTCCTATTTTTGGTTTTAGTTCTTCTAAACCATACATATAAAACTATTTTCCAATTTTTTCTTTAAGCATTCTTGTAATTATGCTGTTAAGGTAAGCGGGCTTATCACTAGGGTTTTTTCCATTCTCCAAGTCTTCCTTAAACTCTCCAAACGCTTTTTCCAAAACACCAAACTGACCCTTCCGTATAAGGGCTAGGTATCGGTCCATACATTTTTCGCCAATCCCACCCGCAATTTCTTTAGCTGTGTTTTCCTCATACCCGTTCGGTGCGAAACTATCGGTTGGGTTTCTACACACATACTCGGGTAGTGGTTTTTCCCCATCTCCCTTTTTATAAGAAACCGATATATCGGTATTTTCAATCTTGTTTTGTATATCGGTATCATTATTATAACCTGTGATTATTCCCTTTGCACCAACATCTTCGTTAGTTTTCACCCCCTCATTTATTGGATTTTCAAACCTCTGATTTTCTTCTTTGAGTTCTGCAGTAACCTCTGATACGGATACTCTCAAAGGTGTGCTACTTCTCTTACTATAGTCACTTTCAAATAGGTGTTTTATATCAGTAATGTTCTTGTTAGGGTCAATAAAATCGGCAAAGCGAATCTCAAACGAACCTGACCTCCCAGCCCTGTCTTGATAGTACAACATCCTCTTACGCTTTAAGGAAAGTAGTATTTTATTTACATAATTTAGAGTTACACCTTTATGACCCGTACTCTTTCCAAACACATCATTTCTTATTGCCTCTAGGCAAGTAGAGCTTATTCCATAGGGATTAGCTTGAAGCCGTAAGTGTAAACAAACAAGGTACTCCGGTCTGTTTATCTCACCATTCTTGTACATACTTGAGATTTTTCTGGGAAATGCTATCCAATCAGATAAAAGGTTTTCCTCATTTTTTATTTGTTTCGCATTCGCCATAGCGACCCCCAGAAATAATTTTATTTTCAGAAAATACCGTTAGTAAAAAAGCGGCAAACTGTCGAAGGTATTCAGCCATATCTTGGTCACTTACAATTTGCGTATCATTTTCCTTATTCTTTTTTTGTACATTTGCTTTTTCGCTCATATTTTTGCTTATAAAAAACCGACCCCTGGGGGAGGTCGGTCAAACCCGCTTTGTGTTACCACAACCCCCAGGCGGTGAAAACTTTTCTAGCAATTTTTAGAGTAGCACTATGGAATAGGGAAAAATGCTAACGCTGTAGGTTATCGCTGGCGTTAGGTAGATTACTCACTTATGTCTTTAGCGTATTTTTCAAATCGGCGTTTTCTTGTACTTGCTCTCGCCGTCACCTCGCTATCAAAACCCTTAACATATTTACGACCATAGATTTTCTTCATCTTTGACAAAGCCTCTTTCTGGCTCATATGTTTATATGTTGTAAAGTAATAGTAAAGAGCATCGGCATAGCCATCGTAACTAATATCTGTGTATCTATAACCTAAAAGTAATTTCTGAAACTCTAATAGTTTAGATTTGTAATTTTTACTTTTGAATAGCTCTAAAGAAGTGTCCGGATATATCTCAACAACAACGCATTTTTTATCCTTATCAAAGTAAGTAACGGGCGTTCGGTAAACCTCTGTATCTAGCGTCGCCTTAAACTCTTTATCCATATTCTTGAGCAACGGTTCTAATTTTTTGCGGTCCTCTTTTGTTAAGTCATCACCTACAAAATCTCTATAGTCCATATCCCACAAAGCAGGTACAGGTGGGAAATCGTTATACAAAACTATACTCTCTACACGACGAAAGTACCTATAACTTAAATGGTATTTTTTCAGCAACTTTGCTACATCATCTTCAACATTCTTCGAAACATACTCCTTTTCAAGGACACCTAACTCTTTTAATCCTAGTAACAATGCGGCTGCATCGGTGTCTTTAAGATATCTAGGTTCTTTTGCACCCAATCCGTCGTATTCCTGTTCATAGCTTTCGTTTCCCTCAACATAACCACTTTCGTCTTTTGGTAGGTCGTTTTTATAGCGTAAAGCATAATATAGAACCCTAGGGTTAGAAATCTTCTTCAAAAGAAGTGAACGCAGCCGTGTCACATCAATACTTAACTTATCTCGTATTTCTCCGACATCCTGACCAAACTCCTTGTTGATTGCAACTTTTAATAATAGGCTGTCGCTGATATTTGAGAAGAATCTCCACATTCGAAACAGAGTGCCATCTTCTCCGGCGTCCGTTTTCCAAGACACCGAATCATTGCTAGATTCAGTTTTCATAGTTTTATTTTACATCGTAACAATAATTAGGGGTGTATGGGGTAGGGATAGTTCAATTTTCGAGGCTCAAAATACACATAACCGGTTATATCCATACACTTTGCACTTATATTTTTGAATAGGCTAAATAGGCAAAAAGGGTGTAATCCTTACACATTTTATTAAAATCCTATGCTATATAGCCTAATGACGATATAATCAGAGAAGTAAAAACCTAGCTTGTCAGTCACGCCGACTTAAAAGGCATTGAACCTACGAAGGGGCTACCTTTCCGAGGGTTCAATGCTGACAAGCTAGGGCTACGAAGAAGGTAGTCCCTTTGTTATGTCAGAAAGTACGGTATACAACACTATATTGCCTATTTTATTCTTCATTGGAATCCCTGTAGTTGTGCTGTTATTTCGAGATAATTTTATTAAGATAAAGCACTTTATTTCATCGTTATTTACTAAAAATAACCTAAACAAACTTGCACAATTATGCTTGTTACCGCTATGTGGTATGTATCTGTTGGCGGTGCTCCCATTTGAAGCGGACGATTACGATTTTGATTATTACGATGCCCTGCGACTTTTCACTATCGTGATAGGTTCCTACCTTCTTGTAAGGTATAAAAAGTATGTTTCAGACATTAGGTTATTTGGTTTAATCTCCATTCTTGTTTTATTTAATCCATTTGTTGTTCCGGAACTTCCAAGAAGCACCTGGGTGCCGTTAGATTTGGCTGCATCTTTTTATCTTTTCTATTTATTTTCTTTATTCAAAAAGGAGGCTCTAAAATGAAAGTTAAGAAAATCTTGAAAATACTTGGAGTTATATTTGTTGTTTTTTGTTTAGGTTTTGCAGGGCTGTTTGTAGCGGGTACTTATTTGAACGCCCGTGATGCTTATCAGCAAAAGCGAGTATTTGCCGATATTAACAATGCCAGAGACTTGCTTCACCAATCAGCCGAAGCAGCGTCAATTTATTCAATAAAAGACCTAGCAATTAGCGACTATGTTAAGGGAACTATAATCCGTTCTGAAAAAGGATTAGAAGCTATAAACCTTTTTGAAAACAACTTAAATACTAACCTTAAAAAATCCGTTGATTTAACAGAACAAGCGGCAAAGATAGACCCGCAGGCTTGGGAGAAGTTCACAGAGCTAATCAACAACCGGCTAGACGAAAAAAAACAACTTTATGCGTTAGATAAAGAATATCTTGATAATATGCGTGCCTATTACAACAACCAGATGACAGATGAAATGTGGAATAAATACGCTAACGAAACCTATCCGGCAAAAATGGCTAGTTGGAACACCTTAAACAAAGCAAACACAGATTTTAATATCGAAAACAATCTTGAGCAAAATCCAGATTATTCTGCATTTAACCAACAAGCCATAAACAACAGATATAAACCAACAATAAAGGAACTGCTAGCCGGAGAAAAGGAAACTAATGCGGAAGATAGTCAAGTTTATTACGGTATCAATGACCAACAGTACCCAATTATTAGTGAGGTGTACGATGATTTAGGAACCATTGTGAAACAATCTGCATCAAATGGTTACACGGGTCCGGAGAAATACACGGTTACAACTTCATCAACAAACCTGAAGGCTGGAGATTATCTTTTTATCGCTGCTACCGGAACAAACTTAAAAGAGGATAAGAAACTGTACTATTTATTCTCATCTAACTCGCCGGATTTTACTGCTTTCTATACACAAACCAGAGGAGCTAATGCTTTTTCCGAAAAACCGTACTTTCTGTATAAAGTAACACCGCAAGATTTTCAAAATGCTAATGGAAAACTAAAGGTCGAGGTTAAGCTAAAATCAGATGGAATCTCTCATAGGATGCAGAATGGAAAATATGATGATTCTTCTTTTATTGAATATAACCTTACAAACTAATTTTTCAGTTTGCCTCGGGTTTTATTCGTAAAACACTTTTTCTTATAACTGTAGAAATGATTAGAGCTGCCAGGAAGATAACGGAGCCATAAAAGCAGGAAGTTAAAAATACATTGTTTGTAGCTACCCCAGAACAAGATACCTTCACGGCAGTTGTTGCAGTATAGTATTTTATTAGTTCGTAAGAAAAGTTGCCCCAGGCAAATAGTGTGCCTGCAACTAACAGATACCCTAGATTCCTTTGCTCACTAACCACAGTTTCGTCTTTCAGAACCTTTTTAAGGATGTTAAAGGACCAAATAAAACCTAACAGGAACGCAAATGCCCCGTAAAAACAAGGTGTTGTAACAGGATTAGGTATAGTACAACCGGATATTCTGGTCAGAGAACCATATAGATTATAGAAACGGGAAAAATCGGTATAGACAGTAAACCAAGCAAATAATGTTCCAACTAACAAAACGGTTGTCTGTAGTCTGAAAAGATTTTTAGCCATATAACCTCTTTCAAATAACTATATTAAGTATATAACCCATCACTATTATTCCAGCAACAGTAATGCCAAAAAAGGTAGCCAGTAGTTGCCATCTCATTACCTTTTTCAAAATCAGAGCTTCGGGGATTGAAATTGTAACAATAGATGTCATAAAGGCTAATGCTGTCCCCAAAGGGACGCCCTTTCCAACTAGGGCTTCCATTACAGGTATTACACTTACAGAGTTTGCGTATAAAGGTGCCCCAAGTAAAACAGCTAATGGTATCGCCCATATAGTCCTTGCCGACAGATATTTTTCAACTAAAGATGCTGGAACAAAGCCGTGTATTAAAGCACCAACGCTAACCCCTAAAACAACATAGGGGAAAACATTCTTGGTTATGCTCATTCCATCTTTCCAGAAATACTTAATTAACTCTTTGAAAGGGAGGGGGGAACCTCCGTTTTCTATAATAACCTGTTGCTTTGACTTAAACTTTAACAGCTCCGGTTTAACAAACCTTTCAACATTTAGCTTTTGTATTATTAAGCCACCTAATACCGCAACAGCTATTCCAATCAGGTTGTAAATAATTGTCACTTTCATACCAAACATAGCTGGGAATAAATAAAGGGACGCCTCATTTATTAAAGGCGAGCTAATAAGAAAAGCGAAGGTTACACCAAGAGGAATACCCGCGCCGACAAACCCGATAAATAATGGAATAGATGAACACGAACAAAATGGGGTCACTACTCCGAGCAAAGCGGCTAGTAAATAATCCAATCCATACCATCTGCGTTTAGTAAGTATGTCCCGTGCTTTCTCCATTGGGAAGTAGAAACGCACCACAGCCATTAAATAATTTATAGCTACAAGGAGAAGCCCTATTTTTAGAACATCGTAGATAAAGAAGTTTATGGTATCCCCAAGATAGGAATGGGGTACCACACCTAACAAATGGTATGTAACAAGGTCTGCAAACAACTGTAGCGGGCTGAAAATGTCCATAATTAACAATTTCCTCCGCAACTACAACCACCAGAAGTATTACTGTTTATTATTCCCATTGAAATCGCCCCTTTAATCTTATCTATATCAGGGGTAAAACCTACCATCACCGGTTTACCATTAACAGCAAGGACGGGGCTACTCATTACACCCATTTCTATTATCTTTGTAACATCGGTTATGTAATCTACTTCTACAGAAAGGTTTAACTCCTTAACGGCTTGTTTGGTAATCTCGTGTAACTTTTTACAGGTGGGACAGCCGGAACCCAATACTTGAATGTTCATATTTACTCCTTTCAATTTATTAGAATCTGGAGCGTTTAATACTTTTAAGACCGCTTTTTTAATCAGCTCAACAGGTATGCTTTCATAAGTAATGTTTTCTACAGTAACTGCTCTACAATAACAGTCGCTATCCGCAAGGTCCGAACACGAGTCACAAGCGTTATGAGAAATTGTTGCTCCAATCAAATCTTCAATAGGCACGCCATTTAGTAGAAGGCTGTTTGACTCTGACATTTGGTTTTCCGATAACTTCGTTTCAATGAAACTAATCTTTACATCTTTTAACTCCGGTAAATCACCTATTTCGGTAAATAACTGCCTTAAAGATTTACCAGTATCGGTACATCGTATGCAGGTCTTTCCTTGCTTATCATAATGCTTCCATTCAATAGTTAGGTTTTTCATAGTTATAATTGGAAAATTAACTTTGTAACCCTTTTACCTTCTTCCGTTAATGAGTAATAGACATACTGACCTTTTTTCTCATCCACTATTAAACTTGCTGTTTTAAGGTCCTGAAGATGATGGGATACAAGGCTTTGGGAAAGTTTAAGATGTTCCAATATCTCACAAACACAATGCTGACCCTTCATCAAAATACAGAGAATCTTCAATCTACTTTCTTCTCCAACAAGTTTTAGAAGTGAGGATATAGTAGTTACCTGTCTATAAGTATGTTCGTCTGGCTTACAACAGTTATATGAACTCATATTCATATATTGAATATAAGGCTCGTGGATAAGTAAATAGTGATTTTTTGTTGGTTTTTATACCAATACAGGTATCAAACTTCGGATAAATACAACAATGGGGAGCCAATTAGAACAATCAACGCCTAAAGACTCCATTTTTGCTTTAACATCGCCAAAATCCTTAAGTTCGAAAATATTTTCCATAAAAGTAGGGTTTTCAGCTATTTTCGAACCGTTAGTTTCTTCCACAGCCCTGCGTAACATTCTATATGGCTTGGTATATGCAAAATCAAGGATTCCGTTATTAAGGGTCATATCAGTAAAAATAAGTTTTATTAATCGGCGTTTCCTAAACTCTTTAGATGCTTCGTATATATCAATCCCTTTTTGAGCAACATCGTATAAAGCAGTAGTTTTCTCATAAAAGCTATTATCTTTAGTATTGAGCTTCTTTCTTTGCTCTACTAGTTCGTTTCTTTCGCCTGTAAACTCCTGAAACTTTTCCTGATAGAAATCTTCAGTTATCTTTCCATCTAGTTTGTCGATATAAAGAGCACTTAATCTCTTTTTAAGCTGTTCGTCTCTTTCCTGGAGGCTTTTGGATACATTCTCATATTGTCGTGATTCCTCGTAATGGGTTTCTTTTAATGCCCTACGTATCCAATCCAGCAACCGTTCATTTTTCACCTTAAGAGCTGCTATAGATGGCTTTACTTGATTTTCCAAGTTCTTTTCTTTTACCCACTTTAGTTGTGAACATGGTCTGTAATGGTTACAATGACCATAATTAGTACCTTTTTGGATTTCCCAAGTTACTAAACCTTTACACTCAGCACATTTTACCTGTCCCTTAAATGGAAAATCATGTTTATTAACCTTTGGTGTTGTTTTGCCTTTTAGCAGTAACTGGACTTTGTTGAATATATCCTTATCTATAAATGTTTCTTGATTACCATTACTTTGCTTACCGTTCCACCTATTCATACCAATGTAAAATGGGTCGGATAAATATTCATGGATTCTACTTTTAGGAACCTTCTTACCATTAACGGACCTCAAACCCTCCTCATATAACTTAGTGGCGAGTCTCTCTAAAGAATAATTACCTGAAACATAGTATTTGAACATTTTGATTGCTAATGGTTTTGTGATTTCATCAACTACATGTATACGATGTCCTTTTTCACCAATTGTTTTGTATCCTATGGGCGGTTTTGTAGGTAGCCAACCTTGTGAAAGCTTTTCTTTCTGTCCCTTTTTAACTTCCTCACTCAAGTTATCAATGTAATATTGAGCAACTGAAACCTTAATGTTCCATATAAACTTTTCATTAGATTTTGAGTCCTTATGTAGAACAAAGTTTTCTTTAACAAAATGAACTTGTCTATTTGAATCCTTATTTATCCATTTATCTACTTCAACAGCATCCCGATGATTTCTTGTAAGACGGTCAGTTTTTTCAACTACTAAAATATCTATGTGATTCTTCTCGAGGTAAGCTAACATCTCATTAAATATTTTTCTTTGTTTTTCACCGCTAGCGGATTCTGATATGGAAAATACTTTGGCAACTATATAGTCGTGTTGGATTGAGTAATCTTCAAGAAGTTTTTTCTGGGCAGGTAAAGAGTAGCCCGTTTCTTCTTGTTCCTTTGAACTTACTCTACAAAATATTAATGCTTTTTTCATAAAATATGCCCCCACTGGTCGCGTTCAGAACTATTGGGTTCTGTACCAATGGAGGCATAAAAAAATCCAATAGTATTCCTGAACGCACAGTAATTATATATCTAAATCGGGGAGATTTCCATCGAAAATATCAAGTAAACCCTCAGGATTGTCTAAATCTGCTAGAACCCCACCTATCACCTCACTATTATTTGAACGGGACTCCTTTTTGGCAAAAGTTGGATAGACTAACATTTTCCTTTTATCTATTTCGTCAGCCTCCTGATAAATAAGACCAGCTGTTTCTAACATGGTTATTATTTGGCGTAATTGCCAATCAGCAATATATCGACCATATACTTCATAATGGGTAGATGAGATTCTGCCGCGTGTTAAGCCTACTGGAACACCAATATTCTTATCGTTAACCTTATGAAACTCAGCAACAATCACATCATTATATAAATCGTAAATATAAGGAGGTAACCCTAAAGATTGAGCATCTGATAAAGAATCCCATATTTCAAATGCATTTTTGATATCTTCGTCATTAGCTACTATGCTTAAACCATCCTTTTCCCTAAACCAATAATTAATCAATGCAAACGATTTTATTATGTTCATAATCTTCGCAATATCTCTCTGGTCACGGGGTTTTAACTTCTTTTGCCTTTGAAAAAACATCTCCTCAACCAGATTTGGATTATGTATTTTTATATCTATAATGTGAGCTTGTTTTATGGCTAATATTCTTTGTTTAAGTAACTTCCTTTCTGGGTCGGAGTTTAATATCTTATAAAAGCTTTCAGAGTCGGAACCCTTGCGAATCCTTTGCAATACAGCTTCACGGATTTTTTCTTGATTTATTTCAGGACTTAAAAGTAAAAACCTTGTACTTTCCTGCTCATCTACTTTTAGACCCGCAGTACAGAACACGAATGTTGAGAACCCACGCAAAATAACATTCTTAGTTCTCATACCTTTTTTCTCACTTTTATCGGTTATTTTGTTTTTTACTTCCTTTTCATCATGAGACAAGAGTGCTCTTAACCTCTCCAATAATGCAGTGTTCGGTTGGTCTAAAAAGATAACTATTTTTCTTTCCAAATCAACTGTTAGTGTATTAGTTTCTTTATCATAAGCACCCATGTCATGATAAAAGGCTGTTGGGGAGGCAGACCCCAGCATTATGATGTCTTCTTTCGGAAATAACATGGATACCTCATGGGGTATATGACTCTTACCCGAGCTAGAGGGAGCAATAAAAGCAATATTCATCTGATTTTCTTCTGTGTATGCATTTAGCATCGCAGCAAACACCAAAAACTTATTAGTATTATCTTGTTTAATTGTGGGTTCCAAAATACGGATAATGTCACTAGCACCCATGGGCTTAAATATTGATGTATCTATTGGGAAACTATCTAGATTTTCATCTTCATATATTTCTTCATATATTTCTTCATCTACATTTTTCATAAAAATATTTCCTGTTAACTTAATACTTGCAAAATCTTCTTTGCTGCATATTCGGCTTGAATATCAGCAGGTTTTAGTAACATGTTTTCTATGTATTCAACTTTTTCTTTGTCACCTTTTCTAAGAGCTTCTACTCGCAACATAAAATACTTCGAACCTAAATCAACTTTTTTACAGTAAAGGTCCACGAAATAACAAAGTCTATTGATATCAAGTCGTTTATCGTTATTCATATCCTTCACCTATACCTAGCAGCAACGAGAAATAACTCAACAAAAAATCTGCTAAATCCTTTGTATCCTCTTTTGTTAGTTCAATACTGAACTCCTCTTTGAATAACTGAGTAAGTTCAAGTAATAAACTTTCCGAAAGCATGCTTACTCCTCATATAACCTAGTTTTGATTACTTTGAGGTTATTAAGTAATGCTTTAGGTTCAACTAAAAGTTCATTACGCCAATATTTATCTAAAGTTTTTTGGAAATCTTCGGTAAAAAGAAAGTTGAAAACGGTTTTTTCGGGATTTGTTTTGTCTAGACTCTCAATGGGATACCAAAGAGTTAAGGTTGCAACAAGATATAAATCAGAGGTGTTGTAATAATTGTTCTCATTTTCAGGCTTATGTTTATTTTCATAAATCATAAGCTTAATCTAAATCGTGATTAATACTTTGATAAAAGACCTAGTTAACGAACAGGTATTTATGCGGGCATACCGCGATTTTTTAAGGATTTAAGATAAGTCATGTAATGTGTTCTTAACGCGGCCTCATCTGGTACTTCAAAAGGAATCTCTTGAGGGTCAAAGGCATCGTTAAACATAGTACATAGTTTAGTATATTCGGGTTTCTTACCTTCATGCGTATTAAGAGCAACCATAGTTCCCCAATAAAATGTTTTTTCCTCTATACTCACTGTGTTCTTTCGAGGCACTTCCATCTGTAAAAGGTCGAAAACATCTTTATGCTTAGTTAACCAAGTTTTTATCTCATTAATAGAGACTTGCCTTCTAATCTCAATAGAAGGGTATTTATATGCCTCAAACAATCTTTTAGTAATAAGGTATTCTTTCAACTTCGGGTCATCTGTCTCTAAAATCTCTAATATAAGGGGTTTAGTACGGCTAGGTAAAGAGATAAACATTGGTTCGATATCCTCGGGAACTAATAAGGTGTTTGTAACAAGAGCTGATTTTATTGAATATTTCCAATTATCTGTGAGTTCGTATTTTCTCATTAGGGACTCAGTAACTTTATCAAGTGAGGAGCCTTTAACTGTTCGGGAAAACAACCTTATTAAATCAGACATTGTTGCGTCTTTAGGGTAATCTACTATTTGTTTAATATTGAGTACTTTTCTAGCATCGTTTATATCCTTTTGAAAGCTAGAATGAAATGCAAGGAGTAAACAAAACATGCGGTCATGGTCATCAACTTCATTGAAGGAAACCTTTGGGGAAAGCTTAATATTCATCGTCATAATAAGGCAATTATACTATTTCAGGTTATATAGGGTACGGGTAGCTCAAGTTTACACACCCCCGTTGGTCTTAATCGGGTCATAGCATCACACCTTTGATGGAAAATAATAGGTGTAAATAATAGGATATATAGGTTAAAGAGTATGTAATCTATACCCTTTATAAAGCATTTTTTTATTTTTAATGTATTTTAATACCTATCCCTTAACTACAAGGAATAATAACAGTTATATTAATACAAACCTATTGAAATAATCTCAATCGCTACGTGTAGTTTATACGCTTTCCCTTTATAGAAAAAATATAGTCAGAAAATGCTTATAGTGAGATAATGGGCTCATTACAACCTAGCCGCGAAAAAAGTATACGCTTAAAAAGCGTTGAGTCCGAAAAGGGGCTACTTCCCTCTGGACTCAATGCTTCGCGGCTAGGGACAAGGAAGTGGTCCCTTTTTTATGCCGCGAAAAGATAGTTTAGGTGAAAGATTAATAAAATGGATATTTTGGCTTGTACTGATTATTTATTTGTTTTCAGGTTTTTATCAGATTAGATATTGGTTAGGAGAATCATTCGGGTGGGGATATAACCATGAAAATGAAACGCTAGAAGTACAAGGAGTAGGGCAGATTTTAGAAGGTGGAAGCTTTGTTGTCGTCTTTTTATTACTCTATGGAGTTTATTATTTATGGAAAGAAACGGGTACTAAAAATAATTGGGAAAGTATTTTCAATAACAATAAAAGTTATCTTAAAGAAACGCACGAAGTCAGCATAACAAGTATCGGTAAAATGTCGGCACTTATTAGCACAAAAAGTTTTTGGAAAACGCTTCTTCATATTACCCTAGGTATAGGAATCATTTTTATACCTATTGTCATCTTTTTAATCCTCTTAGATAAGTTTCAAATATTCGGTACCATCATTTTGATTGGATATGGGATTTTAATGCTAATGTTGTACATAATTGGTAGAAAAGACTGAAAGATGAAAAAGAAAATCATAATACCCTTAATTATAGGCATTACGGCTCTTAGCGGATTACTTTTACTTAGTAATACAAAGAACCCAACTCCTTCACAGATAACAACAAATGAAAGCCCTTATTTTAACAATGCAGAAGCAATGTTCTTAAGAGAGCGATTAAATGAATACCTAAAAACATCAAGTAGTAAAACTTCTAATGGTTTAAGCGATTATGATAATAGTTATTATGAAAGTCCTTTTATTGTATACGAAGAAAACAACTCTTTAGCAGGAGGAAAACAACTTGAAATCATATTTGTGAATAAACCAGACAAAATGTTTACCGCTTTGATTTATAAACTAGCTACAGGAGAGTACGAACTTAGAGGATTTGGTCAAAATACAAATGTAGCTACAGTAAGACTAGAAAATATAAGAACAGAGTATAAGAAATACTTTGAAGATAATAAATATTTTTACTAGGAGGGTTATATGAGCTATTTTTCAATACCAACAAATAAAAAGCTTGGATGGTTGGTTTTTCTTATCGGATGGTTAGTTAGTGCTACCATATCCAATATTTTTCCCGAGTTTTTCCCATTAGGATTGATTACACTTTTGTTTTTTGTTGCGTTTGTAATCGAAATCGTGGCAACAGTAATTAAAAAAGTTAGAAACAAATAGCTACTAATGTCTTATAGCAGCATCGATAAGGCTTATAAGTTCTGAAATAAAGAGTTATAATGAGCCTGTTATGCCACCCACCGATAACCAGCCACAACAGAATAAACAATTACCTGTACAAATGTCTTTAATGCAAGAGTTGCAGACGCAAAAAAGCTACGATTCATCCATAAAAAAATGTACCCAAATAATAAAAGATATCGAAACTCTAACTAAAAGAAGGACCATAACATACTTTGCTTCAACAGCTAACGGTTCTCCGTTTTCTTTTATAAACGATGATGATTCCGTAATGATAGAAGATATACTGAGGACACCTTCAAACCTGCATGGATTAGACCTAATATTAAATAGTGGTGGTGGATACGCAACCTCAGCAGAAAGAATAATTAATGTTTGCCAAACTTATGTATCTAGAAACGACATAAAAGAGTTTAGAGTAATAGTACCTAGGTTAGCTAAAAGTGCTGCAACTATGGTTTCATTAGGAGCAGATAAAATAATCTTATGCGACAATGCAGAGTTGGGACCAATAGACCCCCAAATGGCTTTATCGGATAATCAAGGTCGTAAGTTTTCTAAACCAGGTTACTTAATAACTAAAGCAGTAGAAAAGCTACTTAAAGATGCAAAGTCCATATTTCCTGCAAAAAATGAAGCTAGCCTAACCTTTTTACGACAGTATAACTATGATATTTATGCTACATCTCTAAATGAACTTGAGTTATCAGAAAATATTGCCAAGAAAATCCTCAACAGAAAGAAGATTACATATCCAAACTTAACTTATGATTCTTTCACTATTTTTACAGACCCCACTAAGACTTTATCTCACGGAAGACTGATAGGGATTGATGACTTAAAAGATTCTACCTTATGTAGCTCTGGATTCATTTGTGATTTAACAAGTTACTTCTCCACTGAAGGAGAAAACAAACTAACAGAAACAGATATAAATAAACTTAGTAACTTGATATGGGAACTATATATTAGAAAAACTGCACTTCTAAACGACTCGGGGAACCCCCAAATAAAAATAATTGAAGATAATAGTTTTTCGTTAATTAGTGGAGACCCTGAGTGGAAAGCCCCGATAAACTCTTCTGGCTCTCAAGCTTAGTTTGCTTGTCTTTATTTGTACTTTTTACATTCTTTGCATCTTCGTCTATTGCTTTTGACCTTAGTTCTTCTGGGGAAAGAATCCTACATACCTTCCAATCCTCAACCACTTGAGTTATTTGTTGGGCGGGTAGATTGTTTGTAAGAATAACTGAATAAGTCATAGCTGTAGCAGTGGGATTAGGCATTAACCCTATATTATCATAGTATATTACTTTATTGAAGTTAAAAACGGGTTATATTATTGATAAAGATTTAATCGTGCTTATATATCCTTTTATCCTGCTTAAGTAACTTCGTTAGTTGATAACTGTAATCGTAATGATGAAAATCAAAGGTTTCTTTTACATAATCCGCAATATCAGTATAAGACCAACCAAACTTAAAGATTTCGGCAATCTCATTTTTCAGGTTATAATCTACTGTAACAGGACCAAAACCACTTCTATTACTATAATGATTCCACCCTTCAAAAAACTTCTTCATCTCTATCCTTACATGTTCTTCGGTTTCGGGGTCCTCACTTATCCGCTGCTTATTCTTTAATATTCCGCACATATATCTAAACTTCTCATTATTAGCTACTTTTTCATTTTTCCACGCCAGCTTAATTGCCTCTAATACTAATTCAGTTGGATAAGCTTCTTTTAACTTCCTTATCTCGTTCAAACCGTGGTCAGTTAAGGAGTTCTCTCCCTGAGATGAATCTTCCCAAGCTCTTTGAAATACAGACAGCTCTTCATTCTCTAGTTCTTCTTTACGCTTTATAAAGTTATAGTAAGCTTCAAGTTGCTGCTGTCTCTCTTCGAGATATTCCAGCTCTTTCTTAAAGTTCTGATTTTTTATTTTTTGGATGTCTAACGATGTTTCACGCTTTCCTCGGTTACAATCAAAACAACTGCAAATAAGGTTCATCTCTTCATCTAACCCACCATCTTTTCTAGAAACCACATGGTCTACCTCAAGTACAACCTCGGGAGGTTTCCTACCACAATACTGACAAGTAAAGTTATACTTTTCGAATATTTTGAATCTAAGCCGTTTGGACAACGCCATAGCCCCATTCTACAACTATAAGGATAAAAAGGTTAGAGATATAGTGTGTGAAGGTGTGGGGTAATTATGCGCTTAATACTGCTAAAGCTTCCTCATAAACAAAACTCTCTATTTCTAATGTACGAAAATCGTTCCAGCAAGCGAGCCAATTGGACTTTATACGAACCAAGTCTCTTGATATTAAAGCCTTAAACTCTGGTACATACTCAAAACTCGTTATCAGCCGTTCCTTTTCCAAGAAAGCCTTTGAAATAAAAAAGCGTAAAAACTGCTTTTGCTGAATCTTTGTCATGGCATCATAAAGCTCACCAATGTTCCGCATACCTTTGATGACTTTTTCAATCTCAGAATCTTTAAGAGTAGTTGAGGGTTTATCCATCTGGGCTATTTGCTCATCTACCTGTTTAAGTTCCTCTTTAAGGGGCTTGTAGCGTTCTTTTAGTCTTTCGGAATCGACGAGGTCATCACCACCAAACATCTTATCTTCAAGCTGCTTCATTTTTTTATCCAAAATATCTCGCCTTTGTCTAAGTGTTTTAAGTTGTTCAGGAACACTAATGCCTTGCTCGGCTTTGACTTCATATAAAACATTTCGTAGATTTTCCAATGCTTTTTCAGAAAACACAGTACCATGAAAGAAAGCCCGCACTTTCTTGTCAACTTTTTCAAGTGGTACATTGGTCTTTTCACAACTGCCACAAGAATAGTAGTTTGCCCGTGGGTGATACTCAGCCGCCATCTGACGACCACATTTTAAGCAGTAGCAATAACCTGCTAATAAGGTTGTATGTTTTCTGTTTCGGTTGGCACCTTTGTTTTTCTTCTCAAACATAGCAAGAGAGCGGTTGTACCAGTCAGGTGGAACGATGGCTTCATGTGCCGCCTTTTCATATTCTACGCCATCATATTTCAAACCACCTGCATAAAGTATATTTTTGAGGATATTGGTAATTGTGTTTTTCTGAACTTTTCCGCCACTTTTTGTACGAAATCCTTTTGAAAACTCAATATCAGCGATACTGGCAACGGAATAATTACCTGTCAACCATAGCTCGTAAATATCATAAATAAAGTATCGGCGTTCGGGGTCTGGGTATATGGGTTTGTCTTTCTGGTATGAGTTTAGATAGCCTATCCCTGACATCCCAGGTTTTATACCCTTCTCAGCAAGAGCCTTCATTACTCTTTTTGTTTTTTTCGCAGTTCTACGGCTTTCCAGCTGATTTATAGCCGCCACCACAACATCTGCAAACTCCGCTTCGTCTCCCTCTCCAAAATAACCGTCTAAAGGAATAAGTTTTATATTACGCTTCTTCAAGAAGGCTTTGAGGGCTAAGTGGTCTTGAACATTGCGACAAAGCCGTGAAGTATCTTGTACAAAAACAACATCAAGTACTGCGGCATTATCATCACAAAAATCCATCAGTTCTTCTATGTCACGCCTATTCAAATCTCTTGCAGAACGTCCAGGGTCTTCAAATGTTTTAAGAACCTCAATATCGTGCTGTTCGACAAGCGTAGTGAACATCTTTTTCTGCACCTCCATTGAATGACCGTTTACAACCTGTCCAGGCGTGCTGACTCTTTCATAATCAACAGCTTTCAGTTTTGTTCCAACTTTTGGTTTTAGTTCTTCTAATCCATACATATTTCAAAAACTAAGCAGAAATTGTTACTTTCCGATTCTTTCTTTAAGAATCCTAATAATTATTCCGTTTATATAAGCGGCGGGTACATCTATTTTATTGCCTTTCCCGACATCTTCGCTGTACTCACCGTATGCTTTCTCCAAAACCCAGAAATAACCTTTTTTAATCAGCCCAAGATATCTATCCATGCATTTTTCTCCAACGCTTTCAGCTATCGATTTAGCTGTTTCTTCCTCATAAAGTGTCGGTATGAAACTATCGGTAGGGTTTTTACACACATAATCGGTATCGGTTCTTTCCCTGTCTTTGCTTCCTACTTTATAAGAAACCGATAAATCGGTATTTTCAATCTTCTTTTGAGTATCGGTATCGTTATTATAACCTCTGAACTCTCCAGATTCATTAATACCCTGTTTAATAGCTAAATCAACATTATCTGGCACTACCAACTTCTGATTTTTTACTTCAACCTCTGTACTATCCTCTGACTTTTTGTCATCTACAGCACCAATCTCCTGCTGACTTGCCTCCTTGATAAACAAGTGTTCGATGCTGGTGATTTTCTTGGTAGGGTCGATAAAATCAGGAAAATGAACCTCAAACGAACCTGACCTCCCAGTTCTATCCAAATAAAATAGCAACCTCTTACTTTTCAAGGACAAAAGTATTTTATTAACATAGTTTTTGGAAACTGATTTCTTACCACCTTCTTTTCCGAAGACATCATCTCTAATTGCTTCCATATGTGTTGTACAGATTCCGTATGGGTTACATTGAATACGCAGGTAGCAGTATACGAAAAACTCTGCTCGGTTGATTTCACCGTTTTTATATAAGCTGGCTATGCTTCTTGGAAACACTATCCAGTTTGATAATGGACTTTCAGTTTGATTTTCTTGTTCTTTTTTCATATTTTCTCCTCACATCTTTCTTGCCTTCACTCAGCGACAGAAGGAAACACGCTAATTGACGCAGGTATTCCAACATTGCTTTGTCATCAACTTCGCTCATAGATGTTCGGCATTTATCCGCCCCTTCAAAAACTTTATGTTTGAAAAGTATTCCGAAGCCTCAACAAACAAATCTTTTCTCCAAAACTTATCAGCAAGTTCCCGCACCTGCTCAGAATCTTCAAACAAGAAGACCGCTTTTTGTGGATTTAATGGAGACTTTTCCACACCTACCAATGGATGAAAACACACAACTGCTGCTGCAAGTGCAATGTCATTTATTGCGAAGGGCTTTTGTTCATAAATCTTTTCTGGTCTCATAGGTTTATTGTAAAGAGACCTTACTGAACAAAATAAATGGAGGGTTTGAGAGTGTTTTAAGTAAAAATGGGTCAGGGTTTACAAAGTAAATGCAACAGAATCCTGGCTATAGTCAGATAGCCCCAAAAATGATTAAGGAAAATGCACTCTAAACAATGGTAGCCTTTACAGTATTTCTTTTTTCATCGACAACGATTGCTAACCTACCTTTGAGTTTATTTCCTTTTTGCAGTTCTTTATTGGCGTATTCAATTACCGATACCATGGGGGCTATGCTGTTTACTGATTTTGATTTTTGCAGGTCTTTCTTATTTGCGATTTCTTCAAAAACAGAAGGTATTGTTCTTTCTGCACCTAAAACATCAAAAGTGAACCCCAGCAGCTTCCAATGTTTTGACGAAACCTTCCCTATTTTTGCTGGCTTGCTACTACCATACTGCAAATATCCCCACCCTTGTTTTTCAAATAGTTTAGGTTTTCCCAAATAGGCGGACTTGGTTGTCCCAAATACTTTTTTAAGTGTTGCAGCATCAATTACTTTTACATTTACAAAACAGTGCTCTGCTGTAAAAAACTCTATTTCCTCACCTACAGGTATTCCTCTTTCAAAATCTTTATCTTTCGCAGGTAACGGAAGTTTTCTAAAATCAAAGGCTATTTCCATCAATTGAATCTTTTTCTCCTGTTCTAAGGCTCGTAGAACGGTCAGGAACGGTGCTTTTGTATCTGGGCTATCTTCTCTCCTTAGCTTTTGTGCCAACCCTGGATTGTCAAAATAAGTACCTAAAATCTTTTCCGTTACCACAAACTCGTTACTATGTTCCTTGTTTGTAATCTCGGTTATGGTCTGAAACATACTTTTTTTGGGTCTTTCAAGTGCGAAAGAATCCACAGCCTCTAAATCGTGAAGTTTTTCTGCATATTTTAGGAGACTTTTCCAGTCAATTTTCACAGAATACGATGGTGAAGCAGTTTTGCTGATTTTCCTGAAACTTTTGAAAACCTTATTATTTTTCAGTTCGAGCAATGTTCCCTCGCTTCTGAATCCGTATAATGAAGCATCCTTTTTAACAGACTCCTCATCGTCTGTATTCCTAACAAGTACAAGTTTTCTTGTAAAATCCTTTGTATCTTTGGAAAACGAATCCAGCAGCTGCATTACAAGACTTACCTGGTCATATATTTTAAGTTCTTCCCATAAGGGGGATACATCTAATCTCATATAATCTAATAAGCTGATTTTATCACCTACAGCCTTAGTAACCCTGGAAATCCCTTTTCACAAGCGAAGACACCCCAGCTCGATTGCTGGGACTCCCCGAACCCAGAAGGCTACAGCAGATTTACTTTGTCTTGTTGTAGTGAAACTTAACTTCGATACCGTGGGTTACTGGTTCCGTTTTATCCACCGAAGCAAAATAGTTTTTAAGCTTAAAGATAAACTCCAAAGCCTTCAACTGAATAAAGTAGTCAGGTACTTTCATCTGTTCATTGGTAATAGGGTTATAAATATACTTATACGCTTCCAATGCTTGCTTAAGTTTTTCAATCAGCTTGTAATCGGACATTTCAAACCGTTCATCAAAGTTCTGCAAGTGTTGGGTAACTACTGGTTTTCTTATGTTTTGACTTCCAATTACCGCCGCCGTATGCCTGTTTTTAACACCTTTATAAGCAACTAAAGCTGCCTCGGTTAAAGAACCCGTCTCAATGTATTTTTGAATGAAGACACGCTGGGCAACCGTTAAGCGTCTATTTATCATAAAAATAGCCTACATAACGGCGTGCCCTTTGTAAAATAGTAAAGCAAAATCAAGTCCTACTCAGTCACAAAGTTAATAACTTTATCCTGCACATAAATAACGGAATAGTTCTTGTCTTTTAACACCTGACTAACTCGTTCTGTTTCTAACGAATCCTTAACTGCAACTTCTTTTGAAGCACCTACTGGAAGGTCAAGTACACCTTTAAGTTTGCCATTAACTTGAATACTTACTCTTACAGTAGTCTGTTCCAAGCTGATTTTGTTTACAATCGGAAAACTTGCTAAGTGTACTGATGTTGTATACCCCATGCGAGACCACATTTCCTCAGCAACAAATGGTGCGAAGGGTGCAATAAGTTTCACAAATGTTTCCCACACCTCAGCAGGGACAGTATCAAAGTCTTTAAGAGAGGCAATAAAAACCATCATCTTGCTAATTGCCACATTGAACTTCATTGCTTCAATGGCTTCTTCTACATCCCCTATAAGTCTATTCAAGTCAGAGCTTATTTTGCTAGGTACTTCTGCAACATCATCAGTAACTTTAGTCACAAAGATGTTCCATACACTATCAAAGAACCTTTTAACACCTACAATATCGGATTCTCCCCAGCGAGAGATGTCATCAAAAGGGGTAATAAACTGACAGGAAAGTCTTAACAAATCGCCACCATATTTTGCAATCAGTTCATTTGTATCAGGAGCGTTTCCCAATCTTTTAGAGTATTTTTCACCGCTTTTGTCCACAAGTAATCCAACAGGTGTGTATTTAGGAAAAGGCTCGTCAAAAGATACGAGACCTTCGTCATAAAGAACTTTCGTTACAAACCTTGCATATATCAAATGTGCTGTAATATGTTCAATAGTTCCTTGATAGTGGTCGACACAACCCCAATAACCCAATTGAGTAGGTGATGCAAACATATCGTCATTATTTGGGTCGGTAAACCTAAACTGATACCATGCAGAAGTCACAAAAGTGTCCATGGTGTCAGTCTCTCGCTTCGCTGCTTCGCCGCACCTGGGGCAAGTAGTGTTCACAAAGTGGTCTACTTTAGCTAAGGGTGGCTCACCTGTAGGTGTGAAATCTACATTCATCGGCAAGAAAACTGGCAAATCTTTTTCAGGTACAGGAACTTCCCCACATTTTGGGCAATAAATAATTGGTATAGGAGGACCCCAATATCTTTGTCTTGATACGCACCAATCTCTTACACCTTCAATCCATTTCCTGTGCGGATTAAGATATTTTTCTTCCCAGTTAAGCTTTTCTGTATCTTTGTACAAGCGTTCTTTATAGGCACTTACTTTGAAAAACCATTGCAGTAATGGCTTTTGTATGACCGTACCTTTGCACCTTTCACATTTTCCGTCTACAACTTGTTCGTTTGAGATAACGGTTTTACAGCTTTCGCACCAATTAACTGGAAACTCCTTTTTGTATGCCAAACCTTTTTTGTACATTTGCAAAAACAACCATTGAGTCCATCTGTAATATATTGGCTCCGCTGTATCTATTTCCCTGTTCCAGTCATAACTAATACCGAAGTGCTTAAACTGCTCCTTATAGTTTTTAATGCTTTTGTAGGTTATTTCTCTTGGGTGAATACCAGTTTTAATTGCGTAGTTTTCTGCTGGAAGTCCAAGTGTGTCCCAACCCATTGCATAAAGAACATTAAAACCCTTCATTCGTTTGTAACGGGCTACAACATCCATACCTCCAAAGCTTTTGACATATCCTATATGTACGCCATCAGCAGAAGGATAAGGAAAAGTGTCCAAACAGTAAAACTTGGGCTTGGTACTATCTATCTGAACACCGTAGATATTATTTCCGTACCACTGCTTATACCACTTATCTTCTACCTGTTTAAAATCATATACACTATTTTCATTATTTTCTTTTTTCATATAATCTCCTTGCTTTAATTAAAGCATAAACTTAGTACAACAAAAAAATCCCCCAGCATTATGCCTGTAAAAATACAGAAATAATGCTGAGGGACGATAGGTTTCGCAATATCGTGGTACCACCCTCTTTTAGTCCAACATCGCTGTTAGACGCTCATTGGCTACTCTTGAAACCAAGAAACTTGGCAAGGTTATAGTTCAGCCTGTGATAACGGGGGCTTCCGTCAGGTTCTACTGGGATACTCTGCAAAGTATCTGTTCTTCCCGCCGCTCGTCGGCTAGACCCCATTTATTGGTTATTCATGGACTCCGAGTCATAGCGTTTAGGTGTATTCGGTTTTCACTAACATGAGCATATTAACACTAAAGGCTAGATGGAAGCAAATACGGGTATTAAACTTCGGATAAATACAACAATGGGGAGCCAATCTGTACTTAATATAACTGAGTTATGATACACTGAGATCGATGAAAAAATTATTATTTAATATTTTCCTCTTTTTTCTTCCATTGGCTTTTATTCCGAAAATAGTTCTTGCTGATGTACCAAATCCAAACTATTTCATTGCAAAATGCCATCCCAGCGAAATGATGGTTGAATGTAGTTATAGCAGTGAGGAACCTTTTGGCCCTAAAACTTATAATGGATGCGCAGAATATGAGAATAATCCTAAATATAGATTTCTTGAACAAGATGGAAGTTCTTTTGGGGGAGATATAAAGTTCTGTTTTAAAGATCTGTCGTCAGATAATTTTATTATTTACCATATAAAAGTGTTGTTACAAATAACACCAATTACATTGCTTTTGGAAATACCAATATTTCTCGTTTTTTTTGGCTTTAGAACTAAAAAAGCTTTGCGTATCTTATTAACAGCGAATTTACTTTCTGTACCCACTTTTTATTTAGCAACTATTCTTCTACCAACGCGGGGCTATGTTCCGCTCTTAGTTATGGAGTTAATAGTAATCATTTTTGAAGCGATTCTTATTAAATTTATGTTTAAAGAAAATAGGTTGAAAAATATACTAATTTATTCTTTTATTGCGAATATTTGGTCAGCAATTATTGGAAGCATAATATTAGACCTAATTGGAGATCTGATGGAAATTATGCCATATTTTTTCCCACTCGAAAGTATTCCTCTTTAATTTGTATTACTAACCTAAAGTATTCAAAAACTTGAAAAATTCGTACAATTTAACCAATTACATTAATATTACTATTTCTGAGCCATAAAAAAATATTTATCTGTACTTGTAAATTAAATCTTCTTAATACAGCATAATATATTTAATTGGTCTATAATTACCTTATGTCTAGGAATCCTATTATTAATGCACTTGCTGCTTCTTCTTACATAATTCTAGTTGTCTTAGTAATGAATTTGGCAACTCAGCCTTTTAGAAATAAACCTGACACTTTCGGCGCCCCCTTAATTATGCTATTTGTACTTACACTTTCTGTAGCGATAATGGCTTTCCTATTTTTCTATCAACCTGTAATACTCTTTATTGAAGGGAATAAGAAAGAAGCTGTAAATCTATTTACTAGAACCGTAGGTATATTCGGAGTAATTACATTAATATCTTTAATACTTCTTTTTTCAGGATTGATCTAGCACACTAAAGCTACTTTTATATATAAGGTATCTTCCTGGGATAAAGAACTCCGGATGGTTTCTCTATCTTGTCCCCTATCTCACATTCATCATAAAATTGACTTGATACAGCTATGTTTCTGATATTTCCTTTTTCCATTTTTACTTCTAGAGTATAAAAATGCTCTATCTTCTTACTATCCTCAAAACTACCCTTTTTTGAATTATATGATTTATTTAATACTTCCCCTCTCCATGATTCCTTTCTTCCCTTCAGTATAATTCTAATAATGAATACTCCTACAACAATGATAGGAAGAATAAATGGAAGAAAGATTACAAATACAGCACCTTTCATATACCATGATTATAGTACTTTAACCAACAATGGGATAGAAATTCTCAATCATTATATTGACCGTTTTATTCTTGTTATAATGAATAAAATATAAGTTATGTACAAAGGAGGTGTTAAAGATAAGATGACAGAAAAGAAAATAGGGGTAATAACCCATTATTTTGATCATATAAATGTAGGGATAATAAAACTAAACGGAGATTTGAAAATTGGAGATAGAATAAGAATAAAAGGAAAGATCTCAAGCTTTGAACAGGAAGTAAATGAAATGCAAGTAGATCATAAAAATATTTCCCAAGCTAAAAAAGGCCAGGAGATCGGAATTAAAGTTACGGAAAAGGTTAGAGAGGGAGATGAAGTAATATCTCTGTAGATTAATTCCTACCCTATTTTGCATCTAAATCAATCTTAATAGATAGATATATATGTGTGTATAAATATCAAACTTAATTATTAGTAATACTGCCTAACATTATGTTATAAATGTATATTCCTATTTTAAAATAAACATATATGCAAGATTATAAAAAACACATTTATGATTACGTTCCCCCCGGATATTATGATAAATCAATAAGAACAAACCTCCTTCAAAGATTCTGGCATAGTAGAAGATTTAAAGAAGTTGAAAAAATATCACAAAAAATAGATGGGAAAATATTAGATATCGGTTCTTCTGATGGTCTATTCACAGAGAAAATCAAAAAATACACCCAATGCCCATATATAATAGGAATTGATGTTTTAGAAGATTCCGTGGATTATGCAAATAAAATAAGGGGAAATGATTATCTAAAATTCATTACGGCCGATGCTCATACCCTACCCTTTGAAAACTCTACATTCAGCGCTGTTTATTCAATTGAATCCTTAGAACATTGTGTTGATATTGATCAAATACTAAAAGAGGTATCAAGAGTTTTATCTCCTCAAGGAATATTTATTGTTTTAGTACCATCAAATAGTATTTTATTTAGAATAATATGGTTCCTGTGGACCTCATCCAAAGGAAAGGTTTGGAAACATGCCCATTTGCATACATTCTCCAGTAAATCTTTACCGATATTATTGGAAAAACATAATTTTAAAATACTGGAGAAAAAAAGCTTTTTATTGGGAATGCTTTTATTAATAAAAGCTGCTAAACAATAATATCTCAATTTATCCCAGTTTCGTATTCGGTATTTATTCGTATATTTGATACAATCCAAATATGTGCGGTAAATATTTATTAAATACCGGTGATCTATATAAAAGATACTCTATAAAAACATCTTTGAAAGACACGCCAAAACTTGAACCAAATTATCTATGCCTTCCCGGATCAATACACCCCGTGGTAATAAATAATGATGGGAAAGAAATTCATCTAATGAAATGGGGTTTAATCCCATCTTGGGCAATAGATCCTAAGATCGGCTTTAAAAATATCAATGCCCGTTCGGAAAGTATAAATATAAAGCCTTCATTTAGAAGATCTTTCATGAAAAAAAGATGTTTAGTACCTGCTTCGGGATTCTATGAGTGGAAAAAAGAAGAAGGAAAGAAAAGTACACCATATTTTATTAGACTGAACGCACAAGAAACATTTTCCTTTGCAGGATTATATGAATCGTGGATAAATAATGAAGGTAATACTATCCTTTCTTATACAATAATTACAACAAGACCAAATAGAATAGTTGAACAAATTCATGAGAGAATGCCCGTAATCATCTCTTTAAATCAGGAAGATAAATGGCTGGATATAAATACAAAAGAAAATGAATTAATAGCATCCCTATCATCATACGCAAATGACGAAATGAGAATAGAAAAACTCTGATCTAAGTAATTAACTATCTAATATTTCAAAAAATTTTGATAAACGGTTATCTATCTTTTCTACCCCCTGCTCGGCAAAGAATAACATAATTATTATTGCTGTCCCGATAAAAGAACCTACTACAAACCTCCTCCACTTTAACCCTACTCTATGACCCTTAAAGAATAAAGCAACTGATTTGGATATAACTTTTATATCTACTTCAGAATTTAAATCCTTTGGAAATATATCTTTTAATATTTCCCATCTATCCTTATTCTTGGTATTATCCTTTTCCCTTAACAGAGAGGAATATAGTTCAACTGTTCTATCTACTATTACACTCCAGTCCAAATTAGATACCCTCTCCCTACAATTTGCGCACATATTTAGATACTTGTCTTTGGGTAGATTTAATATTCTCTCCACTTCGTGAGCAAATTCCTTCGGTCTTGTATCTTTATCAAGTCTTTTTCCTACTGAATCATCAATAAGCTCATCTATCGTTTCATTGGATAAACCAACCACCGGTTTTCCTGATGCTAATGCTTCGATAACAGCTAAACTTTGAACCTCCATCTTTGATGCTGATACAAATAAATGGCTCTTTTCCAATACTTTAGGTATTTTAGAGAATCCAACTTCACCCATAATAGATACTTTTCCGCATCGATTTGATGATTCTCTAAGATTATTCTCTATTTTTAACTTCATCTGAGATAAATAATCTTCATCCAGATGCTTTCCTACCAAAAGTAAATTGTAATTGTCAGGAAGGTATTTCATCACATCTATTAAATAATCCTGGTTTTTCCTAGCAGTTAAGTGGCCTGTGAATATTAGTGTTTTATCCTTTTTCTCAACATCGGGTATGCTGCATTGATTGAATACCTTTATATTTCTACCATTTGGTATTTTATATACGTTGTCCGAATATCCAACTTTTGCCATTTCTTTCTCAGCAGCATCGTTTAATACAATAAATGCATCCGTATTTTTATAAACAGTATTTGAGTATAAAAGAGCTATCTTAGGAGTAACCATAAACTTTAATTTCTTGAATACATCACTCATTCCAAAATCAGTTATTTTTGTAGCGAGGATGTGTATTGTCATTATAAATGGGGTGCGGGTGCTTTTAGCCCACCCTAAACCCAGCATCGGAAGAGAACCTTGATCATGAACATGAACAATATCAGGGGATAAATCATCCAAAGCTTTGAATACAGTTTTAATATTCTTTATCGTTAACAAAGGAAGATCTATATCTCCATTACCGATACTTTTTATGTATAGCTTCTTCAAATTATTTGTCTGCTCAATTACCGTCTTCCTGCCCGGCTGAACTAACAACACACTATGACCTTTACTGGACATAGCTTCGGCTAACTCGTGTGTTACTCTGCCCACACCCCCTCCCTTTCCCTGGGAGAAAGATGCAAATATAGCAATCTTCATAAAAAGATTCTAACATTTTTAAAAAATTAATATCTTCATAGATACCTGCTGTATAATTAGAACAATGCCCGATTTACTAACAAATGAGATAGAGTATATATATTTCTTTTACGGTCTTTCTTTTATCATCCTTGGGGTAGTATCACTGTCGTTCAGATATACAAAGGATATTGAGAAAGAAATAATTGAAACGGAAGAGAATAAGATAACAATAATACTGGGAATAAATTAAATATTAACTAAGGATTAATTCCACACCAATAAAACATAGGTATAACAGAAGCAGAATAACTGCTTCCTTTCTGGATAATCTGTTTTTTGATCGGGCAAAGAAATAGAAAAGAATAAGACCAATAAATATAAATATAAATCTCTGGATGAAATGATTAGGAATGATTATAGCCCCTCCGTTTATCATAACCATTACTCCAAATATAAGAGTGTTGGCAGTAGCAGAACCGATATAGTCTCCAAATGCAATATCCTTATTGTTTGATTTTAAACTCCTTACAGCAATAAATAGTTCGGGTAAATTAGTTCCTATGGATAGCACCACCACACTAATTACAAAGGGAGATATTTTTAATATTTCTGAAAATTCCATTGTTCTTTCAACAATGAAATCACTGACAAAGAATATTAATACCAAACCTATCAATATTCTTAAAAAAGATACTAAATTATGTTTACCGTTTTTCTTTACTGCTGATTCAAAGCTCTCAACCAGGTTTTGTTTTCTTTGGACAATGTAAAAAGTAATCAAATATAGGAGAATCATTAAAATAGCTTCAAATATACCAATTTTTCTATCGGCTACTAAAAAGGATGGTGCTACACAAATAATGAGGGACATAAACAATGCTCCGGGGTCCATTCTATTAGTCAGATTTATCCCATTACCAAATATTGCAAGCATAGGAATAATAAATAAGAATATGACAACAACACCGCCTAATAGATTTCCGACGAATATCTGCGGGTCATTCTCAATAATTGAAGTTATTCCTACACCAATTTCAGGCATGGAGGTTAGCATTCCCAGAATAAAAAAGGAGAGGGCGAAGCGTGACATTTTTATTGATTTTGACATCTTATCAACTGAAGAAATAATCAAATCAGAAGCATACCAAAGGACAATAAAGGAAAAGACATATAGGATAATCTTTAAGAACATTTCCATTATTAATTATTAACATATATCTTCAATAAGGTCTATTTACTGAAGATAGAAACTACTGATTTATTTGATAGAGTGCTATTCCAACAGCAACAGATAAATTTAAAGAATCAACATATGAACTCTGTGGTATTCTCACACGCTTTCCTTTATCTGTGACGTCTGCGGGCAATCCCTTACCTTCGTTTCCAAAAAATATTGAATAAGGGTTGTTAAAATTAGTTTTAGATAAAATACTATCTCCATCAGTAACAAAGAAATAATTAGTGTGTTTATACAATGAGATATACTCATCTATTGAATTAAAGTAATTATAATTTACCGTATATACAGCCCCCATAGAAGATCTTCCAACTTTAGGATCAAATATATCTACAGCAGGTTTAATAATTGCCAATTCTTTAAATCCATAGGCATACATAGTTCTGCATATAGTACCTAAATTACCCATATCTGCAGGTTCAAACAATACAATATGATTACCCATAGGATCTAAATCAGAAGTATACTTCTTATAAACTCCGGCAGTATATGTATTGCCGGTAACTGAAATTCTATCCATGACTGATTTATTAATTTCCCAGGAAATGCCTTTTTCACGGCATATATTCTTTATCTCTGATACTCCTTTGCTGTCTTCAGAAACGTCCGGTGATAGATACACTTTTATTGTTTCCATCGATCTATTTCTGAGAAGCTCTATAGTAGGAGATATTCCCAGGGAATAAGAAATATCCGAATCCTTTCTGTATCTTTTAATCATAGATTTAATTTGAAAATAATCAGAATATTTATATATTACTGCTTTCTGCTCTATCTTTCTCTTTCTTCCTGAATATTAAGATAAGATTTCTTATATATATTAATGAATTAAGACATGAAGCTGCTATAAAAACTATATCCCTGCGTTTTATGGAATAAACAAGAATCATTAATGTACCAACAATACTTAAATACCAGAAAGATACGGGAATAACACTCTCTTTTTTCTTTTCTGAAACCCACCACTGAACTGCAAATCTTAGAAAAAATACAAACTGAGCTGAGAAACCAAAGATAACCCACGGATCTAAAAGTTCAATTAATCTATCCAGCATAAAATAGATGATATCACGTAGAAAGACCTCAGTCGATCTACCCAATCAATAAATTTTTAATCTAAAACATTATCTACTACCCTTTAATATTGCTGCCACAATTAATTATTAACTCGTGGTCTTTGGACTCTCCCAATTTTATTATATTATTCTTTCCCATCAAAGATTTACCATCATAAATTATGTCCTTAATTTCTCCTGAATAATTAAACTCTTTTGAAAAATTTAAAGCTTTTATTTTAGCGCCACCCTTCTTAGTCAAATCTACGCTAATATCTATACCGGGTATTGTAATCTGACCCCGCTCTCCTGAAATTATATCTTCTGAAGGAAGTTTTAACCCCGGTATATTTATATCCTTCTGCATATGTGTACTGATAGGAGAACATCCATAATTCTTAACTTCAATATTTACAGCTTTATTATTTAAAAATGTAGTTAATGCCACTATTCCAGCAGCAATAATGGTAACCGCTCCCAAAGGTCCTTTCATGGTTAGTAAGGTCTTACCTGTCTTTACTACACTATCCTTACTTGTTAATCCTGATACTGCAGCTGTTTCTTGTATTCGATGTATTCTTTCAATCTCGGATTGTAAATCCTTCCAATTTTTTAATAATAGAAGAAGGAGCTTCTTCCTATCTTTTTTCTTAGGAGTATCCTCAGAAAGATTTTCCAGAGAAAGATAAATAACATCCCCTTCCTGTATTTTTCTAACTCTATCAGCAATATCTAATACCTGTTTTATCTTCTTGTCCGCCAGAGCACTTGTATCCTTGATTAATTCGGAAAGCTTTTGCAATTTATCCAAGGTGGTATTCTCCTCACATAACAATTCTAATCCTGCTTTTATTTTATCTTTTTGTTCTTGACTTAATTTTTTCATACTAATATTTTACATCATATATTGATACATATATAAATAAAGTGTTATGATTTACTCATGGTTAGCAATATGGAACGTATGAGAGGAAATAAAGTTCTTCGTCTTCTGCTAATAATCTTCCTTATTCTTGTAGTTGCTTATTTATTTTATTCCGTTTCTTAAGGAGGTATATGGCAGAATTAAATATTCCTAAATTTAAACCTTTAGCTGACGCAAGCGAAGGAAAGAAAAAATTCCTTAAACCTCTATTCGGAGGTTTGTTAGTGTTATTGGCAGCTGCTTTTGGATTGGAGTTAACAAATAATGACTGGGATTTGGGAAAGATAATGTCCGGTCAAAGTATGGAAGAGGCAAAAATAAAAAGGGATGCAAATGGAAATTTTCTTCTTGAAAGCTGTAAAGAAGATATTTATAACTGCGCCAGCTTTAAGCTGCAACCCGAAGCTCAGGAAGTATTGGATAAATGCGGGGGTGCCGGATATGATATCAACAAATTGGATGGGGATGCGGATGGTATTGCTTGTGAAAACTTACCTAAAGGTAATTAATACAACTAACTTATATTAAGGAAAAAAGTAATTAATTTATTTCAATTAAATAAACTAAGGGGGTGTATTTTCTATGTATAAGGTGTTAAAGAAAAACGGTGAGGTTCAGGATTTTGATCCCAAAAAGATAGAGGAGGCTGTAATCAAATCCGGGGGTACTGAAGACGAGGGAATTAAGATTGCTAATGAAATTGAATCGTGGCTTGATGAAGTAGCTCAAGACGGTGTTGTAGATGGAATATTAATCAGAAGTAAGGTTATTGAACTACTTCAAGAAATTAATCCTGATGCAGCTGCTGCTTTTGAAGCGTACAGAAAATAACGGTACTGAGGGGCCAGAAATATATTTAGACTTTAGTCCTAAAGTATTCTATGGTTTTCTTTAAACCTTCTTCCAGATGTGTTTTTGGCTCCCAGCCTAGTTCCTTTTTTGCAAGAGAAATATCAGGTCTTCTTTGTTTGGGATCATCCTCCGGAAGATCTTTAAATACCAGTTTGGATTTTGATTCCGTATATTCAATGATTCTATTAGCTAAATCAAGTAAATTTATTTCATTTGGATTTCCAACGTTAACGGGACCCGTAAAATTATCCTTGTTCATGAGAAGATAAATTCCTCCGATCATGTCCTCTACGTAACAAAAAGATCTGGTCTGTTTACCATCTCCGTATATGGTAATCGGTTCTCCTTTTAATGCCTGGAGAATGAAATTTGATACTACTCTTCCATCATCTAAAGCCATTCTAGGACCGTAGGTATTAAATATTCTTATTATACGTATCTCCAATTTATGCTGACGGTGATAATCAAAAAATAAAGTTTCGGATACTCTTTTACCTTCATCATAGCAAGCTCTCGGTCCTATTGTATTTACATTTCCCCTGTAATCTTCCGTCTGGGGATGAACTAGGGGGTCTCCGTAAACCTCAGAGGTTGAAGCTTGAAGAATCCTGGCTTTATGTTTCTTTGCTAAACCAAGAATATTAATTACTCCAATTGTATTGGCTTTTATAGTTCTTACGGGGTTAATCTGATAATGGATAGGTGATGCGGGGCAAGCTAAGTTATATATTTGATCAATTATTATATTATCAAGATAAAGCTGGTCTATAATATCATGGTTTATAAAACTGAAATTAGGATTGGATAAAAGGTGGTGAATATTTTCCTTGCTTCCTGTGAAAAGATTATCTAAACAAATGACTTTGTCTCCTTTTTCCAATAGATATTCGCATAAATGACTTCCTAAAAACCCCGCGCCTCCCGTTACTATGATAGTTTTCATAATTTTCATGCTATCATTTTCACGGAATTTAACAAATACCCATTGATTAAAATCCCTGACTATTATATAAGATATTATATTCGTATTTCCTTCGGGTATTTTAAATGATACAGGACATAAAAACCCCAATTAGTGTCAGCTTATATTATGACCATAGGAAAAACACATCTTTTCCAATATCCCTCCTTTGGGAAGGAAGAAACTACCACATTAAAAAGATAGGGCTTCATTACTCTTTCAGAAAAGGTAAAACTCTATTTCATATATTCACCGCTGTAACGGAGAATCTGTTTTTTAAACTGGTTCTTAACACGGATAATTTATTCTGGTCTTTAGAACAGATTGGAGATGACCAAATATGTTCATGAATAATATCGGGTTCAACCCGAAGATACCGACAATAATGCATATAGATTTAAATTCATGCTTTGCCACTATAGAGCAACAGGCAAACCCCCAGTTAAGAGGGAAGCCTATTGCCGTAGCTGCTTATAAAACACCAAATGGATGTATATTAGCNNGTGGAAAAACCCATACCTAAATCTATAGATGAATTTGTTTTTAACATTGAGGGGTATCCTTCGCTCAAACAAGGTGCTGTTTGGGTGGGAGAGGATATAAAGAAAAGGCTAAAAAAAGAGATAGGGGAATGGATTACTGTATCAGTAGGTATAGGTACAAACAGATTCCTGGCTAAAACTGCCTCAGAGCTTAAAAAGCCCGATGGATTGGAAATAATAGATAAAAACAATTATGAAAAAATATTTTCCGGGCTTAATCTTTCAGATCTATGCGGAATAAAAACAAACAATATAATAAGACTTAATAAAGCCGGAATTTATAATGTAATGGATTTCTGCAAAACAGATCCTAAAACTCTGCAGAATGCATTTCATTCCGTCATAGGATACTATTGGTATCTTCGTTTGAGAGGATGGGAAATAGATGATGTTGAATTCGGGAGAAAAAGCTACGGAAATTCTTTGGCTCTTCAAAAAATATTGCGTACACCGGAAGAAATATCTCCAATCTTGATGGGTTTAATAGATAAGATGTCTCTGAGAATGAGAAGGGCAGGATATATATCTCATGGGGTTCATATCTCCCTTCTCTATAAAAATGGTGTTTACTGGCATAAATCCCTGGGAACTAGAAATAATCTTTTTTATCCGGGGGATATTTATAAAACAGCATATAATATTCTGATCAGATCTCCCTATAAATACCCCGTACATACTATAGCTGTATCCTGTTTTAATCTGGAGAAAGAGAAATATACACAACTTAATCTCATTGAAAATATAAATAAAAAACATTCTTTAACGCAAGCATTGGATAAAGTAAAAGAAAAATGGGGAGGGTTGGCCATCACCCCGGGCATAATGTTAGCTGAAGATAATCTGATTAAAGATAGAATTTCTTTTGGGGGAATAAAAGAATTGGAAGAGTTTGTAATTTCATAAACAATTAAAGTATCATAGCATTAGAGATATGAATATGCATTTTTATAAAAATAAAGAGGGAAAAGGAGGAATTGGAACATTAATAAGGGTAATTGTATTTCTGTTTATCCTAGCGGGTATACTCATTTTCATAGGTATTAAATTCGGGATACTTCCCCCATTGGATCAGATGCTTGGGTTTAACAAAGCCCGGGATCTAGGAATAAGGTATTCAGGTATAGATGTGATGAAGATCCACGATAGTATAGGAACAAAAACAACAATAATGAAAGGTACGTCTTCACCGAACAAAGATGTTAGTGATAAATTTACTTCCGATGCTGGGATAATATTTGAAGGACAGAAACAGGTAAAGTACTCTCTGAATAGTGAAGAACTGTCTGCTTTAGCAAATAGTCCCTGGAAATACTTCCCTCTTTTTGAATTGCAGATAAAGATAGGGGATAACGGCATAGTGGAGGCTGCGGCTATGGTAAAGATAAATAAAATGATCTCCTTCGCACAGGTTCTGGGTGCTACGGATGAACAGGTAAAGGAAGCTATGAGGAATATGAATATACCCGAAAGAGACATTCCGATATACGTTAAAGGTAGTTTTATTGTTAAAGAAGGGGAGGCAGAAATTAATCCGGAAAAAATATCCATAGGTATTATAAATATGCCTAAACAAATGATAGATAAAGTAACTCCTTCCGTTACGGAAAGCGTGAACTCAATAATAAACGGCTTTCCGGGGTTTTATATAAAATCACTATCTTTTAATAAAGAAAAAATGAATTTTGAGGGAACTGTCCCGGAAAAACAAATTATATTTACTGAATAAATACATTTATATATTGAAAATGAAAAAAAATATCCTTCCCGCATTACTATTAACGGCAGTTTTATTATTTGGGTTATTCTTCAACACATGGAATATTAATTTTGGTCTTCCTCATAGTTTTTATGCGGATGAACCGGAAATAGCTGAACCGGCAATAAAATATACGTATGAGATAAGAGATATTATTAAAAATAATAATTATTACAAATTAATACCCATATCTTACGTCTACGGTACTTTTCCAACCTATTTTTTAACTGTTTTTACCATGGGTTTTAGCAAATTTATGAATTTAGCTAATCTGCATTTTGATAAAACCTCTATCTATATATTTATGAGATTATTAACAACTGCCATTACTCTCGGAACAGGGATATTTACCTTTCTTTTAGCCGGTAAATTATTTAAAGAAAAAAATAATAATCTTCTAATTAAACTAATATCACTATTTTTAATCCTTTTAAACTGGAAATTCATTGTTCATTCACACTATGTTAATGCTGATATCTTCCTTACCTTTCTTCTTCTGGGTTCAATATATTTCCTATATAAAGCTTATACCAATAATTTTGATAATTTAAACACGGTGTTGTCTGCTATTCTTTTTGGATTAGCATATGGAACTAAATTCA